>MNYJ01000178.1:1523-4751 GCA_001874005.1 Desulfobacteraceae bacterium CG2_30_51_40
CGCAGTCGTGCGCGGCGGTAAAATGAGGAACCGTGATCTTGCCGGTCTCATTATCGATGCTGACCTCGGCGACTGAAGTGCCGAAAGAGAATGTGCCTGCCATCTGTCCCCAGGGTCTCGATACCCATTCCCTCTCAAAATCAATATTGGGGAAATAGGTGCCTGTGGCAACGATCGGGTCTCCGCGGAAAAAGGCCTCCCTTATGACCCAAGAGATGGGCATCTTCTTGTCAGGTGTCTTCCCTGAAAAGGCCAGCCGGTTTTTGAGGACGATGTCTCCTTCCTCCACCCCGAGTTTTTCCGCTGCTATGGAAACAATCCTTTTGCGGGCATTTTCACAGGCAATCCTCACGGCATTTGCCCCGACAAACGCGGCCGCCTGTGAATAGGCGCCGGGATCAAGGTTGGTCGTCTCTGTGTCGGCATTGATCAGGTTGATATCCTCCATGGGAATCCCCAGGATTTCGGATGCGACCTGAATGACCATGGATTCATTTCCCTGCCCATTGTCCACAAGTCCGGTCACGAGCGTCGCCTGCCCATCGTCATTCATCTTTACATAACATGACGATCCTGAGCGGAACCCCATGGGGAAACCGCACATGATGGCGATGCAGCCCATGCCTATGCCTTTTCCTTTTTCGGTCTTGGCCCATCTTTTCTTGAAGTTGGTTTTATCGGATGCCTTCGTGATAGTCTGAGCCAGGCCACAACTGGTAATCTTTGATTTTGTGGCGGTTACTTCCCCTGATTTAAGACCGTTTTTAAGCCTTATTTTCACCGGGTCAAGACCCAGCTCCTTTGCCATCATGTCCATCTGGGCCTCGTTGCCGGCCAGAAACGCCCTGCCGTGGCAACCGTACATGCCCCTTATGCCCTTGTTTGTAAGCACCCTGTATCCGTTGTAGCGGACATTGGGAAAGCGGTAGCATTCCTCATATACATAGAACGGAATGGATGTGGCTATGGGGCCGGTTGAACTGTAGGCGCCTCCGTCATAGATGACGCGGTAATCCTTTGCCACTATGGTGCCGTCCTTTTTCATCCCTGTGCTTATAGTGGCGATGATGTCGTGTATCTGCCGGGTGCTTATGGCGTTTTCTTCCCGCGAGAGGGAAAGCTTCACGGGTCTTCCTGACTTGATGGACAAGAGTGACGCAACCAAATCGCCCGGCGACACCTCAGAACGACCGCCGAAGGCGCCTCCTGAATTGATATGGCGGACGCGCACCCTGTTTAAGGGCATCTTCAGCAGATTGGAGAGGGCCTTGGCCCTCACATGGGGGCCCGCGTTGGGCATCCACAGATCCAGATACCCATTTGCGTAAGAGGCTACCACCGCGTAAGGCTCCATCATGGCATAGGCCTCACCTGCGGCCTTGAAGGTATCCTCCCTGACCAGATAGGCATCCTTCATGGCCTTGTCCACTTCGCCCACGTCAATGTGAACATGAATGTTGATGTTGTTCTTGTAGGCGTCATGGATCTGCGGAGCGCCCTCGCTCATGGATTCCACAGGATCAAAGACGGCAGGAAGCGGTTCGTAGTCCACCTTTATGTAAGAAAGCGCTTCCATGGCGGTTTCCTCATCAACCGCCGCTACCGCTGCCACGTCTTCGCCGACATAGCGCACCTTGTCCGTGGGGAGCATTGAATGATCCTGTGTGTAGCGAAAGACCCCCCATTTGACCCCGAGGGTATCAAAGCCGCTTATGGCGGCCTTGACCCCGGGTACCTTTAGCGCACGTGTGAGGTCTATCCCCAGAATCCTGGCGTGAGGATAGGGGCTCCTCAGAACCTTTGCCGCCAGCATCTTAGGGAATTTTAGATCCGCGGTATAACGCGCCCTGCCGGTGACCTTGGCAAGCGAATCGCTTCTAACGACCCTTTTGCCGACAATATTAAGATCATCCTTCATAACTTCCCCCCCCTATTTATATTTCTCACTCACATAGGCCATTGATTCATCCATGGCCTGAATCGTCTTGCCCAGATCTGGTTCCGTATGCCTGTAGCAGATGTACCCGTGATGATGCGGGGTAAAGAAAAAGCCCTTACGGATCATCTGGGTAAAAAAATCCGTCCGTCTGCCCCGTGTTGTATTCGGGTCGCCTTTGGTGAAGGTGACAAAGAACATGGGGGCCACTCCGCTCAATTCGGCGCCTGCGTTTTGGTGCCTGTCTATGACCTTCCGGATTCCCTTGAGGAGGTAGTCTCCCTTTTTCCATATTGCATCAATAACGTGTTCACGTTCCAGAACCTCGATGGTCTTGAGCGCGGCTACATATCCGTCACTGTTGGGGAAGAAGGTGGAGGAGATGAATAGCTTTGATGCCGAGGCCATCATTACGTCCTTCTTTCCTGCAACAACGCTTATCGCATACCCGTTTGCCATTCCTTTGCCAAGAACCGTCAGGTCAGGGGTAACCCCGTAAAGCTCCTGAGCCCCGCCCATCCTCAACCTGAAGCAGGTGCGTACCTCGTCGAAGACAAGAACGGCTCCGTATTTGTCTGCAAGTTTCCTTACCCCTTCAAGGAAACCCGGCTTGGGTGTCTCCATCTTCTGATGAAGGGGATGCCCGAAGGGCGTCATGATTATAGCCGCTGTCTGGTCCCCGTGTTTCTTCATCAGGTCTTCGATCTCATCGAGATCGTTATAGCGAAATCCATGGACATCCTCGTAGAGCTTCTCCGGGATGCCCCCCTTCATCTCGATACACCAGTCATGCCATCCATGGTAGCCGCACCGCATGATCTTGACTCTGTTCGTGTAGGCCCTTGCGATCCGGATGGCCGCAGTCGTACCATCCGAGCCTGTCTTAAGGAAGATGCTCATCTCGGCGCTCGGTATGACCTCATTTAGCTTCCTTGCGAGATCATTCTGGTATCTTTGAGTAAGGGTGAAGCAGAACCCCTTATCCTTAATCTGCCTTATAACGGCATCGTCCACCTCATCCTCCCTGTATCCGAGGATGATCGGCCCATAACCGCAAAGAAAATCTATATATTCGTTTCCGTCAACGTCTGTAAGCTTGCAGCCTTTTCCATACTCAAGGAAAATCGGATATTCTCCCATGATGAAATCAGCGGGCCTTCTTGCCCCCAGAACTCCGCCCGGAACAAGATTTAGTGCATCTTCAAACAATTCCAGGCTTCTCTTAAGGTTCAGTTTTGGCGCTTCCTTCATTATTTTAAGCCTCCTTGTTTTATATGAAAATAGATAGTCAT
>MNYJ01000138.1 GCA_001874005.1 Desulfobacteraceae bacterium CG2_30_51_40
ATGCTGGAAATCAAGTGGTAATTCAGCTATAATGTAGAGTAAGTTATAGGAATCCCGGAGGGTCTCCCTCCGGGATTTTTTTGGCTCATGGTATTTGATGTGACGGGCTCCCCAAAAGAAAAGCGTCTTCATGGCATGATCACTGCCTGTTTTTTCCTGTCGGGCATGGCGGGCCTTATATATCAGGTCATCTGGATAAGGCTTGTTGACAAGGTATTGGGAAGCGCTCCATATTCGGTCGCCGCTGTGCTCACCGTGTTTATGGCAGGTCTGGGCGCCGGCAGCTATTTGGCCGGGAGATACGGAGAGAGGATCAAACAAAGAAAAAGCCTGCTGTCCGCGTATGGCTGGATGGAGGCTGCAATAGGCATCTACGGCATCTCAAGCCCTCTTTTGATCGCCTTGCTTACCCCTGTTTACCGGGCGGCCTACAATCATATATTTGACATATTTTGGCTATACCAAGTCCTGGGACTTCTGGGCTGCGGTTTGATCCTGTTACTGCCGGTCGCCCTCATGGGAGCCACGTTGCCAATTCTATGCCGGTTTCATGTGTTAAACCTTTCACACCTTGGAGAAAGGACAGGAAGGCTATACGGCATAAATACCTTGGGCGCGGCCGCGGGGGCTTTACTGGCTGGATTTTACCTTATACCGGAAATGGGTATTTGGGGCAGCCTTTTGGTTGCGGCTGCATTCAATTTCATAGTAGCGGCTTTAGCTATATTTATCTTTCCCGGTATGGCGAGTCCGGAAAGCCGCAAGGAAGGCACGCGCGAAGCCTGGGCCGACGGCAACTTCGCAGCTCAGGTTGGAGCTTCAACCGACCCGCTTGCGGCGGCCGATCCTGCGAGCGGGCCAATACGGTCGTGGGCGCTAATCATATTTGCCGTCTCAGGATTCTGCGCCATGTCCTACGAGGTTATCTGGACGAGGCTTCTCGGACTCCTGATAGGCCCTACAACCTATTCGTTCACCATCGTCGTATCCACCTTCATACTGGGGCTTGCCGCGGGAAGCATCGTATTCGGGTGGATATCGGACAGGAGCAGGGATCCTTTCAAGCTCCTAGTGATTACGCAGATGACGGCGGCCATACTATCGGTGCTCCTGAGTCAATTCCTGGGGGGAGGACAGTTTTTCTTCGCCAAACTCATCTATTCCTTCAGGGAGAACTTCCCTCTCCTGATGACTGCGCAATCTTTAATCCTCTTTGGGATCCTTGTGATCCCGACCTTCTTCCTCGGGGCCGCCTTCCCCATCGTAAACAAGCTCTACACCCGGTCATTTGATGGTATCGGAAGATCTGTGGGCACTGCCTATGCGGTAAATACCGTTGGCGCGATTTTAGGCTCATTTGCCGCCGGGTTTGTCATGATTCCTTTTATGGGGAAGGAAAATGCTCTCAGGATCGCGGGGGGCCTTCAATTTTTCACGGCCATCGGCGGGGGATTTTACGTCTTTTACAATGCCGGGAAAGCAGGCATCCGGAGGGCGCTGATATCTGCGGGATGTATAGGCCTCGGGATAGTTTTTTTTACGAGTTTCCCCTCATGGAACCGGATGCTCCTTTCCTACGGACGCTACAGGGATTTCCGCTCCATTGAAGGAGACCTGCTGAGGACCTCCTGGACTGAGGCGCTTTTCAAGGGAAACGATATACTTGCAAGACAGGAAAGGGGCCGGAGCCTTGTATTTTATGGAGACGGGATCGGCGGATTCACCACCGTTGAGACCCTTACGGACAGCCTGGGAACAGTGCGCTACAGCCTTCTTAACAGCGGGAAGCCTGATGCCTCTTCTCACGGGGATAGATCCACCCAGACCCTCCTGGCACATCTTCCTCTCCTTTTTCACCCCGATCCCAAGAAAGTTATGGTGCTTGGTCTTGCAAGCGGCATGACGGCCGGGGAGGCCCTGGTATATCCGATAGAGGGTCTTGACGTGGTAGAGATAAGCGATGAGGTGGTGAAGGCCTGCCGCTTTTTTCCCAAGTGGAACAACAAGGTACTTGAAAACCCCGTATCAAAGGTCATCCTTCAGGACGGCAGAAACCACCTCGCCCTGACTAACGCGGTGTATGACGTCATAGTCTCGGAGCCTTCAAATCCCTGGATGGCCGGGCTTGCGAATCTCTATTCGAAAGAGTTCTTTGAGACGGTAAAAACGAGGCTGAGGGGTAACGGCATCTTTGTCCAGTGGATACACTCCTATGAGATGGACTGGCGCGTTTTTTCAATGGTCGGAAGAACCTTTGCCTCCGTCTTTCCAGAATCGGCCATGTTCGCGACCTTGACCGGAGTGGGGGACTATCTTCTTGTGGGGTTCAGGGAAAGGCTGGATTTAGACCTGGAAACGGCTTCCGGGCGTGTTAAATACGCCCAAGGGTCGGCCAATATGTCGCTTCCCGATGCCCTCCTATTGTTCAATCTTATTGTGAGCGAAGACCTGAAGCATGTCTTCGGAGATGGGCCGCTCCATACCGACAACAGGCCGAGGCTTGAGTTCGCCGCCCCCAGGGCGCTATATAAGAGCGGAGACGAGGTTGATCAAAAGATAAGGGAGAGAAGAACCGTTTCCAAGGCGACAAGGGATGTCCTTGAAGCCGGGAGTAAAAGTGAATTGCTCCTCGACATGGTTGAGTTTTCATCATCGGTTCTTTCGCCTCTTTTCATGCTTTTTGACCCGGAAAGAGCCCTTCCTCAGGAAAGGGCAAGATTCCTGGCCCTTGTTGACGGGTTCTGCGGGGCGAACCTTGTAGGCGACTATTCCGTATTTCCTGAAGCCGGGTCGCGGCGAAGGTGCGCGGAAACGCAGGCTGAGTTAATGAAAGCCCAGGCAGTTTCCAGACCGGATGAACCGGACCTTTTCTTCAGCCTGGGGATAGCCTTGAGGGAGGCAGGCGAGAGGGAAAAGGCAGTGGAGGCATTCGAAAAAGCCGCCTCTCTTGATTCAGAGCATCTGAGGGTGAGAAACAGCCTGGGGGTCGAGTACCTCATATCAGGGGACCTCGCAAAAGCCGAGGGGCTTTTTCGCGAGGCATTGAAGATACATCCGGGATACGCGACGGCCTTTTTTAATCTGGCGCAGGTCTCTCTGAGGCGGGGGGAAAAGGGGGAGGCCATATCACACCTCAGAAAAGGCCTTTCCTTTGAAAACAATGCTGCCGCAAAAGACCTCCTGAGGAGACTTCTTCTTTCTTGAAGGCTTTGCGGGAAATTTAGCCGGATAGACGTATGATCTCAAGAATCAGGGGTAGGAGCGGCTTTCTTTTCTGCCTGCCCTGATCTGCGCAAAGCCAAACGGTCACTGCCCTTCTTGACAAACAGCAGCCAAATGCTAGAATCACTCGGTATCTTGAAAAATCGCAGTGAATGATTGGATACTTTTGAGGAGAAGTCATGAAGGTCCTTGTGTGCGAAAGGCTTGCCGAGGCCGGTATCAAGATCTTTGAGGAAACACCAGACCTCGGGGTGGATGTCAGCACAGGGCTTACCCACGAGGAACTTGCCGGTATTATAAGTGGTTATGATGGAGTTGCGATAGGCGGAGCAACACGGATAACTGAGCGTATCATTGAATCCGCATCCAGGCTCAAGGTGATAGGCCGGGCCGGCGCCGGGCTTGAAAATGTGGATATCAAGGCGGCAAGCAGGCGGGGAATCGTTGTCATGAATACTCCTGACGGCCGTACGGTTGCGATTGCTGAACACGCCATAGCCCTGATCCTGGCCCTTTCAAGAAACATTGCCCAGGCCAACCAATCGCTCAGAGAGGGAAGATGGGAACAGGAAAGATTTGCAGGTCAGGAGGTATTCAACAAGGTGCTTGGCCTTGTGGGAGCCGGCCACGTTGGTCGTATTACGGCGGACAGGGCAAAGGGCCTGCGGATGAAGGTAATTGCATATGATCCATATATCAAACCGGATGTAATAGAAAGGCTTGATCTTGAGCCGGTCTCTTTTGAGGATCTGCTTGCAAGATCTGATTACATAAGCGTTCATACCCCGAAGACGGACCGGGCGGTCAATCTTTTCAACAAGGGCACGATTGCCAGGATGAAGAAAGGCGCGATCCTTGTAAACTGCGCGCACGCAGGGATCGTAAATGAGGAAGACCTGTTCTACGCCCTCGAAAGCGGACGTCTCGGCGGGGCGGCGCTTGACGTCTTTACAAGGGAGCCCCCCGGCGAACACCGTCTCATGAAGTTACCCAACTTCATCTGCACTCCCCACCTGAGCGCATCCACCAGGGAGGCTGAAGAGGCCGCTGCAAGGGATCTGGCCAAGCAGATGACGGCCTATCTCCTCCACGGAACCGTAAAGAACGCGGTAAATGTTCCTTCTATCAGCTCGGAATTGATGGACGTCCTGGGGCCCTACGTGATTCTTATGGAGAGGGTCGGGCTGCTCCATGCGCAACTTGCGGAGGGGGCGATACTTGAGATCAGCGTGAAGTTTTCGGGGGCCATTACGGAACATGATACTTCCCCGCTTACAACCGCGGTACTGAAGGGACTGCTTACGCCTATCGTCGGAGACCATGTCAATTTCGTCAACGCCCCGATCCTTGCTCACGACCGTGGAATACAGTTAACGGAGTCCCGGACCAAAACATGCGATGATTTTTCAAGTCTGGCAAGCGTTTCCGTAAAGAGCCTTGAAGGAGAAAACCTGGTCTCCGGAACCATTTTCGGGGCGCGTATGCCGAGGATCATCCGGATAAACGATTTCTATCTTGAGGCCGTGCCCGAGGGGCACCTTCTCCTCATCGAGAGCGAGGATAAGCCCGGTGTCATAGGCCTTATGGGGACGGCGCTCGGAAGACACGGAGTCAACATAAATCGTATGCAGGTCGGGCAGCAGACCGATGGCGGCAAAAACATAATCTTGCTTACGACCGGGCTGAAGGCATCTGCCGAGGCCGTGGATGAACTTACCGGGCTTTCACAGGTTAAGTCCGTTAAAATGATTGAACTTTAGGAGAGTTGATATGTCTGAAGAGGAAAAGGGTTTTGTAATAAAGGACAGAAGGGCTTTTGACGAAAAGGGCAGTAAGAAGACGGAAGAGGAAAAGGCTGAGAAGAAGACCCCGGAGAGGGAAGAAGACAATCGCACGAAAAGACCTCCGCTGCCTGAGGTGAATTTCAGCACCTTCATTTTCAGCCTCAGTTCAGCAGCGCTGTTTCATATGGGCGAAATAGCCGATCCGCAGACAGGAGCGAGAAATAAGGATCTTCCCCTGGCAAAGCATTCGATAGATACCCTTGGGATGCTCTGGGAAAAGACAAAGGGGAACCTTACAAAGGATGAGGAGAAACTCCTTGACAGCATTCTGACGGAGCTGCGGCTGCGCTACGTCAAAATCACAAAGTGACCGAATCCGATGGTGCTGTCGGACCCTCTCCTATGAGCGAGCAGAGGAATCCCGATATGCAATCCGCTATGGTTTGCGCTGGAGGGTTTCCGGGTTTTTGCGTCTCAGCCCCGGCCAAGATCAACGCGGGGTTAAAGGTTACAGGGGTAAGACCGGATGGATACCACGAACTGGTAACCGTCATGGTCCCGGTGTCCCTTTATGACAGGCTTGAGTTTTGGAGTTGCGGAGGGGGAGTAAACCTGGAGTGCTCCGGGAACCCTGTTCCTTGCGGAGAGGAAAACCTTGTCTGCAGGGCGGCTCACGCCTTCTTTGAGCGATCCGGCATCAAAGGAGGCGTTAAAATCAGGCTTGAAAAGAAGATACCTGTAGCCGCCGGGCTCGGAGGTGGGAGCAGCGACGCTGCGGCAACTCTTTCCGCCTTGAATAGAATCTTCGAGAATCCGCTTGATCAGGTGGCCCTGCATAAAGCCGCCCTGGGTCTTGGAGCTGATGTCCCGTTTTTTCTCCGGCAAGGGCCATGCATTGCGCGGGGCATAGGCGAGGTGCTGGAACCTTTGGAAGACTGGCCGGATATGTGGTACGTGATAGTAACTCCTCCTGTCGAGGTTTCAACCGCCTGGGTATATTCTAATCTTAAAATCAGCTTGACAAGCGACAAGTTAGCCGCTAATATGGCTCAATTCAAAATGACTCCATTTGAGGTGGCAGGTTTCTTAACCAATGACCTTGAGGCCGTCACCGCTGCACGCTTTCCTGTCATTATCCGCATCAAGGAACTCTTGTGTGATGCCGGCGCGGAAGGCGCCCTGATGTCAGGCAGTGGTCCCAGCGTATATGGTATATTTAAGACAGAGACAAAGGCGCGGGAGGCAAAAGCCGGCCTTATGCCCATGTTGTCTGGAGAGGTCTTTGTAGTTTCGGAGGCTCTTGGTATATGAAAGGCCGGGCGGGCCTCGATGGGGTGTCGTCAAGCGGTAAGACACGGGCCTTTGGAGCCCGCATTCGGAGGTTCGAATCCTCCCACCCCAGCCAATTGAAAATCGGTGTTAATGATGAATCATGAACCTGAACTTATGCTTTTCGGAGGCTCATCAAGCCCGGAACTGACCGGGGAGGTGTGCCGATATATGGGGATCAATCCCGGCACTATTTTCAGCAAGCGTTTCTCGGATGGTGAAACGCAGGTGGAGATAGGAGAAAACGTAAGGGGGAGGGATGTGTTTATCGTCCAATCAACCTGTCCTCCTGTAAACGACCACCTGATGGAACTTCTCATAATAATTGACGCAATGAAAAGGGCTTCGGCCAGGAGGATTACTGCGGTAATACCTTATTACGGCTACGGAAGACAGGACAGAAAGGTCAAGCCCAGGGTTCCTATAAGCGCAAAGCTTGTTGCCGATCTAATCACGATTGCCGGCGCCCACAGGGTTGTGGCAATGGATCTCCACGCAGGTCAGATACAGGGATACTTCAACATCCCGGTGGACAATATCTTTGCGGCCCCCGTCATCCTCAAATACATCCACACCAACTTCAAAGACAATCTGGTCATGGTCGCCCCTGACGCGGGTGGGGTTGAGAGGGCAAGGGCCTTTGCCAAAAGGCTGGATGCAACGCTTGCCATCATTGATAAGCGCAGGGAGGCCCCCAGCGAGGCTGAGGCGATGAATATAATAGGGGACGTAAATGGAAGGACGGCGGTGATACTGGATGACATGGTTGATACAGCCGGCACCCTGACCCAGGCAGCAGCCGCCTTAAAGAAAAGAGGTGCCTTGGGCATACACGCCTGCTGCACTCATCCGGTGCTCTCGGGACCGGCAGTTGAACGGATCGAGAAATCGCCCATAGAAACCCTTGTGGTAACAAATACAATTCCGCTGGGCGAAAAGGCTAAGATGTGCACCAAGATTAATGTGCTCTCAGTGGCAGAGCTTTTGGGTGAAACTATCAAGAGAAGCTACCATTCTCAGTCGGTGAGCACTCTGTTTGTCTAGGAAGCTTTCCCGCCAGGGGTGGGCTTTCTTATTATTTGAGCTTGTGAAAAATTTTATTATCTCGGAGGTGCAATTTGGCTAGGCCGTTATTAGATACCCAGGTAAGAGACTTAACAGGAAAGGGGCCGGCACGCAGGCTTAGGGCTCAGGGACGCGTTCCCGCCATTCTCTATGGCCCCAAAAGAAACCCGCTTATGCTGGCGATAGAAGCAAAACAGCTTGAAAAGCTCCTTAGCCAGGGAGGATCGGATCAGATTCTGGTTGATCTGAATCTGAGTGCAGCAGGGGAGGAAGGGGTTCATCCCGCTATGCTTAAGGAACTTCAGATGGATCACATCAAGGATTCCATCGTTCACGCGGATTTCTATGAGATATCTTTAGATGAGGAGATAGAAATCGAAATCTCCGTGCGACTCGTAAATACCCCTGTCGGGGCAAAGAGCGGAGGGGTGCTTGAGCATGTCAAGAGGGAGATCGTTGTCTCATGTCTGCCCGATAAAGCGGTAAGCTCCATTGAACTCGATGTCTCCGGACTGGATCTCGGCCAATCGTTACATATAAGAGATATTGTCCTTCCGGAAGGTATAACCGCCTTGGAGGAGGGAGATATTACGGTTGCGGTCGTTGCGGCGCCTCACATGGCTGAGCCTGTAAAGGCCGCCGAGGGTGAGGAGGCAGAGGCCGCCGAAGCTGGTGAAGTCAAAGAGGAGCAGTCTTGATCTTTTCTTGAAAGGGGGTGAAGACGAGGTATTAGAGCTTGTACTTGGTTGCTGGACTTGGGAATCCCGGTGCGTCTTACAAGAATTCCAGACATAATATAGGATTTATGGTGCTGGATGCATTCAGCCGGGATAGAGGCGTTTCACACGCCCGGCAGGGTTTTCAATCAAGGTTTGCGAGGACGACCTGGGGAGGTACTGACCTGGTCTTACTCTGGCCCTTGACCTTCATGAACAATAGCGGCATGGCGGTCAGGGCGGCCGCTGACTACTACCGGATCAGGATTGCTGATATCCTGGTGATTCACGATGATCTCGACATACCACCCGGCAGGGTTAAGATTTCGCGGGGAGGGGGAGCGGCAGGGCACAAGGGAATACTTTCCATTATAAGCCACGCGGGCTCTTCAGAATTCCCGAGGATCAGGGTGGGGATCGGACGGCCCCGTTATGGGGAGGCAATTGAGAATTACGTGCTTGCCGCATGTTACGAGGATGAACGAGAGAACATCTCGGGGGCGGTTTCAGCGGCTGTGAAGGCTTGTGAACTGATTATAGAAGAGGGGATAGAACAGGCGATGAATAAAGTTAATCGCCATAACTTATCAAAGGAGGAGGTATCTGACTGATGCAGGGATTAGCCTACGTTGCTCCCTTTTTGGGACTTTTTGGTTTAATCATTGCGTTTCTTATCTACGGCTATGTCAAGAAGCAGCCAAACGGCAATCCTCTCATGCAGGAACTGGAAAGCATGATTCACAAGGGTGCCATGGCATTTTTGAAAAAGGAGTATTCAGTTCTTTTCATATTTATTGTGATAGTTTTTATACTTCTTGGATGGGGTATTGACTGGTACACCGCAATAGCTTTCGTTACCGGTGCCTTTTTGAGTATTACGGCAGGCTATTCCGGAATGACCGCCGCAACTCGCGGAAATTCTCGAACCGCGGAGGCCGCCAATAAGCATGGGCAGGCCAAGGCCTTGAACGTTTCCTATTTTTCAGGCGCTGTAATGGGACTTGCAGTGGCCGGGCTTGGACTTGTGGGTTTGGGTTTCTGGTTTTGGATCTTCGGGGGAAGCCCTGAGACGGCCAAGTACATAAATGGATTTGCCATGGGCGCAAGCTCGATAGCCCTTTTTGCCCGTGTTGGAGGCGGAATCTATACAAAGGCCGCGGACGTCGGAGCCGACCTGGTTGGAAAGGTTGAGGCGGGCATCCCGGAGGATGATCCGCGTAACCCCGGCGTCATAGCCGACAACGTAGGCGACAACGTCGGCGATATCGCGGGCATGGGCGCAGACATATTTGAGTCATACGTCGGATCCGTTATCGCTACCATAGCGATTGCGGCGACCCTGAGCATCAATACCCCCGACCTGCTGGCGGGCTTTGTAAAGCAGTTCCCTGTGCTTCAGGGACTTGATGCCACTATGATAAAACTTAAATTTATGGCAATGCCTTTGCTTATTGTTATGTCAGGCATGGTAAGCTCCATAATAGGTATATTTTCCATAAAGATTTTCCAGTCAGGAAATCCGGCTGGGGCCCTCAGGTACACCACATTTGTGGCTGCCATCATATTTGTTATACTTACCGCTATTGTTACAAAGGCTCTTGGCATGCCGATGGGCGCCTTCTGGGCCATCTTGTCAGGTCTCCTCTGCGGCATCGCGATAGGGCTTCTTGCGGAATATTATACTTCCGGTGCTCCGGTCAGACGAATAGCCGAGCAGTCCAAGACAGGTGCCGCAACAGTCCTTATCCAGGGACTTGCCACCGGCATGCAGTCCACCTATCTCCCCATGCTGGGTATCTGCGTTGCTATCTATGTGGGATATCAGACATGCGGTATTTACGGTATAGGCCTTTCGGCAGTAGGCATGCTCGCGACCGTCGGAGCCACCATGACGGTGGATGCATACGGTCCAATTGCCGATAACGCCGGCGGTATCTCGGAGATGTCAGGTCTCGGACCTGAGACCAGGAAGATTACGGACAGCCTTGATGCACTTGGAAACACCACAGCCGCAATCGGAAAGGGATTTGCCATCGGCTCTGCAGCCCTTACGGCTCTGGCGCTCTTTGTGGCTTATACTCAGGCGGCGGGGCTAATCGGCATTGACATGACAAATCCCATGGTCATCATAGGGGTCTTTCTGGGCGGTATAGTTCCTATGCTGGCCGCAGCTTTTACCATGACCAGCGTGGGTAAGGCCGCCTTCAGCATAGTAGAGGAGATCCGGCGTCAGTTCAGGGATATCCCAGGTCTTCTTGAGGGTAAACCGGGTGCTAAACCTGATCCGGAAAAGTGCGTTACCATCGCTACAGGCGCGGCCCTCAGGGAAATGGTGGCTCCGGGCGTAGTTACGGTGCTGGCCCCGGTGGCAGTAGGATTTTTATTGGGGAAAGAGGCTCTCGGCGGGATGCTCCTTGGGGCAACCACGATGGGCGCCTTTCTTGCTCTCTTTATGGCCAACGCGGGTGGAGCATGGGACAACGCCAAAAAGTATATTGAGGCCGGGAACCTTGGAGGCAAGGGCTCCCCGAACCATAAGGCCGCAGTTGTCGGCGATACGGTCGGCGATCCTTTCAAGGATACATCCGGACCTGCCATGAACATCCTTATAAAGTTGATGTCCATTGTCTCTCTGGTTATAGCTCCGATTCTGCCTGCTATCGGGCTGTTCCTCAGATAAGGGGGGAAAAGGGCTTCCCTATGCGGATGGTCCGGGGGTAAGTTGTTTGCCCCCGGATCCGCTACGCTGGCCATTGACGAGTGCAGGCATGTCATGGGAGGCATAGTGTATGACACATTGCTTTTCACGTTACTGCATTGGCATGGATAGAGATGGGAGGTTGGATGTTTAATATAGGTGATTTGGCTGTATATCCGGCCCACGGTGTTGGTGTTATAGAGAGAATAGAAAGACAGGAAATCTCGGGCTGCAAGCAGGATTTCTATATCATGAGAATCCTCGATAACGGAATGATCATAATGATTCCCACAGGCAACGCGGATCATGTGGGATTAAGGGACATAATAGACCAAGGCGAGGTTAACAAGGTATATTCCATTCTAAGGAAAAGGGATATACCTTCAGACAATCAGACATGGAACCGGCGATACAGAGAGTATATGGACAAGATAAAGACCGGCTCGCCTTATGAAGTGGCGGAGGTCTATCGTGATCTATGGATGCTCAAGAGTGAAAAAGAGCTGTCATTCGGCGAAAGAAAGATGCTGGATACTGCCCGCAGCCTTCTCCTGAGGGAGCTTTCTCTTGCCAGGAATTGTCAGCAGGAGGAAGTAGCAAGGGATCTTGATGTCATCCTAGATAACGGCAAGGCCGCCTGAACGAAGTGTCACCGAAGGAGAACCGTTTTTGCTGGACTGCCGGTCCGGAGGATTTCGAAATAAGGCTAGACCGGTTCCTGGCCTCGAAGCCGATAGGGATATCAAGGGCCAGGATACAGGACCTCATCAGGGAGGGTAAAGTTCTGGTGGGGGACGCAGCGGTCAAGGCGAGTCGCAGACTGCGGCCGGGAGATATTATAAGCATAGAAATACCTCCGAGTTCAGCATGGAAGATCGAACCTGAGCCGGTTCCTTTTGAAGTCCTTTACGAGGACGGATTTCTCATTGTCATAAACAAACCTGCCGGGATTGTGGTTCATCCAGGGGCGGGGCACTGGAAGGGTACCCTTGTGCAGGGAGTTATGGATCATTGCAAGGGTCTTTCCGGCATTGGCGGAGTGGAGCGCCCGGGAGTCGTTCACAGGCTTGATAAGGATACCTCAGGGGTGATGATCATGGCCAAGGACGACAAAACCCATCTTGCCCTGTCAGCGCAATTCAAAGCAGGCCAGGTCAGGAAGAACTATCTTGCCGTTGTACATGGAAAGATGCCCTCAGACGCAGGGACTATAAACCTGCCTATCGGCAGAAACCCTTTAAGACGCAAAGAGATGACCGTAGTTGGTGAAGGGGGAAGAAATGCCGTTACCCTCTGGAGGCGAGTAAGGGATTTCTTGTGCGGGTTCTCGCTTCTTTCAGTCAGGCTCAAGACAGGAAGGACTCACCAGATAAGGGTTCATCTTGGCCATCAGGGTCATCCTATTGTAGGAGATGCTGTTTACGGCTACAGGCGATCGCAGGAGGCGTCTCTTGACGGCTGGAGAAAAGGGCTCCTTCCAAGGGTCTCGAGACAGATGCTTCACTCGCATATCCTTTGTATAAGGCACCCGGAGGAAGAGCGGGACATGGAGTTTGTGGCCCCGGTGCCTGAGGATATGAAGGCCTTTCTGACTGCACTCGAGGATCTGGAGATATCCCGAAAAAAACTGTGAAATTAATTGACTGAAAAGAGAAGATTGCTATTATACACTTTATGGATGGATTCTTCCCTCTAAAGGACCTGATCAGAACTATACACTCCCGGATTAGTTAGTGTCCATCCGGAAATGAGATAGTTTCGTCGAGTGCAAGGCGGGCGATAATTTTAACCACAGTAATACATTGACGTATTTCGAGGATTAAAATTGGAGCCCAACGCCCAAATCGGTGAAAATAGCCATTTCCGGACGGACACTAGTTAACAGCGCGTTTAAAAACCCGCTGTTCACAAATTTAAGTAAAAATGCCCGGATGCAAGGCCTGCGCACAGGGGACCCGACCGAAGGGTGGGGCGTCAGAGCGTGAACGGGGACAAATCACTTGAGGAAGCCGTACTCAGAAGTACGCCGCAGTAACGATATATGAGCAAAACATAGCTGATGGCCGTCTCTCAGCAGCCTGTTAAGTCAGTCCAAGGAGCCGCAAAGTTTAATACTCATAAGTCAGCAAAATCATAGCAGTGCCTCCTGAATATTTTGGCCTGCCTGCGCGCAATGAAATTGTATTTTAGTTCCATATTAAAAAGTTGGAGAATAGTCGTATGAATCTTGAAGAACTAAAGAAGATGAAAATCAGTGAACTGAACTCCCTTGCCAAGGGGCTCAGCATCGAGGGTGCCTCCGGCATGCCCAGGCAGAATCTCATCTTCTCATTACTCCAGGCCCATTCAGAGCAAAACGGGCTCATATACGGAACGGGAGTCCTTGAGATACTTCCCGACGGGTTCGGTTTTTTGAGGGCCCCGGACGCAAACTATCTTCCAGGTCCCGATGATATTTATGTGTCGCCTTCCCAGATAAGGAGATTTCTTCTCCGAACCGGCGATACCATTTCCGGACAGATAAGACCTCCTAAAGACTCTGAGAGATATTTCGCGCTCCTGAAGGTGGAAAAGATAAATTTTGAAGATCCTGAGGCTGCAAAGGACAAGATACTTTTCGACAATCTTACTCCCCTTTATCCAAACGAGAGAATAAATCTGGAGACCACGCCCGGCAATATGTCCGCCAGGATCATGGATCTTATGACTCCCATAGGCAAGGGGCAGAGGGGTCTGATAGTGGCGCCTCCGAGGACCGGCAAGACGATGCTTCTCCAAAATATTGCAAACAGCGTCACGGCAAACGATAAGTCTATCCATAAGATAGTGCTCCTTATTGATGAAAGGCCTGAGGAAGTGACCGACATGCAAAGATCAGTGGATGCTGAGGTCATAAGCTCCACCTTTGATGAACCTCCACACAGGCATGTCCAGGTTGCCGAGATGGTGATAGAGAAGTCCAAGAGGCTGGTAGAGCATAAGAGGGATGTGCTCATACTCCTTGACAGCATCACACGACTTGCAAGGGCCTATAACGCAGTGGTGCCTCCGAGCGGAAAAATACTCTCGGGCGGACTTGACTCCAATGCCCTTCATAAGCCGAAGAGGTTTTTCGGAGCTGCAAGGAACATAGAGGAGGGAGGAAGCCTTACGATCATTGCCACTGCCCTCATTGATACCGGCAGCCGCATGGATGAGGTTATCTTTGAGGAGTTCAAGGGTACCGGCAATATGGAAATACACCTCGACAGGCGTCTGAGCGATAGAAGGGTATTCCCATCCATAGACATAAATCGCTCAGGTACGAGGAAGGAGGAATTGCTCCTGGAACAGATGGATCTTAACCGTATCTGGGTACTCAGAAAACTCCTGGCCCCCCTGACACCGATTGACACGATGGAATTTCTTCTTGATAAGATGAAAGGAACGAAAGATAATAAACATTTTCTGGCTTCTATGAGCGAATAGCCTTAGATATTATGGAGGATCACAGTATATGAAAGAGGGAATTCACCCAGTTCGTTACAAGACAATGGTTAAATGCGCCTGCGGAAATGAATTCGAGACAAGCTCTACGATGAAGGATATCAATGTGGAAATATGCTCTGCATGCCATCCGTTTTTCACCGGGAAGCAGAAGCTTGTTGACTCGGCGGGCAGAGTGGAGCGCTTCAGAAGAAAATACGCAAAGTTTGAAGAAGCAAAGTAATAGCCTCTCCTGTTTTTGTGTATCGTTTGCGATCCCCCCACGGTTGACGGTGCGGGGGTTTTGTATTTATCGACAGTATCACAGTGGCCCGGCCATCTGAAATTCCGTCGTTGATTTTTTACCGGAAAAGACTTGGTTCCGGTTTCTGCCGATCTCGGCGGGCCGGTCAAAAAACGTCAATATATTTCATTTTGCTCATAATCGGAGGCAAGGCTCGGTTAATGGTTATGCCGCGTTGATACCGGCACGAATCCTGAGACTGAGACAGTAAAGATGTTTGAAAGGGTTGAGCAAATAGAGCGCCGTTACAGGGAGCTTGAGGGACTGCTGGGGGATCCCGGTGTCATTTCCAACCAGAAGGCCTACCATGCCTACGCTAAGGAGCACAGCTCCCTGGAGCCCGTTGTAAGCGCATACTCTCAATACAGGTCTGTGAAGGAAGAGATCGAGAGCAACAAGTTCCTGCTTGATGATCCTGACCATGAGATGCGTGAACTCGCAAAGGAGGAGATGGTAAGGCTGGAGGCGAGGTTTTCCGCGCTTGAAAAGGACTTGATGTTACTGCTTCTTCCAAAGGACCCTAATGACGAGAAGAATATCATAGTTGAGATCAGGGCAGGAACCGGCGGTGACGAAGCCGCCCTTTTTGCGGCGGATCTCTTCAGGATGTATCTTCGATATGCGGAAAAGAAGCACTGGAGGACGGATATTCTGAGCCGACACGAAACGGGGATAGGAGGGGTCAAGGAGATCATCTTCCTGGTTGAGGGAAACGGGGCCTACAGCAGGCTCAAATATGAAAGCGGTGTTCACCGTGTTCAGAGGGTTCCTGAAACAGAGGCCCAGGGCAGGATTCATACCTCTACAGTGACTGTGGCAGTGCTTCCCGAGGCCGAAGAGGTTGACGTTGAGATAAATCATGCGGATCTTAGAATAGATGTTTACCGATCACAGGGATGCGGTGGCCAGCACGTCAATACTACGGATTCGGCAGTGAGAATAACCCACATCCCGAGCGGGATGGTGGTCACATGCCAGGATGAGAAATCCCAGCACAAGAACAAGGCTAAGGCCATGAAGGTCTTGAGATCGCGACTCCTTGAAAAGGAGACGCAGGAACAGGAGGATCGAATATCTCAGGACAGAAAAAGCATGGTTGGGACCGGGGATAGAAGCGAGAGGATCAGGACATATAATTTCCCTCAATCCAGGGTGACAGATCACAGAATTGGGCTTACCCTTTATAAATTGGAATTCATTCTCACCGGCGAACTGGATCAGATTATTGATCCCATCATAACCTATTTCAGGAGTGAGGCCCTCAAAAAGGGCGTCTAAAAATTACTCTCATGCCCTTCTGGAGTATCGGAGAACTCTTAAAGGCAAGCTCGGACTATCTTAAGAGGAAAAAAATAGACAGCCCCCGACTTACTGCAGAGGTGCTTCTTTCCCATCAACTGGCAAGCGACAGGGTCTCCCTGTACCTCCACTTTGACAGCCCGATAAATCAAGGCGATCTAAACGGTTACCGGACTCTAATATCCAGAAGGGCAACTGGTGAGCCCCTTCACTATATTACAGGGGTCAGGGAGTTCTGGTCCATGGAATTTCTGGTTGATCCGCGGGTTCTGATCCCAAGACCTGAAACTGAACTTCTGGTGGAGTGCGCCTTGAAGACGGCAAAAGATATTGACAGGCAAGAGGAAATTTTGATTCTCGAACTGGGCACTGGTTCGGGTGCGGTGGCTGTTTCAATCGCAAAAGAAATTCCTGACTGTCGGATTTGGGCCACTGACATCTCAACGGATGCCCTTGGCGTTGCAAAGGAAAACGCCGTGAGGCACGGAGTTGAAAACAGGATTGTACTTATATCCGGAGATCTATTTGGAGCGTTGGTGGGCCGCAGCTCACCCCTATTCGATATAATCCTGTCCAATCCTCCATACGTTGCGGAGGAGGAATGGGATTCCCTTCCCAGGGAGGTGAAAGAACATGAGCCAAGGCCGGCCCTGGATGGCGGTGAAAAGGGAATGAAATTCCTTGCCCCCATAGTTAGGGGCGCCCACGAATTTCTTCGGCCTGGAGGAAGGCTTTTTCTGGAGATGTCCCCTCATCAGACAGAAGAGATTGTTTCTTTGTTGGAATCTTCCGGCATCTATGACGATATAGGCAGAATAATGGATTACTCTGGAAGATACAGGTTGGTGACCGCCCGGAAAAGAAAAGCGGATGCGAAGACCCCGAAATCTAAGGGCCTTTAACAGGCCATTATAATACGCCCATCCACTGAGGTTGGATAATCCATAGTCTCTGCAGCCTATTTTCAGTATTGGTATCAGGGGTCACTGTCGCTATCGGGCACAGATGTGAAGGCATATCGCTAATACACGATACTGATATCGGAAGCTACCAAGACCCCGAAGTTTTTTGGTTCATCCGGTTTGTGCGTACTTGTAGGTTCCAAAGGCTGGAAATGAGGATAATGAATGATCCTGTAGCGTTTTCAGGCCGATTCCTTCATTCCGGCATGCCCTTAGCCGGAATCCAGTAGAATGGGCGCGGATAGTGGATAAGCAGCCTGCCGTATACATCTTGGCGAGCAAGAGAAATGGCACCCTCTACGTAGGTGTCACCTCAGATATTCGAAAGAGGGTCTGGGAACATAAGAATGATCTGGTTGAAGGCTTTACGAAAAGATACATGTCCACCCTCTTGGTCTGGTACGAGGTGCATGAGACAATGGATTCTGCAATCCTTAGGTAGAAGAGAATAAAAGAATGGAGGCGAGTGTGGAACCTGCGAATGATTGAAAGGGATAACCCTACTTGGAAGGACTTGTATGATAGCATCGTCTGACTGGATTCCGGCATTCGCCGGAATGACGAACAACTGGATTCCGGCTCCCGGATCGCGGTCCGGGACAGGCTTCGCCGGAATGACGAACAAAGGGAAGAGTCATCTGAAAGACTGAAAGTACGCAAAAACCGGATGACCCGGATGTTTATTACCGGATCGGCCTTTCGGCTATGAACGTGGAATTATTTAACGAGTTCTTCCGGGGCCGTGGCCGGCTCCGGAAGAACCATAACTCTTTGGGCAGGATTAATGACGTCTAGTTCCAGCAGGGCCTGTTTCCAGCGGGACCCCTCCCTGAACCGCCGAAAAACCTTCCCTGGTTCGGGGCGATCTCCTTGCTGCTCAACCTGAATGAAAGCCTCTTTTGCTCCATCTCGGCCCTCAGGGCGCTCAGCTCGTTCTGGAGGGCGCTAGCCTTCGCCGGATCAGGATTTTCTGATCCTAAGAGGGCGTCTAACTCTCTAGTCTTGCTCCAGATGCTGTTTCTCAATGCATAGGTGTCGTTTTCAAACTTCTGCTCAAGGCTATCCAGCTTTACTTCCTGGTCAGGGCTTAGCTCGACTCCATAACCTCCCCCGTTTCTCCAGCAAGAACCTGGGCCGCCGCCATTGCCGCCAAACCATCCTCTACCGGGCCCCCAAGCCATCACAGGGACCGCAACTGCCGCTACCAATAAGACAATTACCACTACGCTTCCTATCTTCTTCATCTTACCACCTCCGTTATTAGTTTCATTTTTGCCGCTAGAGTCCAATCATTTAAACCTGAGTTATTTCCGGCAATGAATCAAGGTCACTCATGAACGGCTCCCTTTGGTTCTATAGCTAAGCAATTGGTGTGCCGAAATTCATATAGATTATAACATATTGTAATAATATCATAATTGGCATTACATGTAAGTGTAAAGAATTTCATCTCGCTTCGGAAGCTCATGTTGGATAAAAAGTATCCACTTTTAGGACGCCCTGTGGTGTATACATGGATAATAAGTATCCAGGCTCGTCGAAATCCTATAGTATGGTAAAAGGTTAGGGCCTCTTATGAACAGGGTAAACGGCCTTGAGGTATCCTTTTTGCTTGAGACTTTGTAACTACTCAGGTCCAAAGTTCAAGGGTTCACGGTTCATCTCTCGTTGTGCCCCACCCGGGCATGACCGATAGTTCCAGGATGAAGAAAGAGGAGAGTGGCTTTTGAGAGAAGAAAGAAAATTTCCTTCGTGGGTGGCCATTCCGCCCTGGCTGGTGGTTGGTGCACTTCTGATCTTGGTTCCCATACTGGGTTTCCTGACCCTGGATACCATAAACCGTCAGAGGACTAATACCATCAAGCTCATGGAGGAGAAGGGAGAAGCCCTTGTTAGATCACTTGAGGCGGGGGCCAGGACAGGAATGATGGGCATGTGGGGGGGAGCATATCAGGTTCAGAGGCTTATTACTGAGACAGCGCGGCTTCCTGATATAGTTCATATAATTGTAGTAGATGAAAAGGGGATTGTCACAGCGCACAGCGATCCATCCATGATAGGAAAGAGGTATGGAGGGGATCTGGACGCGGCAAGGATAACAAAATCTGCTGTGATTGAGTGGAGGGAGGTCCCTGGCGGGGCTGAAGGAACTATCTTTGAGGTCTTCAGGAGGTTTGCGCCCTCCGCCTCCGGCTATGGCCGGATGATGGGTAGAGACCCTCAGCAAGGCTGGCAGAGTTCGTGGATGGAGAGAAATGGAAATCTACCAAGCGCCATATTCGTAGGCCTTGACATGGGGCCGCTGCTTGAAGGCGAGAAGGAAGATAGGGCTCATACGGTGGTAATGGGCGCCGGGCTTCTCCTGCTCGGACTGGCGGGGATGGTATCGGTGTTTCTGGCCCAGGCCTACAAGGGTGCTCGAAGCTCACTGGCCAGAGTGGAGACGCTTTCAAACGCGATAGTATCAAATATGCCCATAGGCCTTGTGGCAGTGGACAAGAATTCAAGGATCGCGCTCATAAACGATACGGCGGCAGCCATACTTGCGATAAATCAGAGGGATGTGATCGGTACCTCATTAAAGGAGTCCCTCCCGCGGGTATTTTTTGAGAGCCTTTCCGCTCTGGCTCATGAAAAAACATTTGAAAAAGAAGAGTTGTGTGAACTTAAGGACGGTAGATCAATCCCCCTTGATGTTATAGCTGCCGTCCTTGCCGGAAGCGATGATGAGTCCCAGGGCCTTTTGTTTTTGTTCAAGGACATGAGCGAAATGCATCGTCTTAAAGATGAGGTTGAAAGAAACAAACGCCTCGCATCAATAGGCATGCTTGCGGCCGGGGTTGCACACGAAATAAGAAATCCCTTAAGTTCGATAAAGGGCTTTGCTACCTACTTTAAGGAAAGATACGGGGATTCGGCGGAGGATAAGGAGATCTCCGAGGTCATGATAGAGGAGGTGGAAAGACTGAACCGCGTTGTCGGACAGCTACTCGAGTTTGCAAGGCCAATGGAGATAAGAAGAACCGTAGCAGGCATCTCAGCTCTGATTAATCATACGGTCAGGCTGGTTGAGCAGGACGCGGCCCAGAGAGGCGTCGAGATAAGGACAAGGCTGCCCGCGGAAGAAATCTTTCTTGAACTCGATGAGGACAAAATGAAGCAGGTGCTTATCAATATTCTCATCAACGCGTTGGATGCGACGGATAAAGGCGATGTAATCACGGTAGAGGTCGCAAGGAGCAGGCCTGGTGAATCCCTCAGCCTGATGATATCGGATACTGGGAGGGGTATAAAGAAAGACGATCTTCACCATATATTCGATCCATATTTTACGACCAAGCAGTCCGGCACCGGGCTCGGCCTCGCACTGGTGCATAAGATTGTCAAGGCCCATGGAGGTGATGTGGTCATAAGTTCCACCCCGGAACTCGGAACAGAGGTGAAGATAATTATCCCGGCAAATATGGGGGGCCTATGAAAAAGGGGATAACAGTGCTGGTGGTTGACGATGACAGGAGCCACAGACTTATGCTCAAGACCCTCCTCAAGGGATGGGGATACGCTGTTACAGAGGCGGAAGACGGCTCTCAGGCCATAGAGGCCGTAAGGGAGAAGGCCTTTGACCTTATACTGATGGACATAAGGATGGTAAGGATATCGGGGCTTGAGGCCCTCGGCGCGATAAAGAGCTATAACCCATCCATACCCGTCATCATCATGACCGCCTACTCATCTGTTGAGACCGCCAGGCAGGCACTGAAGAGCGGGGCCTATGATTATCTCACCAAACCCCTTGACTTTGACGAACTGAAGATAGTCATGGAAAGGGCTGCGGAGCACACGAGCCTCAAAGAGGAAAACAGAAGACTGAAGGAAGGGCTTTCAGGGGATTTCGACAGGAGAAACATAATAGGTAACAGCCCAGGAATAATTACTCTTCTCGAGCTTGTAGCCAAGGTTGCCTCCTCCGATGCCGGGGTATTGATCACCGGGGAGTCCGGATCCGGAAAGGAGCTGATAGCAGGCGCCATCCACTTCAACAGCCCAAGGAGGCAAGGCCCGTTCGTTCAGGTCAACTGCGCCGCTATCACTGAAACCCTTCTGGAGTCGGAGCTTTTCGGGCATGAAAAAGGTGCCTTTACAGGCGCCCTAAGGCAGAAGGAGGGCCGATTCCGGCAGGCCCATAGCGGGACACTTTTCCTCGATGAGGTAAGCGAGATGTCTCCGGGAATGCAGGTCAAGCTCCTCAGAGCTCTGCAGGAAAGGGAGATTACGAGGGTGGGAGGTGAGACTCCCATAAAACTGGATGTGAGGATAATCGCCGCAACTAACCGCGACCTTGAACAGGATGTTGCGGAAGGTCGCTTCAGGGAAGATCTCTTTTACAGGCTGAATGTGATAAGCCTCAGGGTGCCGCCCTTGCGGGAAAGAAGAGAGGATATACCTATCCTTGCAAGGCATTTTCTCGCCCGCTTCGCTGAAAAAAACCGGAAAGACCTTAAGGGCTTTACCCCCCAGGCCATGGATAGGCTCTTGAGATACGGCTGGCCCGGGAATGTGAGGGAACTCATGAACGCGGTGGAACGGTCTGTAGTGCTCTCTATCTCCGGTTACGTCGAAGCGGATGATCTGCCCCGTACCTTGAGGACGGGCAAGGAGACCGCTAAGGAACCTACCGAGGCCCCGGTGCCTGAAGGTGCCTTGCCGCTTGAGGTGGTTGAAAAGGCCACCATTCTCAAGACGCTTGAGGCGGCAAATGGAAACAAGAGCGAGACGGCAAGACGCCTGGGTATAACAAGGAAGACCCTTCATAAGAAACTAAAGGCCTACGGCGTTATGGATTAGCGCCATGCAGCGAGCCTTATTTAGGGCTATGTCTTCGGGTGATGCAGTGGCGGGAGCGCTTTAATCCTTCATTGGCCCGCATCAGGCTTAAGCGCTGGATGATAACTTGAAATCGTATTTTAAGACATTAGTTTTTTAAATATTCTCACTGACGGTCATACCCTTTTGGGGCACAACGCAACATGAAAATGCTGCAAGTCATTCGGGACTTAAGCCGGAATCCAGCTATAAAAGACTGGATTCCAGCTTGCACTGGAATGACAAAGAGTTGGCTTGTTCCGTCTTCCCGGCGAAGCCTGTCCCGGACCCCGATCCGGAATCAAGTGGTTTTAGCACCAATTATTGAGCTGATATGTTTTATTCATCAAAAATAAGGAGGTATCTGTATTATGGGTAAAATGACCTTTTCTATTCCTAAGATTTCATGCCATCACTGTGTTATGACCATCAAGCGTGAACTCGGTGAACTTGAAGGAGTGCTCAGTGTTGAAGGGAATCCTGCCGGCAAGGAGATAGTGGTTGAATGGAAGGAGCCGGCAACGGTGGACAAGATAAAGGCATTGCTGAGCGAGATCAATTATCCCGCTGCGTGATGGGGGATCGGTTGGGAAAAAAGGAGATCATAGTCCCGGTCACCGGAATGACATGTGCCAACTGCGCCATGACTATAGAGAGGACCTTAAGAAAGGTGGATGGCGTAGAAAGTGCTGTGGTCAATTTTGCCTCTGAAAAGGCCGCCATCGTCTATGATCCTGAAAAGGTAAAGCAGGAAGAGCTGGTATCCCGCATAGAGAAGGCCGGCTACGGAGTGGCTGTTGCCTCTGCGGATATCCCGGTCACCGGCATGACCTGCGCCAACTGCGCCATGACGATAGAGAGGACCCTTACGAGAAAGGTCCCTGGTGTGCTGAAGGTAGCGGTCAATTTCGCGGCTGAAACGGCCCATGTTGAATACATACCAGGTGTATCAAGCCTTCAGGATATAGCGGCCGCAATCGAAAAAGCCGGATACGGAGCTGTGATTCCCTCTGATTCGGCGGGGGCTGAGGATCAGGAACTCCTTGCAAGGGAGGCGGAGATCCGTTCACAGACAAAGAAGTTCCTCGTGGGGGTTTTATTTGCATTTCCGCTTTTTGTCCTGAGCATGGGAAGAGACTTCGGTATTCTGGGACAATGGAGTCATGCGGCGTGGGTGAACTGGCTCTTCTTTTGCCTGGCAACCCCTGTGCAGTTCTATACCGGCCGGGATTATTATGTGGGAGGATTCAAGAGCCTAAGAAACAAATCCGCCAATATGGATGTACTTGTGGCACTGGGGTCGTCGGTTGCATATTTTTATTCCCTTGGAGTCCTTTTTTTCCCTTCATTAGGGCATCACGTCTATTTCGAGACATCCGCCGTCATAATAACCCTTATAAAACTAGGCAAGATGCTTGAATCGCGCACAAAGGCAAAGGCGGGTATCGCCATTAGGGCCCTTATGGGATTGCAGCCGAAGACTGCCACCATCTTAAAGGATGGAGAGGAGGCCAATATTCCCATCGCCCGGATAGTGCTTGGAGATGTCGCACTCGTGCGGCCAGGTGAAAGGATACCGGTTGACGGGGTTGTGATCGAAGGGGCCTCATCCGTTGATGAATCCATGCTTACAGGGGAGCCCATGCCGGTTGAGAAAAACGCCGGATCAAAGGTTACCGGAGGCACCATAAACGGTGAAGGTCTTTTAAGGGTGCGCGCAGAGCGTATCGGCAAAGACACCGCCCTTTCTCAGATAATCCGTCTTGTGCAGGAGGCCCAGGGGAGCAAGGCCCCTATTCAGGCCCTGGCCGACAGGGTTGCGGCCTTTTTCGTCCCGGGAGTCATCCTCTCTGCTGCAATTACCTTCATACTGTGGTGGCTACTATCCGGAGATTCCGTTTCCGCCATGATACGCCTTGTCGCGGTGCTTGTGATAGCCTGCCCATGCGCGCTTGGCCTTGCGACTCCTACCGCCATAATGGCCGGAAGCGGAAGGGGGGCAAGAGAGGGCATCCTTTTCAAAGGGGGAGAGGCCCTTGAAGCCTCAGCCCATCTTAATGTCGTTGTTCTGGATAAGACCGGAACCATTACAGAGGGAAAACCGGTTGTGGAAAAGATCATGCCGGCTGATTCCTCCGGCCTCGACGAGGATGAAATTCTTGCCCTTGCCGCATCCGCAGAGAAGGGCTCCGAGCATCCCCTCGGAAAGGCCCTCGTGGCGGCGGCAAAGGAAAAGGGCATAGCCCTTGATGATCCTTCGGATTTCAAGGCCTACGGGGGAATGGGGATAGAGGCAAAAGTCAGGGGAAGGTTTGTCAGGGTAGGGAAACCGGCCTGGTTCCAGGCGCTCTCGATTGACCTTGAAGGGGTTAAGGAAGCCATAATTGCCCTTCAGGAGAAAAAAAAGACGGTTGCCGTTGTAGTTGCAGACGGTAGCCCCATCGGTGTAGCAGCCCTGAGTGACAGGATAAAACCTGACTCCGGACCGGCCGTATCGCTTATCAAGAACATGGGCCTCAAGGTGGCCATGATCACCGGCGATACCAAGGAGACGGCCCTTGCTATTGCCCTTTCTGTAGGTATTGATGACGTTCTGGCTGAGGTGAGGCCTGAGGAAAAGGCTGACAGGATAAAGCAAATGAAGGCAAATGGCGCCAAAGTGGCCATGGTCGGGGACGGCATAAACGACGCACCGGCCCTGGCGCAGGCAGACCTTGGTATCGCAATAGGCACGGGAACGGATGTGGCCATGGAGACAGGCGGGGTGATACTTGCCCGTGGTGAACTGACCGGTGTTCCCAAGGCTATATCGCTTGGAAGGGCTGTCATGCGCACCGTTAGACAAAACCTTTTCTGGGCCTTTTTCTACAACTGCATCTTGATTCCGGTAGCAGCCGGAATCCTCTTTCCATTCGAAGGGGTGCCTGCCTTTTTAAGGCAGCTCCATCCCATCCTGGCCGCTCTGGCCATGGCCGCAAGCAGCATCACGGTTATTTCAAATTCGCTTCGGCTTCACAGGATTAAACTTTAGAAAATAAGCCCTTAAGTTTTAAACGTATCAGCTCAATAATTGGGGCGATGGCAGATCAGGACATGCAGACCAGTAATCAGGTTCTGTAGGTGCGTCTTCAGACGCAGGGCGCACGGTTCCCTTGCGGCTGAAGCCGCACCTACCCCGAATTTTTGAGCTCATGCTTGTAAGCCATTAGCGTTTAGCTTGACATTGCAAGGGGTAATTGTCTATCAATTAGGGCCACAGTAAATCCGTCGGGGGTGCATTGCGAGCGGCATGACCGGAATCTGTCGTGCCGACAAAAAGCCGGCTAAATGGGACACCGACCGGATTCAGTTTAAAACACGGAGTGAAGGCCCAGGAGAGAAGACGGCGCCCCGCTGCCGGAGGCGGGGCCATTTCTCAATAGGCTTGAACTGCGAAAGGAGCTGATATGTCATTACAATATTCAGTAAGCCCTGATGGCGAGCGCTTCAAACTCCCTGAGGAGGCTGATTATGCCGCAGAGTACAAGAGACTGGAGGCCCTTGTAGCCTCCAAAAGGGCTGAAGGGCTTGAGATTGTAGTAGTGATGGGCCTCGGCTTTGTGGGGGCGGTTATGGCTGCGGTGGTGGCCGACTCTGTTGACAAGAAGACAAGCAGGCCGAACAGATTCGTTATCGGGATGCAAAGGCCCAGTCCCAGGAGCTTCTGGAAGATACCGCTATTTAACAGGGGCGTTTCTCCGGTAAAGGCTGAAGACCCTGAGGTCGCACCCATGATCGCCCGCTGTGTAAATGATAAGAAAACCCTGGCGGCGACCTATTCCTATGATGCGCTCAAGTTTGCCGATGTCCTGGTGGTTGATGTTCAATGCGACTTTCTCAAGCAGGATCTGGGTAACCTCAGAAGCGGATATGCGGACATAAGCGCCCTTGAGGAGAGCTTCAAGGTGATAGGTGCCAATATAAGGCCAGAGTGCCTCGTGCTGATAGAAACCACGGTTCCTCCCGGCACCACGGAATATGTCGCCTATCCCATAATCAAGAAGGCCTTTAAGGCAAGGGGGATAGATGATGATCCGCTTCTGTCTCACAGCTTTGAAAGGGTTATGCCGGGGAGAGAATATGTCCGATCCATAAGGGATTTCTGGCGGGTGTGCAGCGGTATAAACGAGAAGGCAAAGGAAGGTATTACAAAATTTCTCTCCGATGTCATCAACGTGGATAAACATCCCCTGACGGTGCTGGATCGTCCGATTGAAAGCGAGACGTGCAAGATTGTTGAAAACAGCTACAGGGCGACGATTCTGGCATTCATGGATGAATGGAGCCACTTTGCGGAGACAAACGGTGTTGACCTCATGAAGGTCATAAAGGCGATCAAGATGCGCCCTACCCACAGTAACATCATTTTCCCCGGCCCCGGAATAGGAGGTTACTGCCTCCCAAAGGATGGAGGTTTGGGTCTGTGGGCCTACAAGCATCTGATGGGATTTGAAAACGACATTTTCAGGATAACCCCCGAGGCCATAAACATTAATGATACAAGGGCGCTCAGGGCCGCCCAACTCGTTCGCGACGCCCTCAGGAACATGGGCCGGATAGTGGCCGCATCTCAGGTGGCCGTTCTGGGGGCCAGCTACAGGGAAGATGTCGGAGATACCCGGTACAGCGGCTCAGAGATCATAGTCAGGAAACTCACCGAGATGGGAGCCGAGGTAAAGGCCCATGATCCCTATGTTGAGCACTGGTGGGAACTTGAAAAGCAGGATTCCTATCCGGCAGTAGGCCAGAGCTGGGGAAGATTTTTTCGAAATCAGGAACATCTCGGGGAATTTAGGATGGTAAAAGACCTCCAAACTGCCCTTACCGGTTGTGACGCGGTGGTGCTTGCTGTAAGGCACAGACCTTACCTTGAGCTTACGCCCGATAAGATATTTGAGATGGTGGGTGCGCCCTGCGCGGTGGTTGATTGCTTCGGGATACTGGATGACGAAAAGATCGAGAGGTTCTTTGAACTGGGCTGCGAAGTCAAGGGCCTTGGAAGAGGTCACATCAACAGGATAAAGGACAAGGTTCGCAGGAAGAAGACGGGAAGTTCATAAGAGATAAAAGGGGTTTTCGCCCATCCTCGGGCCAGTTCCCCTTTGGCGCACGCCTTGTATCCGGGCATTTATATGAAAATGCCTCTTCTCTCAATCCCTCTCCCCCTCGATGGAGGGGTGGGGTTGATTTTCATCTTTCGTCGCGCCCCATTCGGGCATGACCGTTAGCTCCACAAATATGCTGTTAGGCCTTGGCCGAGACTTCAAATGAACTCGGCCCCGCGGCGAGTCTGATCCCGTTTTCAAGGGCTATCACATAGAGTTCGAATCTGGAGTCGGTTTTCATCTCGATTTTTCCTTTGACTCCCCTGTATCCTTTGGTCATAACTATTTCGGTTCCTTTCTCCGGCATCTGTTCAATACCTCCCCATCTCTTATATCTGATAATCCCTCAATTTCTCTGCCAGAGAATCCGGCCAGATATCTGAAAAGAGAAACGCATCGAGTTCTTCCCTGTTGAGACGTGCCACAAGTTCCTTTGGGAGGTTACGCAACGCCTCCATCCTGTCAGGATCGGGATTCCTCTCCTGTTTTTTTTCTTCCGTCATCTCTTGCTCTCCTTATATCCCGGCTTTCCGGTCTCAGGTTCCTTGCACCTTGCAGGCATACTATGATAAAGGGAAGCCTGTTTTCAAGTTTCAATTACAGTATCCGGTCCTTGCGGAACGCGGCATTTGAATGAGGCGGCATAATATTGAAGAACAGATTGCGAATCTGGCTGGGAGTGGCCCTTGGGGTAGGATTCATGTATCTTGCCTTGAGAAAGATAAGGCTTGATGATCTCATAAACGGCTTTTCCAATGCCAGATACTGGCCTCTTCTACCCTGTGCCGTTATGGTCATCCTGAGCCATATACTCAGGGCGATCCGCTGGCAGCTTCTTATATTGCCGGTAAAAAAGGCGGCCTTGAGCCGTCTTTTCTCGGCCCTGATGATAGGCTACGTTGTAAACTCCTTTACCCCTGCCCATCTTGGAGAGCTTGTAAGAAGCTATGTGCTGGGGAAGAAGGAGGGGATACAGGTAAGCTCCGTGCTTGCCTCTGTGGTCGTCGAAAGGGTCATTGATATATTTTCACTGCTGGCCCTTATGCTTATTGCCGTATTTCTCTATCCTTTTCCCTCGTGGGTTACAAAGAGCGGATATCTCATGCTGGCAGTAAGCGTTGTGATGCTGCTGGTTCTCGTGACCCTGCGCCTGTATCCGGGACCTTCTTTGAGATACATCGCCTGGGCCAGCAGGTTTCTTCCCGGGAGGCTCGGGGGAAGACTCTCCGAGGTCGGAGAGGGCTTCATTTCAGGGCTTGTGCCTCTGGCCAAATGGTCTGATTACATCAAGGTAGGGGTGCTTTCGGTGGCTATTTGGCTCTGCTACGGCGTCGTATTCCATCTGTGCCTTTTCGCCTTTGATTTCAACACAATTTACGGAACGACATGGCTTACAAGCGTACTTCTGCTGGTAATTACAACCATTGCGGTCGTGGTTCCCTCCTCCCCGGGATATGTCGGGACCTACCATTATCTATGTCAGCTCACCCTTGCCATGTTTGCGGTTCCGGCAGGACAGGCACTGTCTTTTGCAGCGGTTGTTCATATGATCAATTTTCTGCCGGTGACGCTGGTAGGGATATTCTGCGCAAAAAGAGAGGGGATGACCGTTCTAAAAAATCCGGCCGGCACCGAAAAGACCTCCGGCGGCAAGGCTGATTATTAAACCGCTTAGTGTTTTGCCGCGCGCCTGTTAAGAAAGATGAGAATGGAAATTCCCGATGCCAGCATGAGTGATGAAAGTATCTGCCCCATGGTCAGGAAGCCTATGATATTTCCGAGTTGCGCGTCAGGCTCTCTTGCAAATTCAAGGATAAACCGAAAAAAGCCGTAAAGGATAAGGAATAGGGCAACCATTGTCCCATTCGCCAAATCCTTCTTCCGGATGGACCAAAGGATTATAAAGAGTACCACCCCTTCAAGAAGGGCCTCGTAGAGCTGGGAGGGATGGCGCGGAAGGGGGCCGCCGTTCGGAAAGACCATGGCCCATGGAAGATCTGAGTGCCTTCCGAAAAGCTCGCCGTTTAAGAAATTTCCTATCCTTCCAAGCCCCAGTCCGATGGGGGCCGTCACGATGACGCAGTCTCCAATGGCGGCAAGAGACATCCCCTTTTTCCTGCTGAACCACCAACCCGCGGCCGCGCAACCGGCAAGCCCTCCATGAAAGGACATGCCGCCATGCCACACCGCGATGATCTCAAGGGGGTTTGCCAGCATATCCGAAAGGTTTTCGAACTGATAGAAGAGGATGTAGCCGAGCCTTGCCCCTATCAAGAGACCAAAGAAAAGATGCATGAAAAAGGATTCAAGTATCTGGCCCTGGAGACCTATCATCTTTGCCTTGGGATGTCTTGAAGTCAATATATAGGATGCAGCAAAGCCAAGCACATACATAAGGCCATACCATCGGATATGTATGGGCCCGAATGCTATGATATCCGGATCAATGGCTGGCAAAACGATCATAAGCGTCCCATGTCGGAAAAATGCACTTGATGGATCATCCCCTTTTGAGCGAGGCGGGAAGACCCGCGACAAAGTCCTTGATTTCGTCCCTTACTCTTCTGTAATGGCCCATTGCCTCTTCTTCGTCAAGCGCTCCCGCAGCCAGGGCTGGAGGGTCTTCAAAACCCATGTGGACGAGCGCGGTCTTAGCCGGGAAATAGGGACAGGATTCCCTGGCATTATCACAGAGGGTTATGACGTAATCAAAATCCTTCTCACCCAACGAATCAAGACCTTTTGATCTTTGACGAGATATGTCAATGCCTGCCTCTGCCATTGCCTTGACCGCCCTGGGGTCGAGTCCCTTCGGCGACACCCCGGCGGATAAAGCCATAATGTCATTTCCCTTTAGTCTATTAGTCCATGCCTCTGCCATCTGGCTCCTGCATGAATTTCCGCTGCAAAGAAAAAGTATTTTCATTCTCCTATCCATGTCATCTCCCGGAACCGGCTCCATTACAGGGGAACGTATCTAGTGTCCATCCGGAAATGAGATAGTTTCGTCGAGTTCAAGGCGGGCGATAATTTTAACCACAGGAATACATTGACGTATTTCGAGGATTAAAATTTGAGCCCAACGCCGAAATCGGTGAAAATAGCCATTTCCGGATGGACACTATCTAAATAATCTGGAACTTCTTCATCTGCTCAACAATCGCTTCCTTGGGCATGAAACCCTGACCTCTAAATATCTCCTTTCCTGAGGCGTCAAAGAGCACGAGGGTTGGTATCACCTGCACCTTGAATTTTGCGGCCAGATCCTTGTAACGGTAAACATCAATGACAAGAACCTCCATCCGGTCTGCGTTTTCCGCCTTGATCTCCTTCAAGACAGGCCTTAGCTGCCGGCAGGGAAGGCATGAGTTGGAGCCGAAATCCACCAGCATGGGCCTGCCGCTTTGAAGGCCCCTGTCAAAATCCTCGCTGGTGTTCGAATCAGGCGGCTTTGCCGCGATGGACTTAAGCGCCTCATGGTTGATTTTGATGTCGGCCTTTGACCGCAATTCCTCCAGATAAAGGTTATATTGCTCCTCAAGCTTTCCCTGACTCAATACCTGCTCTATCATCGGCCCCATCTGCTCAAGGGTCTTTCCATCGAGCCTGTCCTTGTGCGTTTCATAAAAGGCCTTAATCTCTTCGGGAGCAACTTTGGGGGTATCGGAGAAGCGCTTTTCGAGAAAAGCGTCCATAAGATCGTCTTCGTCCTTGATCTGCCTGTCCGGTTTAAAGCCCTGCGCCTTTATTTCCTGGATGAGCAGGACCCTCATTATTATGGAATCAACAAGTTTGGCGGGGTCCTCCCTGAACATTGATTTTACCGGCTCTTCAATGGTTTCTATTGCCTTATGGAATTGAGAGATGTCAATTTTCTCTCCATTTACCGTTGCAATGATTTCTCCAGTACGACCTGTTTGCAGATAAAGAAAAACGCCCGCGGCCGCTACAAGGGCGATTGCCGCTATAACCAGAAAAGATTTGTTTCTCAAATGAGCCTCCAGTTGATCATCGGGATGTTGAGAAATATTTATGCGGAGTAATAGCGCAATTATTAGGCGTCCTCAAAAATGCCTCCGTCCGTGTTAACATCTCGTTAGAAAACCGCTTTTTTACAGCCTGGGAAAAATGCCCAGATGTAAGAGCTTTAAAATCCCCAAAAAAATGATTTACTGTGAAAATACACCCTCCACCCCGACTCTCCCCCGCGCAGGGGGGAGGGAAATCCTTGGCCTCGTAAAGTGTAGAGCCGGGGGAGGATTTTCATTTGCGGGGGCGACAAAATATTTCCGTCATGAGCGTTTAAACATGGAAGTAAATCTCAGCGGCCTGTCTTCGGTCCCACGCACAGGGTGGCGAGGGATGAGTAAAACGCAGCCAGTAATTCCCTCTGCCTTGCCGAGGTAAGTTCCCATTTCCTACTCTGCGAAAAGATTTCCGGGAAACGGCGGATTAAGCCCCATCGAGGCAGCCTCTTCGTTTATTGCGTCCTTTATGAATGAGCCATGTCTTGGCAGATTGTACGCCTTTCCGTTTATATAGAGAGAGGGAGTTCCGCTTACACCTGCCGCCAAACCCTCCTCCTTGTCCCTTTCGATAACCTTCACAACGGCCTGATCGTCAAGATCGGTCTTGAAACGGTTCATGTCAAGCCCTATAGACCCTGCATGAGCTTCAAGATGCTCACGCTCCTGGTTATTCATATCCTTGAAAAGAAGTGCCGCCATCTCCCAGAACTTTCCCTGACGGTGGGCTGCTTCTGCGGCGCATGATGACAGAAGCGAGCCTTTGTGACTCTTCAGGGGAAAGTGCTTGAAAACGGCCCTTACCATTCCATTTGATGCGCTTACAATCCTGTGTAGAAGAGGCAGGAGTTCGCCGCAGAAAGGACACTTAAACTCGGCAAAATCGGCAAGAACAATAGGTGCTTGCGGATTGCCGTCAGTGGGCCTTCCCTGAACGGTAAGCTGTGCCCTCTTGGTTTCTTTAGCAAACTTTGCCTTCTCTGAAATGATTCTTCTTATGTGCTCTTCCTTTACTCCTTTTGAGATAAGAAAGGCTATAATATTGGCATTTTTCAGTGCTACGGGGTCGGCCGGCTTCTTATTGAGACAGGTTGATAAATCCTCCTCGCAGACTCCATAATTTGTAATATCCTTTAGAAGTCCATCCAGATCGGTTCTCTGGGCCTGGTTCAAACGGGCGATAATAGGGATACTGTCTGGTTCTGCTGCGCCCTCTTCAGCCGGGCTTAAACCCGAATAAAGGAAAACAATGCCTGCAATACAGCAGATAGAAAATACCATGTTCTTCATGAATAACGCCTCCGCAGTAAAAAGCTTTTTTTCGGTCTGTTACAGTTAAATTATAAAGGGGGCCCTTCCAAAAATGCCCTGACGGCCCCCTTACGAGCGGACTCATCCGCCTTTATCGAGTGCGTTTACTCGAGCGGTCTTTCATCGGAGGGAGGAGTTCCGCTGTAAATGCCTCCTGCCTTAACCCATGCAAGAAAGCCACCGCTAAGAATGACAGCGCCCTTTACTCCTGCCTCAAGAAGTTCGCCGGCAGCCTGTCTGTCTTTTCCATCTAGTCCGTCAAGACTGTAAACAAAGACTTTATCCATTTTTTTCAATGAATCGATTGATTTCTCCGGAAAATGCTCCAGAACTGAATAGACAAGATTGACGGCGCCCTTTATATGCCCCTTAAGGAATTCACTCCTGGGTCTGATATCCAGGAAAACGGCATTTTCCCTTTCGGTCTCATTTAAAGCATCTTTTACAGAAAAGACCCGGAGGGTATCGGTCACAGATCCGCATCTGGAATCCATACTGAGAGAAGTTGCAAGAGGCAGGGATTCTTTTCTTGCGCTGTTTCCAAGGAGGGCGAGGAGAGAAGCCGCAATAACAATAGCGGTCATCTGCAAGACTGCCTTAATAACAAGGCCCTTTTCCAAGATCAGAACATGCCTTCCTTAACTTCCGGATTGATTACGGTGATAAGAATTATATTCCAATCCGTAGATATGTTCAAGGGTATTTGCGGACCTCTACGGAAACTCCTAAAAACAGGCCGGAACCTTAAGCCTCTTTCTGGACTCCTCTTTGGTTCGGATCATGGGATCGCATTTTTCTTTACGCTTTGCCTTCTCAACCCTTATTTTTTCACCCTTCCACTCAACGACGACCGTCTGATATGGGGAATTGAGCGCGGCGTTATCCAGCGGCAGACGATGCATTGTGAAATGCATCATTCTTTTCCTGTTCCATCTCCCGGGATAATAGTCCAGAGGATCAAACTCGAAGAATCCGTCATTAAGAAGTCCTTCAACAACCAGATGTCTTGGCGGTGAGACAAGGGCCTTCTTGATCCTGTTTTCCAGTTTGGTTTTCTTCGACCTGGAGATGTCTTCGGATACCACCTGTGTAGGGAACTCTCTTCCAGGTGGTTCTTGGCTGAAGTTTCTTCTTACGGAGGCAAGGTCTCCGACTATCTTTCTCGCGTCCCAGAAGTCCAGGTCCGTGAAGACGTGGTAAGCGTAACTGGTTCTGCCGGGATGGCAGTGGACGATTCTGGCCATGGTATCACCTCTATGTTGAATATCCTGAATACGTTTCGGCGCCTCTATAAAAGGAGCAGATAAATGTACAGTGCCTATTTACCGTGAAAATACACCCCCCACCCCAACCCTCCCCCCAACTCTATAAATCTGGGGGATGGCTTTGCGTAGACCAGGAAAAGTAGACCAGAGGGCCACATCTACCCCGGATTTTTGAGATTCATCTGATAAACTAATTATGATTGGCACCGGTGCAATCTATCCGGGGCGGGTTTAGCGATAATATATCCCCGTTTCCCCAAATCAATATCGGGACAGGGGCCGCTTTATTAATCCGTAGGAGCAATAATGGCGGTTGGAAGGGGATCCGGCGAGGAGGCTGCAACCGGATCCCTGGAAGAGGGCTATCTCTGGATGGGACTTAGCCACTTGCGGCCTGTTATGAGGAGGAAAAGGGCCGCCAGGAAATAGAGCATCATAAAGGCAAGGTGGGATAGATCAATGAACATAGTAAACCCGGGTGAAAATACCACATCGGGCAGGTTTTTAAGGACCCTAAAGACTCCTGTAGCTACTACGGCGGAGAGAAGGGCAATTTGAAGGACGCCCGCTTTTGTAAGGCGGAAGTATTTCCTTCTTGATGCAAAAAAATCAGCTGCCGTATAGGCCATGAGTGCTATAAGGAATATGGCACCTAGATAGTGGATGTAATGGGTGGCATAGTAATTCGCGCTCCAGCCCAGGCCGGGGATACTGGAGAGCCCATATCTCTTGAATATGGGCATCTGTCCGAAGCCGGTAAAGGCGAGTACGATAAAGGTCAAGATGTATAGACGTCTGAGAGTCTTCGGGCGGCCGGGAGCCGTTGCCGTTTCAATTTTAGTTTTCATTTTCCGCCCTCCTTTTCCTTGCTGGCAAAGCTTACCATCTTGAGTGCTGCGGCTGCCAGACCAGCAAAGGGAGCTATAACCATAGCCTTGGCGAGGTTATCCACATGGGCCATTGAGTCTGCAACCTTTTTAAAATGGGGCTTCCCATCTCCCTTTTCTATTGCTTTGTTCAGCTCTTCAAAGGGGACAGGAGAGACATAGATGGTGTTGGTACCCCCGTTTTCATCCGCTCCATAGATGTAGCCCCCTATCTCCCGGGCAATCTCCTTTGCCTCTTTTAATATCTCCTCCCTGGGCCCGATCTTTTGCACCTTCTCAGGGCATACCTCTATGCAGGCCGGCAACTCGCCCTTTGCCACCCTCTCATAACAGCGGTCGCACTTATACATAACTCCGTTTCCCCCAAGAGAAGGCAGAATCTTAAGATAAAGACCCACTCCCGTCTGTCTCTGAGGAATCTTCCAAGGGCAGACATCCTTGCATTTAGATCCTCCCAGGCAGATGTCCGGGTGAATTACGCTTATGCCGTTATCGAGTTTTCTTGCCGCGCCCCATGGGCAGAGATCAGCGCAGGGCGGATTCTGACAGTGCATGCATCTTCTTGGAAAGGTAAGTTCCTCCTTTTTACCCTTTAAAACCACCTGGGCGTGCTGGATGAATACCCAGTTATATGGAGTGAGTCTGTCGGTTACATCCTTTTTGCCCGACCAGTCCGAAACCTTCACACTTGATGGGTACATCTTTGGATAGGGTTTAGACGGGACGGGGTATTTCCCGGCGTTAACATCTCTGCATGCCTCAACGCAGGCCTCGCATCCAATACACTTCCTGATATCTATCAGGGTGGCAAGTTCAGTTTCTTTCGCTCCCTTGACGCTTTCAGGGAGAGCCACGGTGGAGGCAGCCGCTGCTCCGGCAGCCGCAAGCCCCGATTTTAGGAAAGATCTTCTTGATATGCCTTTTTCCATGACGAAAATCTCCTGGTTTTAATCCATAAGATTCACGTTTCCGGAAAAGGTTTCATAACGATTAACGGCTATGCCCGGGCAGGGCACAACGAAAGATGAAAATCACCCTCACCCATCCCTCCCCCGTCGAGGGTGAGGGATAAAGGGAAGGGGTATTTTCATATAAACGGTCATGCCCGAATGGGGCACAACGGAGAATGAAAATCTTCCACTTTCTGTATCTCGCACCCTAGACCTGGGAGGGTAGGGTGGAAGTAATTTCCGCATTAATTTTACGTCTTGGAAGGAGCGCACCCCGGGGCAGGGGCAGCTTCTTGAATCTCCCTCCCTGTATGACGGAGGCTGCATTATAGCAGAGTGCTTTGAAGTTTATGTAATTGGAAGACGGACGTATATCAACTTATATGATTGATGAGATAGAACGGCTTAAGCAGTCCTAATTGGTCGTGCGAGACCTGGGATAAAGGTGCCGTATGCTTTTTCTTATTCATCAGAAAAAAAGGCCGATTTCAAGAAAAGGGCCTCCCGTCCAACTGATGATGCGGAGCCCTCTTCTGTCCAGCTGGGCGTCTTCGTAACGATAGCCGGCCGCTATAAAGGCCGGGCCGATCAAGTTGTACTTGACCCTGCCGAGAAGATCATAAAAGTAATCCGCTGAGCCGAGAGAGATGATGCGCGCCTCGGCTTCAAGGGAAAGGCTTTTGATGATCTGCAATTGCCCGCCCAGGTAGAGCATGGGAAGCGGAACGGTATATTGTTTGGATTCGGAAACGCCGCTTTGGCTGACTGTGACGTCAAGATCAACCAGTTTGATATTAAGGCCTGCGTCAATATTGAGTTTTCCCAGTGTGGCTGTTTTAATGAAGGGTATTCCGTAGTAGAGGGCAAGATCATATTCATCCATCTCAAGACTGGAGGAAAGGGGGCTGGCATTTGAAAATAAAATATCTCCGAAAACAAAGTCTCCTGTGCTTGATCCGTCTCCGTCGTTTTTTACGCGTGAGAACATGAAATAGATGTTCGGAATCATAAGAGGCATGTCAACCTTGACTCTTCCAAATATTCTAACATCATATCCAAGCTTGAGATCGTCTTCGAGACTTACCGGGTCGCCCCTGTAAGCTAGGTCTCCTTGAGGCTTTACGTTCCAAACGCCTAGAGCAGCCTCTATGCCTATGGCAGCCGCGTTTAACGGCAGAAATAAAAAGCTCAGTACCGCAAGGATATACAGGCTCTTTCCGAACTTCATAGGTCTTTCCTCCCTGGTCACGAAATACTCCCCATACTGAAGCCGCAGAACGTTGATCCGCAATCGGCTTCCTTTGAATCAGCACCCTTATGTCATTGCTTTTCGGGGATCACTTTCATCAGATAACTCACAATATCTCTAACGAATTTGAATCCCTGGATGGCCTCATCCGGAATTTGAATCCCGTACTGTTCTTCGAATTCAAATACCATCTCAACCGCGTCCAGTGAATCCATACCCAGGTCGTCCACAAGGGATGAATCCATGTTGATCTGGTCCTTTTCGACCTTACCCTTGTCGGCAAGGACGGCTATTACCTTTTCACTTATCTCTTTTTCTGTGTATGCCATAAAAAAGGCTTCCTCTCCTTCTTTGATTATTATAGAAATCCCTAAACTTCGCCTTTACCGAAGACAATAAAGGCGTGATGTCTTTTCCTACTCCGGCCCCCTTCTCTGTGGCCTCTCAGGGCGTGATAATAAATTTATAACCCCCGGGACCTTCATTATTCATATCGCTTAAAGACAAGACATGCGTTTACGCTTCCAAAGCCGAAGCCGTTTGAAAGAACGGTCTCTATTTTCGCTTCTCTGGGCTCGTTGGGGACATAGTCCAGGTCGCATACAGGATCTTTTGTGTGATAATTGATAGTGGCCGGGATCACCTGATGCTCCAGTACAAGGCAGCATACAACGGCCTCTATGGCCCCCGCCGCGCCTATTGAGTGCCCGATCATGGATTTGGTTGAAGATATGGGGATATTGTAGGCTTCTTCTTTGAATAACCTCTTTATGCCGTTTGTTTCAGCGGCGTCATTGGCAACCGTGCTTGTCCCGTGGGCGTTTATATAATCCACGGAATCAACCTCTGCATCCTTGAGAGCAAGTGCCATTGCCTCGGCTGCGTCCTCGCCTCCGGCCTGAGGCATAGCGATATGATAGGCCCCGCTTGTAAGACCGTAGCCCGCTATTTCCGCGTAGATTTTTGCACTGCGGCGGCGGGCGTGCTCCAGTTCTTCCAGTACCAGCACGGCCCCGCCTTCTCCCATGACAAAGCCGTCCCTGTCCTTTTCAAAGGGCCTGCTTGCCTCCAGGGGCGAATCATTCCGCTTGGAGAGCACGCTTCTCATGGCGCAATAGGCCCCATAGGTAAATTGTGTGAGAGGCGCTTCGACTCCTCCCGCGAGGATGATGTCCGCATCGTCATGCTGAATCTTCCTAAATGCCTCACCGATGCCGTTATTTCCTGACGCGCAGGCGGTTGAGACCACCATGTTAGGGCCTCTGAGCCCGTACTCGATAGCTATGTGGGAGGATACTGCGTTAGGCGTAACCTTCGGCACGCTCATGGGATTGAAACGGAATGTCCCCTTTTCAAGTGCAAGTGCTATCTGTTCCTCGTGAAAGAGCGCCCCGCCCAGCCCTGAGCCGATTACCACTCCTATCCTGGTCCTGTTTTCTTTTTCAAGGTCAATGACGCTTTCCTTGATGGCCATGGAGGCCGCGGCCATTCCGAAATGGACGAATCGGTCAACCCTCTTGGCCTTCTTCTCCGGCATAAAGGCCTCGGGTCTGAAATCTTTTACCTCCGCTGCGATCCTGGAATCAAAATGGGATGCGTCAAAGCAAGTAACCGGACCTGCTCCTGATCGTCCCTTGAGATTGGCCTCCCAGAAGGCTTCAACGCCTATTCCATTGGCCGCTACTACACCCCGCCCTGTGACTACAACCCTTTTTCGGTTAAAACCCATAAATTCTCCCTGGAAACCGCAAACGAAGGTATCAGCTCAAAGATTCGGGGTAGGTGCGGCTTCAGCCGCATGGGAACCGTGCGCCCTGCGCCTGAAGGCGCACCTACAGAAGCTGATTCCTGGTCTGCGCAAAGCCATCCCCCCAATCATGAGCCGATACAAACGAAGTTTATTTAAATGAAAATACATCGTCATACAGGCGAAGCCTGTCCCAAATCTCGATCCGGGAGCCCGTATCCAGTCTTTTTTCCGGCCTTTGCCTGAATGACGACCTGGATTCCGAATCGAATCCGGAATGACGTGCGGCAATTTCATCCTTCGTTGTGCCCTATCCGGGCATGACCGTTAGACTAGAGATCATCCATTGAAGGACTTTCATTAAATACTATGAAGAGCAAATCCCGGTCAAGGGATCATTGTGCTTGCATTATTCAGGGCGCTTTCGTAGCGTGTTAGCGTTTGTGATGCCGGTTTTTTAGGCGATGACCTTGAGGTTGATTCCAATTGCAATGCCCTAAATGGGGCGCAACCAAGGATGAAAATCACCCCCACCCCTCCCTCCCCCGTCGAGGGGGAGGGAATAATGCCGCCGCATCCTGACGTTTCGACGGTAAGGGGAAGGAATAATGCCGCTACATCCCGACGTTTCGACGTAAAAGGGGGAGGGAATAATAGGAAGGGGCATTCTCTATTTTCTTGTAATGTCTCTACAGGTAAGGGGGGGATGGTTGGTTGAGTAAGGCGCAGCAGTTCAGAACAAAGGGCCTTGCCCGGATAATCCATTATGCCCTGGCAATAGCTCCTTTTGAGTTCTGCCTTATCCCTGACAGGGATGGTTTTGTGAGCACCAAGGAACTCCTCCAGGCCCTGCATGAAGACGCGGATACCGCCTATGTGAGGGAGTCTCATCTGAGGGAGATATGCTGGGGTGAGGAAAGAGAGTCCTTTGAACTTGAAGGAAGCCGCATGAGGGCAAGGCAGAGGCGCTGGGAGTTTTCAGATGCGCCGATGCCTGCTGTGCCCAAAATACTCTATACGGCGGTAAGAAAAAGGGCACACGCATTTACCATAGAAAAGGGCCTGTTTTCACACGGAGATAGATTCCTGGTTCTCTGCGGGGACAGAGAAACCGCGCTTCGCATGGGAAGGAGGCGTGACAGCGATCCTGTGATAATTGAGGTCATGGCAGAGGCGGGTAGAAGAAAAAATACAGCTTTTTTCGAATTCGGCTCACTTGTACTGAGCAGGGAAATACCTCCGGAATTCATCGCCGGGCCGCCTGTCCCGATGGATCGGATGGAGATGGCAAAGGCCGCTGCCACTGAGGTTAAGAGGCCGGAGCAAAGGGGCCCCCAGTCACAGAAACAGGCCGGGTCGTTTCTGCTTGATCTTGAAAGAGACCCTGACACCGCAAGGAGGATCAAGGGGAGGAAACAGAAGGGCTGGAAGGAGGACGCGAGGCGATTCAGACGGGATAAGGGCACGTGATCTCTTTTCCCAATACCTTTTGCCCCCTCAGGCATGCGGCCTTTACCATTTTGATCCCGTCGGCCGCTTTTGAGTCAAGCGGAACAAAGAGAACAGGGATGTAGTTGTCGCTTGTTCCGCACAGGAGGTCTTCCTCTTCCTTGGATATTCCTTCCGATACGACTTCGAGCGTCTTGCCAAGAAAGCTCTTGTGGAAAGCATCTCTTTTTTCCCTTCCAAGGGCCCTCAATAGGCCGGTTCTCGCCCTGATGTCAGCCGGTTCCACCCTCCCTGCAAAGGAAGCGGCCGGGGTTCCCTTTCGCGGGGAGAAGGGAAAGACGTGGAGATATGTAATGGGAAGGCTGCGGATAAGAGAAAATGTGTTCATAAATGCCTTTTCGGATTCACCCGGAAACCCGCTGATCACATCCACTCCTATTGCGCAAAAAGGGATCCTTGATCGGATGTTTTCTATTAAGGACTCAAACTGGTCCGTGGAATAGTGGCGGTTCATACACCTAAGTATTGCGTCATCACCGCTTTGGAGCGGAATATGGAAGTGGGGGCATATACATGGCTCTTTTCTGACAAGCCCTATAATTTCATCATCAATCTCATTGGGTTCAATGGAACTTAATCTGATCCTCAAAGGCAGGCGCCTTTCAGTCACCTTTCTCAGAAGTGAAGCTAGAGATATCTTCGGGCTTAGGTCCCTTCCGTATCTTCCAAGGTGTATGCCCGTCAGAACTACCTCGCAGATACCATGTACTGCCATCTCCTCCATCACCGAAACGGCCTTTTCGGGATCAAGACTCCTTGAAGGCCCCCTTGCCTTGGGCACTATGCAGTAACTGCAGAAAGCCTCGCAGCCGTCCTGAATCTTAAGAAACGCCCTGGCCCTGCCCGCAAATAGCCTTACAGGCATCTGCTCAAAGGCCTGGCCTGCGTGAAAGGGCCTGGTGTGATTCTTTGAGAGGTTTTCTTGAAAGGCCTTTCTTATCAGGAAGGGGAGGTCTTTCTTATCATTGTTCCCTGTCAGGAGGCTGATGCCTTCAATTTGACCGAGTTCTTCGGGAAAGGCCTGTACATAACAGCCAACAGCGGCTACAAACGCCCCGGGATTTTCCTTTATTGCCTTTCTAATGCTCTGGCGGCTTTGCTTGGACGCCGTGCCGGTTACGGTGCAGGTATTTATGATCACAATGTCGGCACGTTCATTGTCAGGCGCCCTTAAGAATCCGTATTCTACTAGAGACTCGGACAGAAAGGCGGATTCGTACTGGTTGACCTTGCATCCGAGGGTTATCATCCTGAATGAGGGGGAAGTTCCTTTCATTTCTCAGACTGACTCTCTATCCATGCCCCGCCGATGACGCGGTTGCCCAGGTAGCATACGAGTGCCTGCCCAGGCGTGACCGCCCATTGAGGTTCATCAAATCTAAAGGTCACCATGCCCATCGGGAGTATTTTAAGGGTGCCGGGAGAAGCCCTGTGCCTGTAACGTATCTGTGCTTCACATCGCAACTCTTTTTGGGTGAGTTCCTTCCCGGTCCAGACCCAGCCCGAGCCAGATACATCTCTTGTGAAGAGATCATCCTTCAGGCCCGTTACCACAAGATTTTTATCCGGCACAATGGATGTGACATAAAGGGGCCTTGGCGATGCAAGACCCATTCCGTGCCTCTGCCCGATGGTGTATCGGTGTATCCCTGAGTGTCTTCCAAGGACTTTACCTTCACGGTCAACTATATCTCCTGCCGGTAAAGGCCCGTATTCCTCAATCAGGGGGCGATAGCCCTCCTTACCGATAAAGCATATCTCCCTGCTCTCCCCCTGAGGGATGTGGGATATGCCGACCAACCTTCCGATTTCCTTTACTTCTGTTTTCTTCAGATACCCCAGGGGGAAGACCGCCCTGTCTATTATCTCACCTGACAAACGGTGGAGAAAATAAGACTGGTCCCTTGATGAGTCAAATCCCCTGAAGAGGCTTACTTCCTCCTCTTTTGGTCCTTTATCTGATATGGCATAGTGACCCGTTGCAATGTATCTGAGTCCGTGCTCCCTGGAGAAGGCAGACAGTGCCTCAAACTTTATAACACGGTTGCATAGAACGCACGGATTGGGGGTCTTTCCCTTTCTGTAAGATGCGACAAAGGCCTCTATCACCTTTGCCCTGAATTGATCCGAGATATCTATCGTGTGGAGTTCTATCTCCAGGGCGTTAGAGATAGCCTTCACCTGACTGAGTCTCCTTTCAGCCGTAGAAGGAGGGGCGGGAAGGATCAGATGGAGGCCGATCACAGACCATCCGGAATGGGCCAGAAGCAGGGCAGCCACTGCGCTGTCAATGCCTCCGCTCATTGCCACCGCCACGCTCAAGGGTTTGGAAAAGCGCTGATTGCGATCACGGGAGAAGAGGCCTTGATGCCGGGGAGGGCCAACTGATACCCTTCCTGAACGGCCGGCAGGAATTTGATTTAGATGGTCTTTGAGATGGATCGCCGGGTTTCCCCTTGTCAAGATAGAAGGGCCTTGTTGAACCTGATTTCCATGGCCTTTGCCGGGCAGGCCGAGACGCAGAGTTCGCAGGCGCTGCATTTATCCCTGTCAAAGAGCACTTCCATCTGAGGCCTCTTTACGTAAAGGGCGCCGGTAGGGCATACCGCGGTGCAGGCCCCGCACTGGAAGCATTTCCTGTCATCCCGCCTTATGTCCTGCCCGATGCTGTCAACCTGTATGCCGAGGCTCTTGAGATAACGAATACCTCGCTGGAAGTTGGTCTTGTGGCCGCTCAGTTCCATGACCATGAATCCTTCTTCCCTGGGATAAATGGTCGCCTTCATGATATTGAAAGTAAGATCGAATTTTTTTACCAGGCTGTAAACCACAGGTTTATTGGCCGTCTTCTTCGGGAAGCGAAGTGAAAGCATCTTGGAGTACATTTGCTTTACCCCCTGTGCCTCTTGATTACACGTTCAAAACCGGGAAGTGATTTCTCTATGACGTAATCAGACACGCAGTATGCGATTCTGAAATGCCCCGGGCCTCCGAAACCGCTACCGGGAACCGTAAGGATGTTTTCTTCCTGCAGCGCCGCAACAAAAGCAACGTCATCCTTGATGGGGGTCTCAGGGAAGAGGTAGAATGCCCCCTGAGGTCTAACGATGCTGTAACCGAATGATGACAGGGCATCGCAGAGCTTATCCCTCTTTTTTTGATAGATATTTACATCCACTGCCTCATTCAGCAGCTCGGCCACTACCCTCTGCATAAGGGCCGGGGCGTTTACATATCCGAGGATGCGGTTGCAGAGGATCATCCCCTGCACCAGCATGGCCTTATCGGCAGTCTCAGGATGAACGGCGGCATATCCGATCCTTTCCCCCGGAAGTGAGAGATCCTTGGAAAAGGATGTCACGACGAAACTATCCCGGTATGTATCGAATATGCTCGGCACAATTACTCCGTCATATACGATCTTTCTGTAAGGTTCGTCGGATATCATATAGATCGGCCGGCCGAGTCTTGAACTATGGTGGGAAAGCACTTCCGCAAGGCCCTCCAGTTCTTCCCTGCTGTAAACCTTTCCTGTGGGATTGTTTGGGGAGTCAATAAGTACGGCCTTGGTCTTTTCTGAAACAGCGTTGCTTATCAGGTCAAGATCAAAGGAAAAACCTTTTTTTGTTGGGACTATTCTGGGGATCCCCTGATGGTTGTCCAGGTAAAAATTGTATTCCACAAAATAAGGGCTCGGTATGATCACCTCATCACCCGGGTCCAGAATGGTCTTGAGTACCACGTTGAGGCCGCCCCCTGCCCCAACCGTCATTACTATATCTTCGGGAGAAAAGGCGGCGTTATTAGAAGAACTCAGATAGGCTGCTACCGCGCTCCTTGTGCCAGGTAAACCCGCGTTTGCCATGTAGGCGTGCCTGCCCGGCGTGGAGTCTTCCGCCTCCTTTCTCAGGACTTCTTTGAACCTTGGAGGCGGCTCCAGATTGGGATTTCCAAGGCTGAAGTCAAATACGTTTTCAGCTCCGAACCTGGCCTTACGCCTGGCTCCTTCCTCAAACATCTTCCTTATCCAGGAGGCCTTTGCAATGGCTCCTTCCACCTTCTTTGAGGTCGGCATGGATTTTCCCCCTTTCTTGACTTTCCAGACTCAGAATATGGTTTTGGCGGCGCTTGTCAACAAAAAACCCGCAGGTAATTGGTCTTGACACCTTCTAACGGTTCTTTTAGGCTTTTTGTGGCGGTGTCGTAACACGTCAATAATCAGGGGCAACCCTACTGGATTCCGAGGAGGGCCGGGACAATGCCAGGGACAAAGCCCGGAGAGCGGCTTCTGACGGGGTACTGGACAGACTTCGCCACTATGATTATTTAGTGCCCATCCGTAAATGGCTATTTTCATCGATTTCGGCGTTGGGCTCAGATTTTAATCCTCGAAATACGTCAATGTATTCCTGTGGTTAAAATTCTCGCCCGCCTTGAACTCGACGAAACTATCTCATTTCCGGATGCACACTGTCTATTTTCATTGAAATCCCAGTGTCGTGAATGGGGTGCAGCGAAGAATAAGTATCTTCCCATTGACTATATCCCTTTTCCTCGAAAGGGTATGAGGGGGGGGTGGTTTTGATACAAAAAGGGCGGAGAAAGGCATCCTGGGATTTGTGCAGGAGTGACTTAAGTAAGGAGTAAAAAAAGCAGATAGGCTCAGCAGCCTGTTGATGGAGGTTTTATGGCCAGAAGCGGCAAAGCCAAGAGGACCCTTGCCATCTTGACGGGGGGAGGAGACGTTCCGGGATTGAATCCCTGCATAAAGACCCTCGTCTATAGGGGGGTAAGCGAAGGTTTTCGAGTTATAGGCATAAGGAGAGGTTGGGCAGGCATTCTTGCATACAATCCTGATGATCCGGCATCACGGAAAAACTGTCTTGAAGAACTCCTTCCCCTGAATGTCAGGACAATAGATCGTTATGGCGGCACTTATCTCCACACCTCCCGCACGAACCCTAGTGCCGCTAAAGTAAAAGATGTCCCTGAGCACCTGACGAAGTTATTCTCTGAAGGGGAAAAGACAAAGGATTTCACATCCCATGTCATCCGCAATTTAGAGGCATTGGGCATTGAGGCGGTAATACCCATCGGGGGAGATGATACCCTAAGCTTTGCCGTGCGCCTTCACAAAGAGGGTTTTCCCGTCATAGGAATACCCAAGACAATGGATAACGACGTCTTCGGCACGGACTACTGCATAGGGTTTTCCACTGCCATCACAAGAGGAGTGGGGTTTATCCATTCGCTCAGGACGTGCGCGGGTTCCCATGAGAGGATTGCGGTGGTTGAGCTTTTCGGACGTTATTGCGGGGAGACCTCCCTTATATCGGCTTATCTTTCGGGTGTGGACCGGGCAATCATATCGGAGGTCCCCTTCGATCCGGCGAGGCTTGCCGAACTGATTATGAAGGATAAAAGGGCCAATCCCAAGAACTACGCCATGATAACCATATCGGAAGGCGCAAGCATGGTCGGGGGTGATTTGATCATGGGAGGAGAAGTGGATGCCTACGGTCACAAACGACTGGGCGGCATAGGGGAAGAGACAGGAGCGCTGCTTAAGAAGCTTACCGGTCAGGATGTACTCAATCAGAGGCTGTCATACCTGATGAGAAGCGGCGCCCCGGACTCTCTTGACCTAATGGTAGCCGTAAACTATGCAAATATGGCTGTAGATCTTTTCCTCAAGGGCATATATGGAAGGCTGGTCGCCCTGAGCCGGGGCATCTACACCGATATACCCCTGAGCACGGTAATAAGCGGCCAGAAGCGTGTTGACGTAAGAGAACTCTATGACATAAAGGAATACCGTCCAAAAGTGATGCATGTAAGCGGGAAACCCATGTTTTTATATTGAGTCAAAGGCTGTCATTAATTTTAACCAACGGTAAAGCTCACTCAATTTCCTTGCCTCCGCTGGATAAAACTGAGAAACTATAAGACTACCATTAAATAGTGCCATTTCAATAAATCAGGGGATGGCTTTGCGCAGATCAGGGAAAGCAGAGCAGAAATCAGCTCCTGCAGGTGCGCCTTCAGGCGCACGGCGCACGATATCTGTGCGGCTGAAGCCGCACCTGCCCCGGAGTTTTGCGATCATATGCTAAATTAGAGTCTTTTTGGGAATTCTGGTATGAGCGATGTAATACGAAGGAAGACCAGGCCCATATACCTGGGGGGGATAGCTATCGGAGGCGGGGCACCTGTAGTGGTCCAGTCCATGACCAACACGGATACCCGTGATGTGGATGCCACGGTCGCCCAGATATCGGAGCTTGCGCTGGCAGGCTGCGAGATCGTGAGGCTTGCCGTCCCGGACATGGATGCCGCAAGGGCATTTGGCAGGATAAAGAGGAGGGTATCGCCGCCCCTTATAGCCGATATTCACTTTGACCACCGGCTGGCCCTTGCCGCCCTTGAAGAAGGGGCAGACGGCCTGAGGATAAATCCCGGGACCATGAAGGATGACTCTGCTGTGGCAAAGGTGGCGGAGGCAGCAATCAGGAGGAAAGTTCCGATAAGGGTTGGAGTAAACTCCGGCTCGCTTCCCAAGGATATACTTGAAAGGTATGGAGGACCGGGTACTGATGCACTTGTGGAAGGAGCGGTGAAACAGGTAGCATTTCTTGAATCCCTTGGGGTCGAGCAGATGAAGGTCTCCATCAAGTCATCCAATGTGCCGACGACAATAAAGGCCTATGAGATGCTGAGCGAACGTATGGATTACCCCCTTCACCTGGGAGTGACTGAGGCAGGCACTCTTATCTCAGGTACGGTCAAGAGTTCCATTGGGATAGGATATCTTCTCTACAGGGGTATAGGAGATACATTGCGGGTATCCTTGACCAGGCCTCCTGTTGAGGAAGTAAAGGTCGCCTATGAGATTTTAAAAGCCCTGGGCCTCAGACAGAGAGGGCCTGAGATCATATCCTGTCCGACGTGCGGGCGTTGTGAGATAGATCTATTTTCCCTTGTTGATGAGGTTGAAAGGGGGCTCACAGGGGTGCAATTTCCCTTGAAGATTGCAATAATGGGCTGTGTCGTAAACGGGCCGGGTGAGGCAAGGGAGGCTGATATCGGTATTGCGGGGGGAAGGGGCCAGGGCATATTCTTCAAAAAGGGTCAGGTTGTGAGGAAGATTCCTGAGGCTGACCTGGCAGAGGTGTTGATTAGAGAGGCAAAGGCATTGATCGCCTACGGTCGCCTCACTACAGATGGAGGTTCGGAGAATAGATGAGATATAGCAGCTACTTTTTACCGACCCAGAAGGAACTTCCTTCGGATGCAGAGGTAATAAGCCATCAGTTGATGCTTAGGGCGGGGATGATACGCAAGCTCACGTCGGGTGTTTATACCTATCTTCCCATGGGCCTGCGCTCTTTAAAAAAGGTTGAGAAGATCATCAGAGAGGAGATGGACAGGGCGGGAGCAATCGAGTTGCTCATGCCGGCGGTTCAGCCGGCCGAACTCTGGCAGGAAAGCGGAAGGTGGGACTATTACGGAAAGGAACTCCTTCGGCTCAAGGACAGACACAACAGAGATGCGTGCTTCGGGCCTACACACGAAGAGGTGATTACCGACCTGGTGAGGAGAGAAATAAAGTCCTACAAACAGCTTCCCATTAACTTCTATCAGATCCAGACCAAGTTTCGTGATGAGATAAGACCGCGCTTCGGGCTTATGAGGGGAAGAGAGTTCATAATGAAGGATGCTTACAGCTTTGACGCGGATGAGGCCGGGGCTGCTGAAAGCTACGGGCGCATGCACAAGGCCTACTCACGTATATTTGAAAGATGCGGTCTGGCATTCCGTGCGGTCGAGGCGGACACTGGGACAATAGGCGGCAGCTTTTCCCATGAATTTATGGTCCTGGCGGACACGGGGGAAGATCAGGTTATAAGCTGCACCTCCTGCCAATATGCGGCAAACCTGGAGAAAGCGGAGGTATCTCCTGTGTCAAATCCGGCAGCTGATCCCGCGCTGTCGCCCCTCAAGGAAGTCGCTACACCGGATGTGAGGACAATAGAAGAGGTTGCGGCGTTTCTTTCCCTCCCTCCCGGCCGTCTTGTCAAGACGATGATATTTATAGCGGACGGATCTCCTCTAGCTGCGCTGGTAAGAGGCGATCATGAGATAAATCTTGCCAAGCTTAAGACGTTTATAGGGGCGCAGAGCATTGAGATGGCCCCTCCCGCAGCGATAGAGGATGTGACCGGAGCCCCTGTCGGCTTTGCAGGCCCCTTGGGGTTGAAGATAAGGACGGTGGCGGATAACGCCCTCAGGTACATGGCCAACTATGTCACAGGAGGTAACAGAAAGGATTGCCATCTGATAAACGTCAATCACGGAAGGGATTACTCGTTAAATGAATTCGGAGATATGAGAATTATAACTCCTGATGACAGTTGTCCCCGCTGCGGCGCGGAGATAGAATTCAAAAGAGGAATCGAGGTAGGGCATATATTCAAGCTCGGCACGAAATACAGCATGGCTATGAAGGCATCGTTTCTGGACGACAGGGGTCGTGAGCTTCCCTTCATCATGGGTTGCTACGGCATTGGAGTAGGAAGGACGCTTGCTTCGGCTATAGAGCAAAACCATGATGAAAAGGGCATAGTATTTCCTCTGCCTCTTGCACCCTTTCAAGTGGTGCTCCTTCCACTTCAGATGCATGACTCGCATGTGGTTGAGACATCTGAGGGTATCTACAGGGATCTTGCTTCAAGGGGAGTGGAAGTGATCATGGATGATCGTGATGAAAGGCCCGGGGTGAAGTTCAACGACGCCGATCTTGTGGGGATACCCCTTCGCGTCACAGTAGGGGCCAAAAGCCTCAAGTCGGGCCGTATCGAACTGAAGGCCAGACGTGAAGAAAACGGAAGCCTCCTCGATATCTCCGATGCGGCTTCAGGAATAATCGAAAAGCTCTCCAGTCTTAATGATCCGCTTAAATGACATTACAGGGAAGGTCCTGACCTACCATCCCAGGGCGGATATCCAGCTCATAGAAAAGGCCTATGTTTACTCCGCAAAGGTGCACGAGGGACAGGTGCGTCTAAGCGGGGAGCCGTATCTTTCTCATGTCATGGAAGCTGCCTATATATTGGCGCAGATGAAGATGGACGTTGTCTGCGTTGCGGCGGGTATGCTTCATGACACCCTTGAGGATACAAGCGCAACGCCTGAGGAGATAGAGCGCCTTTTCGGCGCCGAGACCCTGCGCATAGTTGACGGCGTTACGAAGATCAGCAAGCTAAAGTTCAACAGTGCCCAGGAGCGACAGGCCGAAAACGTTCGAAAGATGATCCTTGCCATGTCAACCGACATCAGGGTCATACTGGTGAAACTGGCCGACAGGCTCCATAACATGAGTACACTTCGTTTTCAGCCGCCTGAGAAGCAAAGAAGGATAGCAGAGGAGACCCTGGATATATATGCGCCGATTGCCGGAAGGATGGGCATCAATTGGATTAAATCAAGTCTTGAAGATACTTGTCTGTATTATCTGGAACCGGCGGCCTACGAACAGATTCAAAATACTATTACAAGTAAAAAGGAAGAAAGAGATCACTTCATTAATGAAGTGATACAAATGCTTAGCGATAAGGCTAAAGAATGGGATATAAGGTGTTCGATCAAGGGAAGACATAAGCATTTTTTTAGCATTTTTAGAAAGATGAAGCAGCAAAATCTCGATATAAGCCAGGTTTATGATGTCCTTGCCTTCAGGATAATCGTTGACACTGTAAGAGATTGCTACGCTGTACTCGGAAATGTCCATTCGATATGGAAGCCGGTTCAAGGCAGGATAAAGGACTATATCTCGGTTCCCAAACAGAATATGTATCAATCCCTTCACACGACCGTTGTGGGACCTTACGGCAAGAGGATGGAGCTTCAGATAAGGACCTGGGATATGGATAAGGTTGCCGAGGAAGGAATTGCTGCGCACTGGAAGTACAAGGAAAACGGTGTATCAGGGGTAGCCGATGAAAAACAACTGTCATGGGTGCGGCAGCTTATGGAATGGCAGCAAAGTCTCCAAGACCCCGTGCAGTTCCTGGAATCGGTCAGGATGGATCTCTTTCCAAATGAGGTCTATGTCTTCACTCCCAAAGGGGAGGTGAAGGAGTTCCCGATGGGCGCGACACCGGTTGATTTTGCTTACAGCATACACTCCGAAGTGGGGGAGAAGTGCACCGGAGCGCGCATAAACGGCAGAATGGTTCCCCTGAGATATAAGCTCAGAAACGGCGATATCGTGGAGATAATTACTTCTCCCAAAGCGCATCCAAGCAAGGACTGGGTTGGTTTTGTAAAGACCTCAAGGGCTAAAACCAAGATACGTCAATGGGTTCAGAATCAGGAGAGGCAGGAGAGCATCAGGCTTGGCCGGGAGATACTTGAGAGGTGCCTTCATCAGGACCATATTGCGATACCAAACCTGCTCAAGAGCGAGCAATTGGGGGCTGTCGCCAGGGAGCTTTCTTTCCGCTCGGCGGAGGATATCCTTGTTCAGATAGGCCTTGGAAGGGTGTCGGCCAAACAGGTGCTTGGCAGATTGAGGCCCAAGGTCGTAGATGAAAAAGAAGATAAGTCCGAGGGCATTGTAGCCAAGGTGGTTGACCTGTTGAAGAGGCGCAGGGAGCCGCTGGGAATAGAGGTTACAGGAATAAGCGATATGCTGGTTCGCTACGCTCAGTGTTGTCATCCTATCCCGGGAGACAGGGTAATAGGGTTTATCACGAGGGGCCGGGGTGTATCTGTCCACAGAGAAAACTGCCCCGCGATAATTGACTCGGCCCCCGAAAGGCTTGTCCCTGTAAATTGGTCACCGCCGAAAGACGAGGTCTTCCCGGTCATCCTTAGAGTTACCAGCGTGGAAAGAAAAGGCTTGCTTGCGGATGTGAGTGCAGTCATAACACAGAAGGACGCCAACATCTCAAAGGCTGAAATCCAGACCACCATGGATAAAAAGGGAATATCTTTTTTTACCATAGAGGTGAAAAACAACCGCCAGCTTCAGGAGATAATAGCCTCTATAAGAAAGGTCAAGGAGGTTCTTATCGTTGAAAGAATCTAGGCCGGAGTCTTTTCGGGCAGAGCCTTTTTTATGCGTCCGCTCTTTATGCAGTTAGTGCATATTCGCATGGTCTTTGGCTGCCCGTTCTCGACGCAATGGACCTTCTTTAGATTGGGCAGCCATCTGGTGCGGGTCTTATTGTTTGCGTGGCTGACCTTGTTTCCGAGTTGGGGTTTTTTACCGCATATATCGCAGGCTCTCGCCATTTTCTTATCTCCTTATACCGGAAATCTTGATCGTACGTCTGCTTCCCGGGGCATTTGGAAAACAGATATCAATATCTAAAAAATATTTATAGATTTTTATTCAGCTTTTGGCAAGTAATTTTTTGAGGTAGATATAAATCCATGGATAAATCAGAGGAAAAAACATCCGAACAGACGGAGCATTTTGTGTCCAAGTTACTCAACATGATCCCTGATGATATCAAACATGTGCATCTGATGGGAATCTGCGGAACCGGCATGGCCTCCCTTGCCGGGATACTCAAGGAGATGGGCTATCTTGTTACAGGCTCTGATCAGGATGTGTATCCTCCTATGAGCGACCTGCTTGAATCCATCGGTATAAGGGTTATGAAAGGCTACAAAGCCGAAAATCTTAATCCGGTTCCGGATCTTGTTGTTGTCGGTAACGTGATTACTCGCACTAATCCGGAAGCCGTGGAATTAGCGAGGATAGCATCGCCTTATGTCTCATTTCCCCAGGCAATCGGAAGATTCGCCCTCAGGGGGAAAAAGAGCATTGTAATAAGCGGGACACACGGAAAGACCACTACCTCGTCTTTGAGCGCGTGGCTTCTCCACTGCGCCGGCAAAGACCCGGGGTTCATGATAGGCGGAATTCCCATCAATTTCGGAGTTAATTTCAGACTGGGCAGAGGCCGCTATTTCGTAATAGAGGGAGACGAATATGACACCGCCTTCTTTGACAAGGGGCCGAAGTTCCTGCACTATGAACCGTGGATATGCACGGTCACAGCCATTGAATTCGATCACGCAGATATATACAGAGACCTCGATCATGTGGCATCCAGTTTTTCAAGGCTTATTTCAATAATTCCTGAAGATGGACTATTGATAGCCAATTTCGACAATGAGAGGCTCGCAAAAGAGGCCGTGGCTGCCCGCTGCCTTGTTTCTTCTTACGGGCTCAAGGACGAAGGTGTGTGGAGCGTAAGAAAAATAAAGACGGAAAAGGGCATGACCAGTCTCACCATTGTAAGAGGGGGAAGGGATTACCTTGAGATTGTGACGCCCCTCTATGGACTCCACAATGTGTCTAATCTTCTCTCCGTTGTTGTCCTGGGGGATTTTCTGGGCCTGTCGGGGGCCGTGATGAAAGAGGCCATGAGAGACTTCAGAGGCGTAAAGAGACGTCAGGAGTTGGTCGCTGACGAAGAGGGCATTACTGTGCTTGATGATTTCGCCCACCATCCTACGGCAGTAAGAGAGACTATTGCGGCTGTAAAAAGCCGTTATCCGGCCAGACGGCTGATAGCTGTTTTCGAGCCCCGTTCCAACTCAAGCAGGAGAAATGTGTTTCAGGCAAATTACCCTGACTCGTTTGAGGGCGCTGACCTGGTGATGATACCCAGACCGCCGCTTCTGGAAAAGATAGATCCAGAGATACGGTTCTCCTCTGAGAGGCTTGTTGAAGATCTGCGGAGAAATGGGTTTGAAGCGTTTTACTATCAGGATACAAACGCTCTTCTAGTATCCCTGTCTTCAATGGCAAGATATGGAGACGTGGTGCTTTTCATGTCCAACGGGGCCTTCGACAATCTTCCAAGAAGGTTTTCCGCAGCCATAATGAGCCAATTGCAAAACTATGCCCACTCGTCATTCCGGCGAAGCCTGTCCCGGACCCCGATCCGGGAGCTGGAATCAGTAACGCATTGATTCAAGGATAGACTGGATTCCCCAATCAAGTCGGGAAATGACGAAGCTGTAAATTTTGCAATTGCCTCATAATTGGTAGAATTATTAAGTGAAACAATACAGCATACACTGTATTTTAGTTGAGTTAATAATAGCAGTGGGTTAAAGTACCACGGCTTTTTCAATGCGCTGCTAAACTAACAGCCATTTCTTATATCCCTTCCCCTCGACGGAGGAGGTAAGGGAAGTTATCATTGAACATATTGCAATTGCTATGGAAAAGATAGGCCCCGACATTTACGAAAGGTATATTAAGGCCCTCACCGATATAAGCGGAGCAATTACTTCAGAGAGGTATCTGGAGGATATCCTGAAGCTTATAGTGATGGTCACGGCGAAGGTTACCGGCGTTGAGATCTGTTCTCTCTGGCTCATAGATGAAAGCGAAGAGCCGGTTCGTATAAGACTCAAGGCGACCCAGGCAATAGAACCAGAGTATGTCAAGGACAGATCCCTAAACTTGACGGAGGGGGTTGTGGGATATGTAGCGAGCAGCAATCAGCCTCTGGTCATAAGAGATGTGCTCCTGGAACCAAGATTCAAGGAAAAGGAGATGGCAAGAAAACTCGGCCTTGTCTCGATGCTGGGGGTTCCTCTCCAAGTGAGGGATCAGAGAGTCATAGGGGTATTGAACTGCTTTACTTCAGATGATCGCATATTTTCAGAGGCCGAGATAAATCTGGTAAAGGCAGTGGCCAATCAGGCAGCCGTTGCCATCCTGAATACCGAACTGATGGTCAAAACGCGGGTCATCCAGGAGGAACTTGAGACCAGAAAGCTGGTTGAACGCGCAAAGGAGATCATCATGAGAAGGCGCCGGATGGACGGGGCCTCAGCATACAGATGGATACAGAAAAGAAGCATGGATTCAAGAAAATCCTTAAGGCAGGTGGCTGAGGCACTGATACTTTCAGATGAGTTCTGACACCTTTGCTGTCGCCTATCCGCGCACTCCCGGTATGTTCGATTTAAACATAGAGCCGCTGCGTTCCTCCCGGGTGATTGCGAGCCGGCAGGTAACCTTGCCAAGCGGAAATAGGCTGTAACACCTCTACAGCAGCAGCGCTACCTTGCCCTCTATTCTTCCATCCATGATTCCTTTTCCGTGTTCCCGGAGCCTTTCGTCATCCGTCACCAAAGCCTGTTTATATGAAAATGCCCCTTCCCTTTACCTCTCTCCCTTTACCGTCGAAACGTCGGGATGCAGTGGCATTATTTCCTCTTATCAGTTTATTCTTGACAGCTCTTATAAGCGGTGCTAAGAAAAAAAGCTTAAATTAAAGTAACAGTAACAGCAGCACAATGGCGTGCTGCTTTGATGGGGACGAAGGCGTCTTGCTCCCGTAAGGGGGTGGGCGCCTTTTTATTTTTATTAACCATAACTGCTAATTAAAGGAGGAAAGTAATTATGAATCTTAGCCGTCCAAATTCCAACGAGGCACTTCAGACAAAGAACAGGTCTCGTGACGTCGCCCCCCAGTCCGGCATCTGCTCCAGATGCATGGACGGGTGCAAAGGTAACTGCGATCTGTTCAACGCCACATTTAGAAGCCGCGAGCTTCTGTATCCGGGTCCGTTCGGAGAGATATCCGCAGGCGCGGACAAGGACTATCCGGTTGACTATTCCCATCTCAACATCCTTGGCTACGCGATGGGTGCGCACGGGGCGATAGCCGATCCTGACTGCGCCACGTTTCCTTCAGTGAGCACTGAGACAACTTATGGCGGGGCACATAAGGTGAAGATGAAGGTCCCCATGTTCACTGGCGCACTCGGCAGCACCGAAATAGCACGAAAGAACTGGGAGCATTTTGCGGTCGGTGCAGCCATTTCCGGAATCACCCTTGTATGCGGTGAAAACGTGTGCGGAATTGATCCAAAGCTCAAACTCAACAAAAGCGGCAAGGTTGAAGATTCTCCCGACATGCGGCGGAGGGTGGAAGACTACCGAAAGTACCATGAGGGATACGGGGACCTCATCGTACAGATGAATGTCGAGGACACAAGATTGGGAGTAGCGGAATACGTCGTAGGAAAGCTGGGCGTGGAGACGGTGGAGCTTAAGTGGGGCCAGGGCGCCAAGTGCATAGGCGGTGAGATCAAGGTCGGAAGTCTTGAAAGGGCGCTAGAACTCAAGAAGAGAGGCTATATTGTCACCCCCGATCCGGAACTTAAGGCCAATCAGGAGTCATTTAAAAAGGGTGCCATAAAGGAGTTTGAGAGGCATTCAAGACTTGGTTTTATAGACCAGAACGGTTTCATGAAGGAGGTTGAAAGGCTCAGGAGACTCGGAGCCAAGAGAGTAACACTCAAGACCGGCGCCTATCCCATGAGGGAGCTTGCCATGGCGATAAGATGGTCTGCCGATGCCAACATAGATCTTCTCACCATTGACGGAGCTTCCGGAGGAACAGGCATGAGCCCCTGGCGTATGATGAGTGAATGGGGCATACCATCCCTTTACCTCCACTCAATGGCCTATATGCTTATAGACAGACTGGCCAGAAAAGGGTCATGGGTGCCTGATATAGCCTTCGCCGGCGGCTTCTCGGCGGAAGACCATATTTTCAAGGCACTGGCCCTTGGCGCTCCGTACTGCAAGGCGGTCTGCATGGGCAGGGCCTTAATGATCCCCGGAATGGTAGGTAAGAACATTGGGCGCTGGATTAACGGCGAGGACGGCGGTTTGCCCTCAACTGTGAAGAGTTACGGTACGAAGAAAGAGGAGATTTTTGTCTGCTATGAGGAACTGAGGAGCAAGTACGGCAAGGAGGTGGACAAATTCCCCCTGGGTGCCGTAGGTATCTACAGCGTTTCTCAGAAACTACAGATAGGGCTTCAGCAGCTTATGGCAGGGGCAAGGAAGTGGCGTGTTGACCTTATGACCAGGAAGGACCTCGCAGCCCTTACCGAGGAGGCGGCCAAGGTTACCGGCATTCCCTACATCATGGATACCTACAAAGAAGAGGCCTTAAAGGTTATAGACGCGTAACCAAACGTTCATGCCTGGGTGGCATTTTGCCATCCCCGGGCATGAAAAAACATGGTTCGTCATTCCGGGCTTGACCCGGAATCCATGTCTATATCGCAGAGATGGATTCCGGATAAACCTGCGGCATTCCGGCTGAGCCGGACTCCGGCTCCAATAACTCGTCTTATCTGATCTTTATCCACAGAAGCCTGGCGGTCACAGCTCCCTCGTTTATCCAACTCGAAGGCATTTCTGCTGAAAGGTAGATGAGGTCACCCTTATTTGCTACATAGGTAGCGTTTCCCAAGGTAACCTTAATGCTCCCTGATATCACGTACCCCATCTCATCACCCTTGTGCATAAAAAAATGTGACTGCAGGCTTGAGTCGGGAGCGATCTCTATAAGATAAGGCTCCGCTCCGGCCTCAAGATCAACGGGGATGAGCAGCCTACCCGTGACCGCTCTTTCAGGCATATTATTGAACTTGATCCTGGAGGCATCTTTTGCGGGGAATATGAAGCGGTTTTTCTTAGCACCTGTTTCCTGAAAGAATGAGCTTACTTCCACCGAAAGTATTTCGGCCATCTTGAGGAGGGCGGGAAGGGAGGGATAGATGAGATTTCCTTCAATCTGCGATATGGTGCTGGGCGTAACTCCTACCAGCCTTGCAAGCTCGGTTTGAGAAAAACTCCTCTTTATGCGTAACTCCTTCAGCCTTGCCCCCAGATTCCCCCTTGGGCTTCCTTTGCCTTCATCCTCAAAGGTTACTATAAGTCCTTTTGACCAGTAGCTGAAGGGTCTGTTGAAGGTATCGAGTTCTCTTTTTTCCGCCTTGACAATGCTTAGATAGGTGCTTCCCCGCTTTACCGAGAGGTCTATCACCACCTGTGCTATCTGGTTGATTTGTGCCTTCAGGCGGGGGCTGTGTGCCCCCTTTTCCAGTATCCAGTAGGCAATCGTATTGAGTTCATAAAGCCTGGGGCAGGAGTGGGCGTAAAAGCTGGCCATCTTGTCCTCTCCCCCCCACAGCTCCTGCATACCGGTAATGCTCTCGAACACAAAACGCACATCTTGCTTCATTGTGGCGTGGAGATCGTAGAATGCCTTGGTAAAACTATGTATGTCCTTTGGATCTTCCATGCGGACTATCCTGCAGCCGGTATCGGGCTGAGAATCCTCATAGAACTTGAGAAAGATGTCAGAACCTGCCCCTTTGCCGAAGGTAAAACAGTCGAGTATGGTCAGGAGCCGGTCCTCGGCGAGATCCCCCAGTTTATCGAGGAGATTGCGCGGGGAGCGATCAAAGCTGACATAGATTATGGGCCTTCCCTGAGCGGCTGAGGCCCTTATGAAATTGAGACAAAAGACCGATGCAAGGCTACCTGCGTCGTCATGCCACACTACGTTGTCCCCTATGAACAGCCCGCCCAGTATCCTGTCAAGATACTCTATCCCGGTGCCTATCCTGTTTTTTCCCTGCATAACTTTTTCTCGAAAGCTGAGCCTGCTTGCCGCTTGAGGAGACATGAATCTTCAATACACAAAAAACCCCTTTTGAGGGGCTTTTTGCTTCTCAAATTTATTATTTTTTGACTATCTTGCCTGCGAGTCCGCCCAACCAGTCCTTTATCGAATCCCCGACAGAGGGGCCCTTTATACAAAACGGAGTTTCAGCCTTGAGATTGCTTTCCATGCTTACGGCCCTGGCAGTATAGGTCCCGGCAGGTATAGGTGGCTTGCTGACGATTACTATGTTTTCCATCTTCGCATTGGAGCCCATGTCGGCCCTCAAAAGCTCGGTGATCTTAGAAAGCGTAGGAACGCCGGCTACAAATCCACCGGCCTGGTCAACCTCTGCGTCGGCAAGGGCGATATCCATCTTCTGTCCCCCCTTTTCAACACCCAGAAGGCTTACAAAGACGGAGTCTCCCGGTTTGAATCCCTTGCCTTTGAAGATGATGGGCTTTTTAAGCAGGTTTGCCACTCCCAGGGTTATGGTATCCGGCTCTACGATCAACTGCGGCCCGGTAATTTTTGCGTCAAATTCCTTAGGGGCTGATGCGCAGCCGAAGACAAAGAAAAGCATCACCGAACTGATGATCAGAGATAATCCTTTTATTCCGAATAGATTTGCATTCATGTCAGTCCTCTCTAACTGCCATGCCCTTGCAGGGCACAACGAAGTATGAAAATCACCCCCACCCCTCCCTCCCCCGTCGAGGGGGAGGAGGAAAGGGAAGGGCCATTTTCATATAAAATTGCTGTGTGACACGAGTCTTCCAATTTCACAGACGCCCGAGTTTCTTCAGGACGGCTTTTAGATCAACATCCGATTCCATCCAGTCCATAACCTTCACTGGCTTACCTCCCTCTGTTACCTTGGCCAAAAACGATGATCTTGCTCCCTGCCTCTGTCCCGGCCCATAGGTAAGTTTAGGCCCTATTCCCTGAAAATCCTTGAGTGTTTCCATTGCGTCAACAAAGGTTTCGGCGGTCAGATTCCTGCCTGCCTTCTTGATGGCCTCGACCATTGGCTCGGCAAAGAGGAATCCGGCATAGAAGAAGATGCCCCATCTATCCTGTGCCGCGAATTTCTCCTGGGCCTTCTTATACTTGAGCATCAAGGGATGTGGTGAATCTATGAGCTCGCCGAAGGAGGTATAGATTACGTCCTTAAAAAGCCCCTTGGTGATCTTGTACATGATGTCCGTGTCGCTTAAGGTGCTCGTAGTCATCCATTGAGGCTTGAATCCGAGCTTGGCGGCGGTTCCCAGGATGATGGCCCCATGTTTGGGAAGGACCCACATAATGACGACATCGGGCTCTGCTGCCTTGAGCTTCATACAGTGTGAACTCAAATCCGTATCGAGAGGTTCCGCTGATACGGCCGCAACAAGCTTCATCCCGAGCTTTTCAAGGGCGTATTCAGCCCCTGCAAGTCCTTCCTTGCCGTAATCGTCATTCTGGTAAAAGAAGGCTATCCTCTTCTTCCCCATGGTCTTGACTGCGTAGTTGACAAGTATGGCAGCCTCGTCAATATAAAGGGGATAATCGGCAAAAAGATACCTTGTAGGAGGGTATCCCCAGTGGCTTGATCCTGTCGCAGGCCCGACCCACGGAACCTTGTTGGTTTCGAGATACTTCTTTACAGCCATTCCAGGCGCCGTCCCTACTCCGCTTGCAAAGGCAAAGACCTGCTTGTCTTCCAGCAATTCTTTGGCAATGGCCTTGGTCCTGGGCGGCATGTAGCCGTCGTCCCTGAGATAGTATGTTATCTTACGGCCGTGTATGCCGCCTTCGTCATTAATCATGTCAAAGTAACATCCGGTGCCCCTTGCCACAGCTCCCCAGAGGGCGGCAGGTCCTGTCTGGGGACCCCATTGTCCAATACGGATCTCAGTGTCGGTAACTCCCCTTTCAGCGCATACAAGGGGCGCAGCACCCAACAGGAGAACCATTACACACAAAACCATCAAAGAATACCTTTTCATCCTCTTTTCCCTCCATGCCAGTAAGATAAAATTAAAAAAATCAAAATTCTAAACGCCTTTCCTACCGCTTATACATTGACTCAATGAGATCCTTGAAGGCCTCGTTTACGTATTTTCTCTTGACCTTCATGGTCGGAGTTACCTCTCCGTCCTCCTCATAGAGTTTCTTGGGAATGATCTTGAATTTCTTGATCTGTTCAACCCGAGAGAGGGTTTCGTTTACTGCTTCCACCTCTTTCTGAATCAGCTCGATTATCCCAGAGTTCTGTGTGAGATCCTTATAGGTTGAAAACTGCACCTTATGGTCCTGCGCATACTTTACGACATTGTCTTCATCAATAGCAATCAGCGCGCTTATGAACTTCCTCTTATCCCCTATCACGATTGCATCGTTTATGTAGGGGCTGAACTTGAGCTTGTTTTCTATGTACTGGGGGGTGATGTTTTTTCCACCCGCCGTTACTATGATATCCTTTTTTCGGTCCGTGATCTTTAGGTGGCCGTCATCATCTATAATCCCTACGTCACCGGAGCATAGCCATCCGTCCTTGAGAGTCTCTGCGGTAGAATCCGGATTCTTGTAGTAGCCCTTGAAGACTCCGTCCGACTTAACAAGTATCTCTCCGTCATCGGCTATCTTTATCTCAGTTCCTGTAAGGGGCGGGCCCACTGTTCCAAGCTTAACCATACCGACCCTTGAGGCACAGGTTACTCCCGTTCCCTCGGTCTGACCGTATCCCTCGATTAGATTTACTCCAATAGACTGGAAGAATAAAAGCACATCAGGGCTAATAGGGGCTGCTCCTGAATATGCTACTCTAAGTCTCTCAAAACCCAGACGCTCCTTTAGCTTTCTAAATACGGTAAGATAGGCCAACTGATAAAGCGTCTCAAGATATGCCGGCACATTCTTATAACTCATTTTAAGAGTGGCCCTCTGCTTGCCGATTTTGAGCGCCAGGCCGAAGAGGATCTTCTTGAACCAGGTCGCATCCGACATCTTTATGAACACGCTTGAAAGGTACTTCTCCCATATCCTTGGCACTGCATAGCCAACAGTAGGAGAAATCTCGCGCATATTGTCCGTAACGGTATCGAGGTTCTCTATGAAATTGACCGTATATGCATGGGTTATATGGACAAAGACGGAAAAAAGCCTTTCAAAGATATGGCAGAGAGGCAGAAAACTCATCACCTCATCCGTATCGTAAATCCGGTTGTCGGTTGTTACGGCCTTCGCCATCCATGTAACGTTTCTGTGTGTGAGCATGGCCCCCTTGGGCGGGCCTGTGGTTCCGGACGTATAGATTAGAACAGACAGGTCATCGGGGGTAATATCCTTTGCCCTATCCTCGACAATCGAGGGGTTTTTGGAAAGTATCTCTTTCCCGGTATCAAGAAGTTCTTCGAAGGTCATGACCATAGGATCATTGAAATGCCTCAATCCTTCAAGATCCCAGACTATTACCTTCTTAAGCATTGGGACATTGTCCCTGAACTGGAACCACTTGTCGAGCTGCTCTTCGTTCTCCACAAAAAAGAACCTGGACTCGGAATTCTGGATTACATATTCCGCCTGGGGCCAGGCATTGGTGGAATAAACTCCCACTGCAACGCCCCCTGAACACTGCACTCCCATGTCGGCGATGACCCACTCGGGGCAGTTATCCCCTATGATGGAAACGCATTCGCCTTTGTTGAGGCCCATTGAGATCAGGGCTGCTCCCACCTGCGAGGAAAGCCTGTAGTATTCGTTCCAGGATATGTCGTGCCAAAGGCCGAATTCCTTCTTGCGCATGGCGACCCTTTCGCCGTATTTTTCTGCGGTGCGCTTGAAGATTGCCGGAACAGTGCCGATAACTTCATTCATAAGGGGAAGACTCCATATTCAAACAGTCATAAGGCGATTAACGCCAACGTTTCTTTCTCTTCCATCTCTGGAATCCCTTTGCGGATTCCTCCGAGCGGACACCCATGTAGAACTCCTGTACATCCTTATCCTGCATAAGGTCGCTTGATTTTCCCTTCATAACGAATCTTCCGTTTTCAAGAATCAGCCCTACATGGGATATGCTTAGAGCCATTCGGGCGTTCTGCTCAACCAGAAGAAGGGTCACGCCTCTTTTGGATATCTCTACGATGATCTTGAATATCTCCTTGACAAGAAGGGGAGAAAGACCAAGGGATGGTTCATCCAGGAAAAGGAGCTTCGGCCCGTTCATCAGAGCCCTTCCGATGGCGAGCATCTGCTGCTCTCCTCCTGAGAGGGTCCCGGCCCATTGGCTCTCTCTCTGCTTAAGTATTGGAAAGTAAACGTATATTTTCTCAAAATCAGCCTTGATCCCTGCCCGGTCTCTGCGTATATATGCCCCCATGAGGAGGTTTTCCTTGACTGTCAGTTCGTCAAAGACCTCGCGGCCCTCAGGCACATAAGAAAGACCCATACGAACTATAACCTCCGGGTCCTTGCCGTCTATCCGCCGGCCCATAAACTCAATGGTCCCTTTGTCCGGCTGGTCATCCAGGAGTCCCATGACGGTCTTTAGTATCGTGGATTTACCGGCCCCGTTGTTTCCCAGGACTGCTGTGATGGTGTTTTCCTCCACGGAAAGAGATACACCCCTCAAGGCATAGATAAGACGATAAAATGTCTCGATATTTTTAATTTCAAGAAGCGTTGCCAATGGTTTCTTCCTCTCCAAGGTAGGCTTTAAGCACATCAGGATGCCTTTGCACGACGTCCGGAACGCCCTCGATAATGGGCCTCCCGAAGTTTATGGCAAGAACGCGATCTGAAATGTCCATGACCATCTTCATATCGTGTTCTATAAGGAGTATGGTTACCCCCAGTTCATCCTGAATGTCTTTTATCCAGAAAACCAGGTCCTGTTTCTCTTCTGAATTCATCCCGGCGGAAGGCTCATCCAGCAGGAGGAGCTTTGGTTCAAGGGCAAGTGCCCTTCCGAGTTCAACGAGTTTCTGCGTTCCGTAGGGAAGGCTCCCCACGAATTGATTACGGGCCGATTGGAGATCAAGCAGATCAATAATCTTTTCAACATATTCGCGATGCCTTATCTCCTCTTTTGCTGCCCTGGAGCCCCTCCGGAAAAAAGTGGCCCCGCTTAAGACGCCTGTCTTCATGTGTATGTGGCGACCAAGCATGAGGTTTTCCATGGTGGTCATACGGGAGAAGAGTTCTATGTTTTGAAAGGTCCTTGCAATCCCCTTTGTGGCTATCCTGTGGGGTTTCAGACCCGTGATGTCTTCTCCCTGAAAAATGATGCTTCCGCTGCTCGGCTTGTAAAGGCCGCTGATGCAGTTGAAGATGGTTGTCTTGCCCGCACCGTTGGGTCCGATAATGGAAAAGATAAAGCCTTTACTGACGGAAAAACTTACATGGTCCACCGCCATTAGGCCGCCGAAACTGATACAAAGATTCTCTACCGAAAAGAAGGCTTCGTTCATTGCAGATCTAAAAACCGCCTCTCATTTTATACTTTCCTTACGTAATGTTTTGCAAAAAGGCCGCTGGGCCTGAAACAGAGCACGAGGACAATTATTCCGAAGGCTACTATGGATTTGAACTCAAGTGACACATAGCCGCCGAAGAGGTTCTCTATTATACCCAGCATATATCCTCCCAGGGCGGCACCCACCAGCGTAGTCATTCCGCCGAGCACAGCGGAGGCGAACCCCTTCAGAAGCGGCTCAAGCATCAGATTGGGATCGAGGGTCGCGACCGGGGCGAGAAGCATACCGGCCATTGCTCCGATAGTTGAACTCATGGCCCATGTTACGGATAGTATCCTGTTTACCCTTATGCCGTTGATCCTGGCCGCCATAGGGTTCTGCTGGGTGGCCTTCATGGCGATTCCAACTTTTGTGTATCTGAAGAATAGAAAAAGCAGCACCATCAAGACCAGGGCTACAAGAAGCGTGGCGAGATTAAGATAGCTTATTACGGCCGGTCCGATGTTGACCAGATCAAAATCCGACACTGGAAAGGAGAGGTCTCTTTGATCGGCGCCCCACTTCCAGCTTGCGACACCGTAGAGGATCATTTCAAAGCCCAGGGTTATCAGGATAAGGCTCAGGATGTTAGGGTCCTTTGCCCTCCTGAGGAATACGAACTCAAGAAATACTCCCAGCAAGGCTGCGAAGACCAGTGCCCCTAAGAAAGACACAAAAAAGGAGTGGCCATAGGTGTCCAGGAGCATAAAGGCCACAAAGGTTGAAAGCATGGCCATCTCGCCTTGTCCGAAGTTGGGGACCTCGGAGGTCTTATAGATGATAACCATGGCCAGGGCAATGAGGGCGTACAGGCTCCCGAAGGCAATACCACTCAACAGCAATTGAAGAAACATAGCTCTGAAAGCTCCTTATGAAAAAGGCTGACATCACTGCCTGATCGCGCCAGGCAGGGGCTTATATGGCTCCCTAGAACGGCCAGGTCTTCCAGTAGATCTTAGTCCTTATCCAGAAGCCATACAGGCCGAGCGGCTCAAAGATTACTAGAAGAACTATTATGAGGCCGAAGATAATGCTTGATATATTCGGAAGACCGGCTACGGTCATGAAGTTCTCCGAGAAGGATATGAGCATCCCCCCTATCAGAGGAAGCTCCTGTATCTTGTCCAGCTCCAGGAGAAGCCAGGTCATGACAATTCCACCCATAACAGATCCGAATATGGATCCCAGCCCACCTACTATGACGAAGGCCAGAAAATAGATTGAAAGAATAAAATTAAAGGTGCTGGGACTTATAAAGCCCAGCAAGAAGGCGAATAGTCCGCCTGCTATCCCTGTATAAAAGGCGCTTACAGCAAAGGCAAGAGTCTTGTAATAGACCAGGTTGACGCCCATCGTCTCGGCGGCTATATCGCTGTCTCTTATGGCTATAAAGGCCCTTCCCACGCGGGTCTTCATAAGGTTGCGGGCACCTAGCACCATGATGAAGGCAATGGTAGCCGTGACAAAGTAACGCCCCAGATCGGTCATGACAGGGATTCCGAAAAAAGATAAGGCCGGCGCCTCAACGCCCATGCGCCCCCCGAACAACTCCCATCTTCCAATAACCTGAGTTATGGCCATTCCAAAGCCAAGCGTGGCTATTGCCAGGTAGGGGCCTTCCAGCCTCAGCGCCGGAAGGCCGAGAATAAAACCGAAAAAGGCGGCAATAAGCGCTGCGGCAACCAGAGCCAAAAGAAACGGGAAGTGAAGAAGACTCATGAGCATTACCGTTCCGTAAGCGCCGATTGCAAAAAAACCCGCATGGCCGAGGGATATCTGGCCAGTGTATCCTACAAGAATGTTCAAGCCTATGGTTACTATGACGTTTATCGCCATATAGTTGGCCATATAAACATAATAGGTGGGCGCAATAAACGGAAAGGTTGCCAGCGCGGCTACCAACATAAGGAACCAGAACCACAGGACCTTGCTGTCGAGAAGCTGAATGTCCTCGTAATAGTCCCTTTTCATATCCATGTGGGCATCTTCTCCTTTTTTATCATATCATTCATTATAGGCGGCTAGCGTTTTTATTCGCCCCGATTTTTTCAACAACCTTGCTGTAATATACTTCACTCTCCTCAAAAAAAGGCGACTTTCTGCCCATCATGTTAAGTTTGAGTATTTGATAGTTAATCCTTTTTACCATGCGGTATCGCTCTTTCTCATCGGGCATCTCTGAGAGCAGATCCTCCATCTGTCGGATCTCTTTTTTCAGCTCAAGTTCGGGCGGGAGGAAGTCCGCGTTTTTCAGAATCTTGTAAGCAAGCCTCAGATCCTCAGGCACATTGCTATCGTCTTCGATAACAAGAGGTTTGCCTGCTCCGGGCAGGTCGTCGAATTCCCCATTTTCTATGGCCTCCCGGATTTTTCTCTCAGCGATATTGTCAAGACCCAGCATAGTGTTACTCCGGTTGGTTTCTACGCTAACCAATATCTAATCATCAAGCGCTTTGCAAGCATTTTCGGACGATAGAGGCTACGATATTTACTCCTGTTTGGCGCAAGTGTAGGCATCTAGTGTCCATCCGGAAATGAGATAGTGTCCATCCGGAAATGAGATAGTTTCGTCGAGTTCAAGGCGGGCGATAATTTTAACCACATGAATACATTGACGTATTTCGAGGATTAAAATTTGAGCCCAACGCCGAAATTGGTGAAAATAGCCATTTACGGATGGACACTATCTATAGACTTGACAAAGCGATGGGCATCCGATATTCCCAAAAAGAAAAAGGGGATA
>MNYJ01000198.1 GCA_001874005.1 Desulfobacteraceae bacterium CG2_30_51_40
AAGCATCTCATTTACCTTGTCTTCATACTCATTGAGCATCTTCTCATATTGCCTCGCCTTAAACTGAGGTGGGTCCGGGCTCCTCAAATACTTCCTGACCGTGTTTTTGGAAAGCTTAAGTTTCCTTGCTATCTTCTTGATGCTTACCCCTTTCGCCCTTAACGCTTTTACCTGTTGCCACTTATACATGCTTATCATCCCTTCTTTCTACCTCCTCCCTTTTGGAAGGAGATTATAGTCTTTCTAAGGGGGTCAATTTTAAATGACGATAAGGGGTCAATTGTATTTTACGATCTACAGACAATACCGTTAATTTTATTTTGATTTATCATAATGAATTATTATTATAAGCAACTAACGCTTAAGCTCAGCCGCCGCCTTTGGCGGTCGGCTGCAGCGAGTTGTTAGGCAGAGCAAAAAATCAGACCCTTCTTTTTAGCATTACTGTTCTACTAATTCTACTCGCCGATTCTTTGCGCGACCTTCCTCTGTTTTGTTAGAGGAAACCGGACTCAAAGGGCCCACCCCAACAGGATGGAGTCTTTTTGAGTCTATTCCGTGCCTCGAAATAAGCGCCTTAACTACTGCCTCAGCACGAAGTTTTGAAAGTTCCATATTGGAGTTCAAGGTGCCAACATTATCAGTATGACCTACAACATACAAATTAAGTTTAGGATTTTGCTGAAGAAGTTTAGCAATTTCTTTAAGAACTGGATCAGATTCAGGCTTTACATCTGCTTTACCAGTGTCAAAGTAGATGCCGTAGATAGCCACATGACCAGTTGTTGTTATATCCTCTGCCAATACTTCTGCGTTCACTGTTACCAATCCTGTCTCCATTGGCTTCATTTCAATAATATCAAGCAAAACTCTTGGCTCCTCCCACCGTTTTACAGAAATAGATACATAGACATCTCCATCTGCACTGGATTTCTTTGCCGACAAGAACCGAACTTTATCTCCCCAGTGTTCTTTACCAACTCCAGTAAATAGGATTTCAAAACCAGCTTTTTTAAGAGCTAACTCATAGTTGCGAGATATCTCAAGTGTTGACCTGTCCTTTGATGCTCTGTATGTAATCTTGGTTACCTTACCCTCTAACTGCTGGCTTTTCGTCACATCCCCTTCTTTATCACGTGTTAGTGGAAAAACGTATTCATCGAATTGTTTTACATCGTATTCTTCGATTATTGAGCCAGGATACCGTGAAATCAATGGGTGGTCTTTACTCCCTTCCACATCCTCTTCTTGGGCAAAGACGATACTGCCTGCCAATAGAAATATTCCCAACAACCAAAATATTCTTTTGTTTTTGTTTCTCATGTTACTCCTCCTTTCTTTTTAGTGGGCATTTCGCCTCACTCGTTATATCCGAACTAAGCTCGGATGCGCATTCTTCTGTCTAACGGCTGAAATCAGCGGGGCGCAATAGCGCATCCGCTGGATTTATTTGTTAGCCCTATTTTATGCATGCTTCGACAAACTTAACTCCTAATGGTGTGAGGGTTACTGCGTCAATGCCTTTATAAATTGTTAGTGGTTCTGGTCCCATTTTTACGCCACCTTTAAGGATTGCTGGAGAGAGCAATTGCATTCGCATAAGGTTGTTTACTGATATTGCGTATACATCAGCCGATATGCTAAGTGCTTGCATTATTTGCTCTTTTGTCAAACTATATTGGAATACATCACTTAGTGGCCTTAACTTCCCATCTCTGCGAAGTACTTCATAGAATTCATTTAATAACTTTGCCTCAATACCTGTTATTCCTTTTATCATTTCTATGAAACCATATCGTAGTTCGTCATTGAAGTTTGGATTCATTGCATTTGCAAGTAAATGATTCCAAAGATATCGAAGGTTTGGATCATCTTCTAATGACGCCTCTTCGATAATTGGTAAAGCAATTTTTGGGGGAACAGCCCTTGTATCTACAATCTTCTTTTCTTCTAAAATCTTGTTGACCTCATCTGCCATTTGAACCATGCGCTTCCATCTTATGAATCGCAATTTATCTGTAATCATCCCTGAAATTTCATTAATTGGTTCTCTGAAGACCTTGGCAAAAAAACTGCCGGCTTTATCAGCAATCTCTAATCCTTTCTCACCCAGCTTTGCAGATTCTTGTATCGCTTTTGCTATTTCTTCAGCTTCACTCATGGTATTCCTTTCAGAGGGCTAACCATTGATTAACTTGACTTTTTGCCCTGATAAGTACATATTAAGTCGGTTTTCGGGCATTTTTGCCCTACGTTATTATAAGTCCGAATACGGAGGTCCTCTATGCCGGCAATAAATGAAATCCAAAAGCCGAGGATCCTCGACGAGGTCAGGCGGGTGCTTCGACTCCACCATTATTCCATACACACCGAAAAGTCCTATGTTGACTGGATAGCACGCTTCATTCGTTTTTCCAGGATGGGATCGAGAGACGATCTCTTTCCCGGTGAACCCAAGATAGAGGCATTCCTCTCGGATCTTGCCGTCAATGCAAAGGTGGCCCCGTCCACGCAAAATCAGGCTATGAATGCCCTTGTGTTTCTTTACAAGAGGGTTCTGAAGCATCCTCTTGACGGAGCAATTGATGCGGTCAGGGCCAGCAGGAAGGCAAACGTGCCGGTTATTATGACAAGGGCCGAGGTAGCCTCCGTTATTTCCCTTATGGGAGGCGTTCCGCAACTCGTCGCCAAGTTTCTCTACGGCAGTGGATTGAGGATCATGGAAGCGCTTCGCCTCAGGGTAAAGGACGTGGATTTTGAGATGAAACAGGTGACCGTCCGCTCCGGAAAAGGGGACAAGGATCGGATCACGACCTTTCCCGATTCCCTCGCTCCTCTTCTGAAGAATCACCTTGCTCGGGTTAAGACATTGCATCAGCAAGATCTCTCTAAGGGTCATGGGGAGGTTTATCTGCCTAACGCCCTGTCCCGCAAATATCCATCGGCAGCCGGAGAATGGGCGTGGCAGTATATCTTTCCGGCAAGGGATCTTTCGGTTGATCCCCTGTCAGGAGTCATGAGGCGGCACCATGTTGATCCGAGTGTCATCAACAAGGCTATAAAAGCCGCCGGCCGCAGTGCAGGTCTTTCAAAACCGATAAGCGCTCACACCTTCCGGCATTCCTTTGCGACGCACCTTCTTGAGCGGGGCACTGACATTCGCACGATACAGCAGTTGCTCGGCCACAGCGACCTGAAGACCACCATGATCTATACTCATGTTCTGCAGCAGGGAGGTCACGGCGTCAGAAGTCCACTTGATGATCTTGATGTTTAATACGCGCAACCAGCGGGTATGTCAAGGAATATACAGAAGCATAATCCGGTTTTATTCATTATAGACAATGCCGTTGAATCGCTCAGGATCAAGAGTCCGATTTTCCGGATGGAGACGAATATCCCTCAGGGATTTTTAGGTTGTAACGTTCGGGCTGTAAGCTCTATAATGAAAAGAAATAGAAAACGGGTGTAAACGGAGGGACTTCCAAATGCCCAAGGCGAGTTTTTCGAGGACAATAGAGGAAATAAACAAGAAGATCAGGGCGGGCAAGGCTGTAGTGGTGACTGCCGAACAGATGGGGGAGATAGTAAAGAAGAGCGGGCCGGAAAAGGCCGCAAAAGAGGTGGACGTTGTTACAACAGGCACCTTTTCTCCCATGTGTTCCTCAGGGGCCTTTATCAATTTCGGCCACTCAAAGCCTACCACAAAGGCTTCCAAGGTATGGCTCAACGGTGTTCCCGCCTATGCCGGACTGGCGGCTGTGGATATCTATATCGGCGCTACCGAGCCCACGGAGGATGATCCTTTAAACAGAGTGCATCCTGGTCAGTTCAAGTATGGTGGAGGGCATGTAATTCAAGACCTGGTCGCAGGAAAAAAGGTTGAGCTGTTGGCCACGGCCTACGGAACGGATTGCTATCCCAACAGGGAGATAAAGAAAAAGGTCACTATTTCTGATCTCCCCTATGCGATGCTATTCAATCCCAGAAACGCTTACCAGAATTACAATTGTGCGGTAAACCTCACAAACAAGACTATTTACACCTATATGGGCGTCCTCAAGCCCCATGCCGGAAACGCTAATTTCGCCACTGCAGGGCAGTTATCTCCACTTCTCAATGATCCTTATTACAGGGCCATAGGGCTTGGAACCAGGATATTCATCGGAGGGGCGAAAGGCCATGTGGTAGGCCCCGGCACCCAGCACAATCCACGCGCCGCCAGGGGGCCAAACGGTGTGCCGCTGTCGCCTGCAGGGACCATAATGGTGATGGGAGATATGAAGGCCATGGATCCCAGATGGGTCGCGGGGGTTAGCATGCTGGGCTACGGCTGCTCGCTTGCTGTGGGAATAGGTATCCCCATTCCTGTCCTGGATGCGGATATGGCAAGATTTACAGGTGTCACCGATGAAGAGATATTTACCCAGATTATTGATTACGGAGGCGATTATCCCAAGGGTCAGGCACACAGCCTGGGTAAGGTGAGCTATGCGGAGCTGAAAAGCGGTTCAATCAGGTTTAACGGCTCCGATGTTCCTACTGTCCCCGTATCTTCCTACGTGAGGGCCCTTGAGATCGCTAACATTCTCAAGGGGTGGATAGAGAGAGGTGAGTTTCTTCTTACCCAGCCGGTTGAAGGTCTTCCGAGCGTTGAAAGAGCAGAGTAGAAAAAGAGGTGTCCAGCTATGACGGATCAGCATCCGGACTTTCCCATTGAAAAACTTGGCGATTGCAAAATTCCTTCCCCCATGTCCAGGGTCCTTTTCACCAGTGACGACGACAGGGTGGTATATGATTCGCGATTATCAGTGATAAAAACCTATACCTGTGAAGGGGAAAACCCTCCGGCCTTTGAGATGGCCGGTCCCAGGGAAAAGATTTTTTTTGACCCCTCCAAGCTCAAATGCGGCATTGTTACCTGCGGCGGGATCTGCCCTGGGGTAAACGATGTCATCAGAGCGATAACGCTGAGCCTTTTTCATCACTATGGTGTAAGAGCAGTCTTCGGATTTAGATACGGCTTTGAAGGCTTGTCTCCAAAGTATCAGCATCCGGTCTTGGAACTTACCCCTTCCGATGTGGCGCCCATACACCAGATAGGCGGAACCATACTGGGAACCTCCAGGGGGCCCCAGGATGTCGAGGAGATGGTTGATACCCTGGAACGTATGAACGTGAGTATCCTTTTCGCGGTAGGAGGAGACGGGACACTGAGGGGTGCGCAGGCCATTGGCGAGGAGATATCCAAACGCAGGCTCAAGATGGGCGTTATAGGCGTTCCCAAGACCATAGATAACGATATTTCTTTTGTGGGAAAATCATTTGGTTTTGAGACCGCGGTGGCTGAGTCCAAGACTGCCACCTATTCGGCCCATGTAGAAGCGGTAGGAGCAAGAAACGGCATCGGGCTGGTAAAGCTCATGGGAAGAGAAGCAGGTTTTATTGCGGCCCATGCAAGCCTTGCCAACCCAGAGGTAAACTTCTGTCTTATACCCGAGGTGCGTTTCTCCATGGATGTCTTCCTGGATGTTCTGAAGGCCAGACTGCAAAAGAGGGGGCACGCTGTCATAGTAATTGCCGAAGGAGCGGGGCAGGATATCATGGGAGAAAGAAAAGATGTTGATCCCTCCGGAAATCCAAGGTTGGGAGACATCGGCTCTTACATGAGGGATATGATAAAAAAGTATCTGGACAAACAGGGGACGGATTTCACCCTAAAATATATTGATCCGAGCTACACGATCAGAAGCATGCCGGCTAATCCTCAGGATTCCGTATTCTGCCTCCTGCTGGGGCACAATGCGGTTCATGCCGGAATGGCGGGCCGAACCAATATGGTGGTAGGGCATTGGAACGGCGAATATACCCATGTGCCTATCTCCACAGTGGTTTCAAGAAAAAAGAGGGTTGATCCGCGCGGGAGACTGTGGAGTAGTGTGATAGCCTCAACAGGCCAGCCTGCGGAGATGATCTAGCTGCCATGTCAGGGGGCTCTCCCCTCAGGGTCCTTCATGTCGGTAAGTATTATCCGCCCATAAGGGGGGGAATCGAAAGCTATCTCAAGGACCTGACAGGGGCTCTCAAGAGTAAGGGGGTTGCTTGCAGTATTATAGTCCACGAACCGGCTGGAAAATTATTGCGCAGCGGAGAAAGAGATGAGGCATCCCTTGTGCTTGCGGCCTCCTACGGCGAATTACTTTACACCCCGATAAGTCCGGTGTTTCCCTTTGTCCTTGCATCATCGGTCAGGCGCTTTTCTCCTCACATAATCCATCTTCACCTCCCCAATGTCTCCGCCTTCTGGTGCTTGGCCATCCCTGGTGCCAGGGCCGTTCCATGGGTCATACAATGGCAGTCCGATGTGGTTCAGTCGGCCATTGATCCGAGGCTGCGCCCGGCCTACGCCCTGTACCGGCCGTTTGAGCAGGGACTCCTGAGAGGGGCCGCCTCTGTCATCGTGAGTTCCGGAGCCTACCTTGAGGGAAGCGCTCCCCTTATCCCCTGGCGCGACAAATGCCGAATCGTGACTCTAGGCCTTGACACTGAGCGTCTTCCGTGGCCTGACGCGGGGGCGGTTGCTCATGCTGAGAAAATCTGGAACAGCGATGATTCTTTGAGGGTTCTGGCCGTGGGAAGGCTTACCTACTATAAGGGTTTCAGTGTGCTCCTTGAGGCGGCGGCGAAATTGAAGGATGTGCGGGTAGAGATAGTTGGCGAAGGGGGAATGAAAAGGGAGCTTGCGGAGAGGATCAGGGAGCTGGGCTTGGAAGGGAAGGTGAGTTTACGAGGAGAGCTATCTGATGAGGCACTTCAGGGGCTCTTTGCTACTGCCGATTGCCTATGTCTCCCCTCAATTGAGCGCACCGAGGCCTTCGGGATGGTGCTGCTTGAAGCAATGCACTATGGACTCAGGATCGTCGCAAGCGATATACCGGGCTCAGGGGTCGGCTGGGTTGTAAGACAAAGCGGATCAGGCATCCTTTTCCCACCCGGGGATGCTGATGAACTGGCCTCGAGTCTCAAATTTATCTTGGAAGAAAGGGGCGGTAGAATCATCGGGAGGAAAAAAAGCCTCCTCCCGCCTAAGTTCCAGATTGATTCGGTCGCCTCAAGGGTGTTGGATATCTACAGGGAGATCACTGATACGGGGCGTGGTACCCTGCACCCTGATCCTTTCACGTAAGGGGTGAGGGAAGCTGCAAGGCCACCATACTCCTCTAGCCCTTGCCCCCGACGGGGAGGAAATGTGGGGGGCCATTTTTTATAAAGGTCATTTTGAAGGCGGCTTTCTGATCTCATCTCTTATCTCCTCCAGAAGGTTTTTCAGCAATGCCACCTGCTGAGCAAGTTCACGTATTCTTGCCTCATGTCTTGAGCTGTAAAGGAAAAGATACAGGTTCTGAACGAGCAGTATTCCAAGCCCGAGAGTGAGAAGGAGGTTGGGCGCGTAATGAATCCCGAAAATACCGGCCGTCTTATCGAGAATCTGGGGAAAGAAGGCCAACACCATTATCATTACCGCCATGACGAACCAGAGAATGGAGTGCCTTTCCTGGAGCTTTCCCTTTCTTACAAGCCTTATGATTATGAGAAAAAGGATGGCTCCTACGAATATGGATGTAATCCTGTATGAAATCACAGTTTCCTCGCAAGTATGAATATCATTGTTATGATGAGATACCTCAGGATACTGAATGCTCCGGGGAAAACCCTGGATTTCTGTGCCGAGCGGGCGGCCATCCTTACGGGTACCTCGCCAATCCTTAGTCCCATGGTCTTAGCGGTAAAAAGGACCCCCAGGTCCTGGTACTCAAGATTGAGGCATGCCGGCGAAAGCAGTGATTCCATGGCCTTTCTGTTATAGACCCTGAATCCTGAGGTGATATCCTTAATATCCAGGTCTGAAAACAAGTTCATGAGCTGCCAGCACCATCTTTTTGTCATCCCCGCCCTTGTGATATCTCCTCCTACGACGATGTCATAACCGTCATCAAGGGCATGCAAGATGGAGGGGATTTCAGCGGCAAGGTGCTGGCCGTCTCCGTCAAAGCTTACCGCAGCATTGAATCCGTGATAGATTGCGTAGCGGAAGCCCGCCTGAATTGCCGCCCAATGTCCCGTGTTGAAAGGAATCGAAAGATACTGTATCATTTTTTCCTTGAGTAACAAGAGATAATCCCTTTCCTCACTGCCGTCGTCAACGACCAGAAGATGGCTGAAGGACGTCTCCAGAGAGTCGAGGACGTCTCTTAGGTGAGGCCATTCATTGTAAACAGGGATTATGATAAGGGGATTCATGGGAGGAAATTGTTGCACGGGGTAACGGGTTATGTCAACCGGCACCTAGCATGAGGGATTTGCGCTGTTCATAAGCAACGGTAAATACATATGAATTCTGCCATGTCAAAAAAACTTTACCCCAAAAATCTGAGGCCTCATCGTGTAATATCAGAAACTTACCTGGTAAGCAAGGAATTCACCGGTTTTTCCACCCCAACTGATGAAATGCATAAAAAGTACTTGCTATTACTGCTATATATTGTATAATAGCCCCTAAATAAGTCAGGATATAGTGTGCT
>MNYJ01000137.1 GCA_001874005.1 Desulfobacteraceae bacterium CG2_30_51_40
AAAAATTCATACCCTCCCTCTCCCGTCGAGGGAGGGAATAATGCCGCAGCATCCCGGCGCTTCGACGGTAAAGGAGGGGAGGGGAAAGGTGAAGGGGGCATTTTCATATAACCCTGCGTCCGAGACGCTTTATTCAGGTTGCGATTGCGCCCTCGTGCGGTATTTTTAGGTTAAAAACGGATAATTTCCTAGGGAGATGATGTTTATGAACGGCTGGGGCGAAGAGGAATTCAGGAACAGAAACCTTATGGCACCTTGCGGTCTCTATTGCGGGACTTGCGGCATATATATTGCTAATAGAGACAAGAATGAGAAATTCAGGGCGGCGCTTGCAAAGCTCTACGGCTCTAAGGAAGAGGAAACCACATGTATTGGGTGCATGCAGCCCGATCCACCGGAGAGGCTTTATGCCTTTTGCGCCACCTGCGGGATAAGATCCTGCATCAGGGAAAAGGGCTATTATTCATGTCATCAGTGCGCCGAGTGGCCCTGCTCACTGATCAAGGGGTTTCCACTGGCCACAGGCAGAAGGGTCATGGAAAGGGCTATACCTTCCTGGCGTGAGAAGGCAGCCGATCTGGGAGATGATGAGGGAAGTATCGCCTGGGCAAGGTCCGAGTGTGAGAGATACCACTGTCCCCATTGCGGAGAGCCTCTTTTCAGGGGAGCGCAGAGATGCCGTGCGTGCAAGGAATTTGTGGCGGATGAACTTGACGGATCCATTTAGTTGTAACCTTTTTCATGCAGCGGCCTCTATCTTGACAGATAGGATATGGGTTCTTTTCGCGCATCGTTCGAGTTGCCCTCAGGTCGGCTGTCCCACCGCTGAAACTAAGAGATTGCGGACTGTAAGATGAACGAGAAAGAACTGCTTGCAGAAATTTCAAGACTTCGCATCAGAATCGCCGAAATGGAGAGCTTGAGTGCGGGTGCTCAAGTGCCAGGTGATCTTGATTCAAGAGGCGAGGGGATTTTGTATCTTACGGACGCACTTCCCGTGACCATAGCCTATGTGGACGCGAAGGGACACTATATCTTCAATAATCGCAACTACCGGGAGTGGTTCGGTCTTACAGGCGGGAATCTTTACGGAAAAAAGATTGAAGATGTTCTAGGCCGGGAGGCATTCGAGGCAGTGGAACCCTTTGTGAAGGAGGCGCTCGCAGGCAAGACGGTTAACCACGAAAGGCAGGTTCTTTTCAAGGACGGCTCCATTCACCATATCAGCGCTAGCTAGTGTCCATCCGGAAATGAGATAGTTTCGTCGAGTTCAAGGCGGGCGATAATTTTAACCACAGGAATACATTGACGTATTTCGAGGATTAAAATTTGAGCCCAACGCCGAAATCGGTGAAAATAGCCATTTACGGATGGACACTAGCTATGTTCCCCATCTGGGGAAGGGCGGTAAGGTTCTGGGTTTTTTTTCACTCGGGGTGGATGTCACTGAGCGGAGGTCGGCTGAGAAGGAGCTGATTCTGAGCCAGGAACGTTATAAGACCCTCGTTGAAGAGAGCTTTGACGGGATATTTATTCAGAAGAGATCAAGAATAGTCTTCGCCAACAGGGCGTTTTGCGAAATGATGGGCTATGGGTTGGATGAACTCAGGGGTATGGAGCATTGGCTGGTATATGACCCTGACTTCCAGTCGCTTACGAGGGAAAGGGCAACGGCCAGGATGAAGGGGGAGGATGTCCCTTCCCGCTACGAGGTGAAACTCAGGCGAAAAGACGGAAGCACTTTTGATGGAGAGATAAGGGCAAAGGTCATAAAGATAGAAGGCACTCCCGGTGTTCAGGTCTGGGTAAGGGATATAACTGAGCGCAGGTGCGCGGAGGCTGACAGGGAGAAACTTGAGAATCAGTTGCGTCAGGCCCAGAAACTTGAGGCCATAGGAACCTTGGCAGGAGGAATAGCCCATGATTTCAATAACCTGTTAATGGTAATCATGGGCAATATATCACTTCTTACCATGGAGGCGCCCCCTGAAAGTTCGCTCCACGAGAGATTGAAGGTCATGGAGAAGGCGGCAAAGAGCGGATCCGATCTGACAAGGCAGTTGCTTGGGTTTGCCAGAGGTGGGCGGTATGAGGTGAGGCCCGCCGATTTAAACGAACTCGTAAGGGATACATACGCTGTCTTCGGCAGAACCAGAAAAGAGATCAGGCACCATGAAAATTACGCCGCCGATCTATGGCTTGCGGATGTGGATCGGGGCCAGATGGAGCAGGTACTCTTGAATCTCTTTCTAAACGCCTGGCAGGCCATGCCCGAGGGAGGCGACATCTATCTTGAGACCAAAAACAGGCTTCTTGACGACAGATATGTCTCTTTGCACGGCGGAAAGCCCGGCCGGTATGTTCAGCTCACCGTCACCGACACGGGGGAGGGGATGGATAAGGAGACCCTGAACAGGATTTTTGAACCTTTCTTTACTACAAAGGAACGAGGGAGAGGAACCGGTCTGGGTCTTGCCATGGTTTACGGCGTCATAAAGGGTCACCGGGGGATAATCAATGTTTATAGTGAAAAGGGCCACGGCACGAGCTTTTCAGTATATCTTCCGGCCTCCAGGAACCGGGAGATACTTGAGGAACAATCCGCCGCACAGATAGAGATGGGAAATGGGACTCTCCTTCTGGTTGATGATGAGGAGATGATACTTGATGTAGGAAGCTCTCTTCTTGACAGCCTTGGCTACGAGACCATAAGGGCCCAGGGAGGTGTGAAGGCCGTAGAAATTTACAGCCGAATGCACGACAGGATAGACCTTGTGATTCTTGATATGATAATGCCTGATATGGGAGGAAAAGAGACCTTCGATAGGCTCAGGAAGATAAATCCAAAAGCAAAGGTTCTGCTTGCGAGCGGTTACTCTCTAAACGGCCAGGCCAGAGAAATACTTGAACGGGGCTGTGACGGTTTTATACAAAAGCCATTTACTCTGCTGGGGTTATCCCGCAAGATCATATCCCTTCTGAAGGATAGTGCCTGAGGGCAGGTGCGATTGACAATCATTTTATATAATGATAAAAGGTCTAAGAACAAGTCATTGAAAGGAGATATTTAAAATGTCTGATCTATTACACGTTACCGACGCCTCCTTTGAAAAGGAGATATTAAAGTCAGAGATACCGGCTGTGGTAGATTTCTGGGCCGAGTGGTGCGGGCCATGCAAAATGGTTGCTCCCGTGTTGGAGGAACTTGCCAAGGAATACAAGGGTAAGATCAAGATTGCGAAGCTCAATGTCGACGAAAACCGTCAGACTCCCGGGAAGTTTGGTATCAGGAACATCCCCACCCTGATATTTTTCAAGGACGGTGCGGTTTCTCAGACCATCATAGGAGCGCATCCGAAGAGCCATATTGACGGCGAACTCAAAAAGCTTCTCTAGGATTGATATAGGATCATACCCCGCGATGCGGGGTTTTTTGTTTTTTTTGGGGCAGGGAAAATGGAAGACCTAGTGATAATAGGCGGCGGGCCTGCCGGTTTGACGGCCGGCCTCTATGCAGCCAGGGCAAAGCTTAAGACCATATTGCTTGAGAGGTTTGCTCCGGGCGGCCAGATACTGACCACGGACTGGGTCGAGAATTATCCCGGATTTCCGGACGGGATATCCGGATACGACCTTGTAGATAAGATGAAGGGGCAGGCTGAGAGGTTCGGTCTTATCATTCGGAGTCAGGAGGTTCAAGGCCTTGAGCTGGTAGGGGAGAAAAAGTCCGTTATAACCGACTCCGGAACCATTGAAACCAGGGCCGTAATAATCGCCTGCGGGGCCGCCCCGCAGAAGCTTGATATCGAAGGAGAAGGGCTCCTGACCGGTAAGGGGGTATCCTACTGTGCTACCTGTGACGGTCCTTTCTTCAGAGATCAACCTGTAGCAGTGATAGGTGGAGGGGACACGGCGGTTGAGGAGGCCCTTTATCTTACACGTTTTGCCTCAAAGGTTTTCATCATTCACAGAAGGGACCGCCTGCGGGCAATCCAGCTCATACAGGAAAGGGCGAGAAACGAGCCCAAGATAGAGTTTATCTGGAATACTGTCGCCCTGAAGATATCCGGGGACACTGCGGTAAAGGGCCTTGAGTTGAAGAATGTGAAAACAGGAAGCATCAGCACTCTTCCTGTCGAGGGCGTGTTCGTATTTATCGGCTATATTCCTAACAGCGGCTTGGTAAGGGATACGCTTTCACTGGATGAATGGGGGTTCATAAAGACCGATAACGAAATGGCAACCGTTATCCCAGGGGTATTTGCCGCAGGCGATGTGCGCTCAAAGGCCCTGCGCCAGGTTGCTACGGCAGTTGGTGAGGGAGCAACCGCTGCATACATGGCTCAGAGATACATCGAGGGCCTTGGTAAGGGATCGTAAGCGATGAAGAGATTTTTCCGTGCGGCAGAGGCCGCAATAGCCGTCTTATTTCTTCTTGCCCTGCTTTCAGGCTGCGGGCTGTGGAGCAGGATATTTCCAGCGGAAGAGGACAAGGCTCCGGCACAGCTCATGAGCGAGGGTATGGAGGCCCTTGATCGCGGTTACAATGAAGAGGCTGTGGATGCGTTTCAGAAGATAAAGGACAGGTACCCCTACAGCAAGTTCGCGGTGGAGGCCGAAATAAGGCTTGCAGACGCCCTTTACGCGAGGGGCAGATACGATGAAGCATACGATGCTTACAGCGAGTTTGAGCGACTCAGGCCAAAGAATCCCAATATCCCTTATGTTGTTTTTCGAAGGGGCATGTGCCACTTTCAGCAGATAAGCAGCATCGACAGGGATCAGGCACCTGCAGCAAAGGCCAAGGAGGAGTTTGAACGACTGGTAAGGATGTTCCCGGATTCTCAGGATGCAAGACTTGCTGAAAAGAAGATAAGGGAGTGCTATATTCAGCTTGCGAGTCATGAACTCTATGTGGGGAACTTTTACTTCAAGATGAAAAGATATAACGCAGCGCTTGGGCGATACCAGCACCTGATCGAGAACTATCCCGACATGGGGCAATACCACGAGGCGATCATGCAGATTGCTCGCTGCCGGGAACTTCTTGAAAAGGAGGCCGCGGCTTCCTCTTCAAAACGCCCCTGGTGGAGGTTTTTCTAAGAAGTCTTCTCTGTTATGAGCGCGTATAGGGCTTCAAAGGCCCTGGGGAGATTTTTAGGATCGGTGCCACCCCCCTGGGCCATGTCAGGGCGGCCTCCTCCCTTTCCGCCGACCACCTCGGAAAGTAACTTTATTATCTCCCCTGCCTTGAATTTATTGATCAGATCTTTGCTTACGACCGAAATTAACATCACCTTGCCTTCTCTTACCGATGCGAGAAGGATTATTCCTGAGGGAAGACGCTCTTTTATCTGGTCTGCTGCCTCCCTCAGATCCTTGGGAGATTCGGCCTCTATCTGACTTGCTATCACCTTTATTCCGTTGATCTCTTTTGCGCTAAGGAGTGTCTCCTGGGAGGTGCTTGAAAGGAGCCTTGACTTCAAGGAATCCATCTCCCTTTCTACAGTCTTTTGATCCTGCAGGAGCCTCTGTAAACGATCCAAGACCTCATCGGCAGATACCTTGAGAAGCGAGGCGGCCTCTTTAAGGATGCCGTCGCGTCTCTGATCGTGTTCGAGGGCGGCTTTTCCGGTAAGGGCTTCGATACGCCTTATGTTGGAGGCAACCGCCGCCTCGGAGGTAATCCTGAAAAGACCGATGTCTCCGGTCCTGGGAGTGTGTGTGCCTCCGCAAAGCTCCCTGCTTACCCCGTCTCCTACACACACGAGCCTTACCACGGCCCCGTATTTCTCCTCGAAGATGGCCATTGCGCCTGTCTTCATTGCCTCATCCCTGGGCATTTCGGTAACGGTAACCGGATGGTTCTCCCTGATCCTTGCGTTAACAAAGCCCTCAACATCCAGGAGCTGCTCCTGGGAAACCTGCGCGAAATGACTGAAATCAAATCGAAGACGATTCGGAGCAACCAGGCTTCCGGCCTGTTTGACATGGTCACCCAATACCTCCTGCAAGGCCCTGTGCAGAAGGTGAGTGGCGGTATGATTGGCAGCAGTCTCCCTTCTTGCCTCTTCATCCACCCTGGCCTCTACATTCAAGCCCTTTCTAATGGTGCCGGTTTCCACCCGTCCCCTGTGGACTATGAGACCTTCTCCGAACTTCACGGTATCCTTTACCCTGAAGCGCAGTCCCTCTCCAACGAGCCATCCGGTATCTCCAAGCTGGCCTCCGGACTTGGCGTAAAATGGGGTTTCATCCAGAATCACCTCTGCCTCCTGCCCTGCGGAAGAGGTTTCCGCCTCTGCCTCGCCTGCTATCAGGGCAGCTACTTTTGAATCAGAGACCGTCTTTGTGTATCCCAAAAATCCAGTCAGGAGCCCCTTTCCCAGAAGAGATCTGTAAACAGCCGGTATCGCCTCCTCGCCGCTTCCCTTCCAGGACTCCTGGGACTGAGTTCTTTGCCTCTTCATGCACCTTTCGAATTCGCCGGTATCCACGCTGAGGCCCTCGTCTCTCGCGACATCCTGGACTATGTCGAGGGGAAGACCGTAGGTGTCGTATAATTTGAAGGCCAGTTCCCCCGGAATGGCATTGCTGCCATTTGACTTGATCTTTTTGATCTCGTCTTCCAGTATTCGGAGACTGTAATGAAGGGTATCTGCAAAGCGCCTCTCTTCGTTGGATATGACGCCTTGAATAAAATTCTTTGATCTTACTATCTCAGCGTAGTCGCTTCCCATAAGTTCGATGGTCTTTTCGGCAAGCCTATTCAAAAAGGGCTTCTTCAGGCCGAGGACATGCCCGAATCTTATCGCCCTCCTGAGAATCCTTCTAAGTACGTAGCCCCTTCCTTCGTTTGAGGGAAGCACTCCGTCTCCGACAAGAAAGGTTATCGCCCTTATATGATCGGAGATGACCCTGAAAGGGACAGACATCCGTCCGTCGTCACCATAGCCCACGCCGGCTATTTCCTCTATTCGACGGATGATCTCCCTGAAGATATCGGTGTCATAATTGGATTTTACTCCCTGCACCACTGCCGATATCCGCTCGAGGCCCATCCCGGTGTCAATGTTGGGTCTTGGAAGAGGGGTCAGGATTCCTTCAGGGCTTCTGTCAAACTGTGTGAATACCAGATTCCATATCTCAAGGTATCTGTCGCAGTCGCATCCTGGAGCGCACTGAGGCGTTCGGCAGCCCACATCCGGGCCCTGATCAATGAGTATCTCAGAGCATGGTCCGCACGGACCCATATCTCCCATCGCCCAGAAGTTGTCCTTTTCGCCCAGTCTTACGATACGCTCTGAAGGGATGCCGATGCGGTCCTTCCATATCCCGTAAGCCTCTTCGTCGTCTCTATAGACGGATATATAAAGCCTCTCGGCCGGGAGCCTGTAAATCTCTGTCAAAAGTTCCCAGGCCCATGCTATTGCCTCTTCCTTGAAATAATCGCCGAAGGAGAAGTTCCCCAGCATCTCGAAAAAGGTGTGGTGCCTTGAGGTGTAGCCCACGTTTTCAAGGTCATTATGTTTGCCGCCGGCCCTGACGCATTTCTGAGACGTTGCTGCCCTGGAATAGTTTCTCTTTTCTTCTCCGAGAAAGAGTCTTTTGAATTGTACCATCCCGGCGTTTGTAAACATCAGCGTCGGATCGTCCCTCGGGATGAGGGATGAACTTTCTACAATTTCATGGCCGCGCTCCCTGAAAAACTTCAGAAAACATCGCCTTATTTCTCTAAAATCCATTTTTTTACCAATCCTGCCTGTTATTTCTGCTTGGAGTTATTTTCTTTTATTTCGTTCTGAGCAGGGTAGGCTGCCGGCCTCTTGAATCCCAACTTGGCTATCACAAGTTCGGCTATCTTATCCCTTGTCTCAGGATGTTCCTTCAAGAAGCGTCTGGCATTTTCACGACCCTGCCCGATTCTTTCATTTTCAAATGACAACCACGCCCCACTCTTGTCAACTATGTTGTGCGTCACCCCAAGGTCAAGAATGTCACCTTCTCTTGAGATACCCTGACCGTAAATTATATCGAACTCCGCCTCCTTGAAGGGCGGGGCGATCTTGTTCTTAACCACCTTTACCCTTGTCCTGTTTCCTATTACCGCATCTCCCTCCTTAATGGCGGAAATTCGGCGGATCTCCAGCCTCTGACTTGCGTAGAATTTAAGCGCCATTCCGCCTGTAGTGGTCTCAGGATTACCGAACATGACTCCTATCTTCATTCTGGTCTGGTTGATGAAAACAACGCATGTCATTGACTTGCTGATTGTGCCTGTAAGCTTTCGCAGGGCCTGTGACATGAGGCGGGCCTGGAGTCCCACATGCTGATCTCCCATCTCGCCTTCTATCTCCGCCCTCGGCACAAGGGCCGCTACAGAGTCAATTATGAGGGCGTCTATCCCGCCGCTCCTGACAAGTATCTCCGCTATATCAAGGGCCTGTTCGCCGGTGTCCGGCTGTGAGACAAGCAGACTTTCCACATCCACTCCGAGTTTTCTAGCATACCCTATGTCCAGTGCGTGCTCGGCGTCAATGAAGGCTACCATTCCTCCCGCGGCCTGCGCCTCTGCGGCTATGTGAAGAGCAAGGGTGGTCTTCCCGGAGGATTCAGGACCATATATCTCAACTACTCTTCCCCTGGGCACCCCTCCAATGCCGAGGGCCATATCCAGGGAAAGCGCACCGGTGGATATCGCCGGTATATCGAGGAGCCTATCGGCCCCCATCTTCATAATCGAGCCCCTTCCAAACTGCTTTTCTATCTGAGATATGGCCTGATCTACCGCTCTTTCTTTATCCATAGCCTTTCTCCTTTCTTATCAAGTTGTGCTGATCGCGCCTGCGGCTTTACTTCCTAAAGGCTTCCCTCCAGCCGCCATCTCCCAAGTTCTGAATAAAGAGGCCCCGATGGCTTGAGGTCACTTCTGTAAAACGCTAAATCATTAAGCACCCCCCTTGGGCTTTCAATATTTTTGTAACGGCTCATAATACCGACCAGGTCATCTCCTCCCCCCGTGTCCTGTCTGAATCTTCCGAGTGTTATATGGGGCCTGAAAGGCCTTTTTTCTTCCTTGATTCCATAGGGCTTGAGAGCCTTCTGCAACGAATCCCTGAAGCTATCCATCCTCTCAATATCGCCGTCCATGCCGATCCATATCACGCGGGGACTCCTGATAGAGCCGAAATAGCCCGCGCCCTTTATCATTAACTCAAAGGGAGCATAGTCGGAGCAAACACCTCTGACGGAGCCCCCGATCGCATCAATGCTTCCTTCTTCCATATCACCCATAAAAACCACTGTCAGATGGATGTTGCCAGGGTGAACCCACCGAACAGCAAGGCGGCTTTTCCTGAGGCCATCTGAGGTCTTGGCCACAAATTGCGCAAGTTCGTCAGGAAGATCAAAGGCAAGAAATGAACGGATAGCCACTTAAGTATCTCCTTAATATATCAAGCGCCGCCGTAGCAGTAATTATCTTTATCTGCTCTCTTTTACCTCTGAAAAGAAACTTGAAAGATCGTGTGCCGCTACGTGTACAGATTCCTATGTAAACGGTACCGACGGGCTTTTCTTCAGTGCCTCCCCGGGGGCCTGCTATGCCTGTCACGGAAAGCCCTATATCCGATTTAATAACCCTGCAAACACCTCCGGCCATTTCTCCTGCGCTCTGATCGCTCACTGCCCCGTAGGAGGCCAGGGTATCATTTGAAACTCCAAGGAGACGGCTCTTTGCGTCGTTACTGTAAGCGACCACGCCTCCCAGAAAGTATGAAGAACTTCCTGAAACATTGGTTATCCTGTGGCCTATGAGCCCTCCTGTGCATGATTCCGCAGTGGAAAGAGTAAGCCCCGCTCTTACCAGGAGCCTTCCGACGACATCTTCCATATTATCCGCATCCCTCGCAAACGCGCTTGGGCCGAGGAGGTCTTCGATGCCCTTTGTGATTCGTTCCATCTCCGTGAGCAGAAACGGCTTGTCATCTCCCCTGAGGGTAATTGTGATATGGTTTTCAGGAAACTGCGGATAAAAACCCAGCAAAGCATCCCCGCATCTGCCTTTGATCTGCTTAAAGAGTTCCGCTATCGCAGGCTCCGGTATCCCGAAGACCTTTATGGTGCGCTGAACTATGGAAGGGAGGTTTCCGTATTGGGAGATTATCTCCGGAAGCACGAAGTTGTCCATCAGGTATCGCATCTGTTCAGGGACGCCCGGGAGAAAATAGATGCTTACACCCTTTTCCATCAACGAAAAACCGCACACTCCGGCCCTGGGGTTGATTATGCGGGAACCTTCCGGCATCCAGGCCATCTTTTCAAGAGATGGGGTCATCTTTCTGCCGCGCAGCTCCACATAGGCCCTTATTGCCTCAAGCGTTGTCTTATCCAGACACAGAGGCCTTTCCAGCGCCTGGGCGGCTATCCCACAGGTCACGTCGTCGTCGGTTGAACCGAGTCCGCCTGTAACGATTACGAACCTGGAGGATGAAAGAGCAGAGGCAAGGGCCTCTGTGACCTTTATCTTGTCATCTCCGACCGATGTGATGCGAACCACCCTGAGCCCGCTTGCCGTGAGCCTCCCGGCCGCGTACCAGGCGTTAAGATCCCTTGTGCGGCCTGAGGTAAGTTCATTGCCTATAGTTATTATCTCGCCATACATAATTAAAAAAAATCTTTCAGGCGTTTCATTGACAAGTCCATTTCAAAGTTGCTGGTCTCGTAAAAAGCCCCAAATTGCCTATTTTCGTGATTCCGGCGAAGCCTGTGCCGGGCCACGTTTTTTTTATTGCTCGTCGCTGCGGCCTGCTTCCAGCCACCCTTTATTTCCGGGAACAAAAAAGGCCCTTTTCGCGGACATCTTTCAAAAGCCTTTCATAAACCTATATAGACCGGCATCTAAAAGGAAAAGTGCCGCCATCGCATATAAGCCGGCAGTAAGATCATCGGCTACTATCCCCAGGCCGCCCTTGAGTTTTTCGAGCGCATTTACTGGAAACGGCTTTATTATATCAAAAAACCGAAACAGTAAAAAGCCCGCTATTACATTGAACCAGGTAAATGTCACAAAACAGGTCGCAAGCAGAAATCCGGCAACCTCGTCAATAACAACCTCCTGAGGGTCGCTACGGTTTACTATTGTCGCGTGGAGATCGGAGACCCATATCGCAAGCGCTATTATACCCAGCAATAGCAATATCCTGTAGTTAAGACTGATCTCTGACAGTGCAAAAGCAAAGGGGATCGCAGCCATGGTTCCAAAGGTGCCGGGTGCCTTTGGAACCAACCCTAATCCAAGACACGTAGCAGACAATACCGCAGCCTTTTTCCCTATGGGCAGGCTCCTTAAGTTTTCGAAGATATCTTTAGCTCTTCCTGCTTTCTTAGCCATATATCCCCAACAGATTTGATAGAGATGTAATTATCTAGTGTCCATCCGGAAATGAGATAGTTTCGTCGAGTTCAAGGCGGGCGATAATTTTAACCACTGGAATACATTGACGTATTTCGAGGATTAAAATTTGAGCCCAACGCCGAAATCGGTGAAAATAGCCATTTACGGATGGGAACCATCTACAGGTCTTCTGCCGCACGAGAACCGTGCGCCCTTCGCCTAAAGGCGCATCTATAGAAGCTGATTCCTGGTCCGCATGACCTGGTCTGCGCAAAGCCATCCCCCCAATTATTGAGCTGATACTATCTTCCTATATTCTAACCCCCATAGCACAAAAGGGACACAACAAAGCATGAAAATCACCCCCATCCTTCCCTCCCCCGTCGAGGGGGAGGGAATAATGCTGACGCATCCCGGCGTTTCGACGGAAAAAGGGGAGGGAATAATGCGGCCGTACCCCTGCCTTTCGACGGTAAAGGGGGAGAGAGTAATGATGCCGCCGTATCCCTACGTTTCGACGGTAAAGGGAGAGGGATAAACGCAGGGGGCATTTTCATATAAACTAAGCAGTCACTGAGCTATGGTTCAATCCGGAGACCCAGGCATATACCGATCTGAGGGGCACATTTTCTTGAATAGCAATCCTTCTGCATTCCTCATATTCGGGAATGATGAACAATGTCCCGTCTCTGTTTCCTGCCTGCTTGGCATTCATCATGCCCCAGGGGGTCTCTATCCGGACGGATTGCCTCTCCATGATCGTTCGTTGCATAAAGGATGTCCTTACGCCCAGGGTCCCTGTCTCCCTGAAGAGCACCTCCGTAACTGCGCCTTTCAAATGAGGCGGGGAGATTACCTGCGCATGAACTCCGGGCCGGTTCTTCTTCATCTGGGCCGGCATGAAAACAACGTCCAGTGCTCCGGCTTTAAAGAGCCTCTCCATCGCGTATCCGAGCCATTCAGGGTTTGCGTCGTCCATATCCGTTTCAATAACTGATACGGTTTCCGTCTCAGGGCCTGAGGTGTGCCTTCCTATCAGGATGCGCAGGAGATTTGGTCTGTCCGGAAGGTCCCTCGTCCCCACACCGTATCCTATCGAATCTATGGCCATCGGAGGCATGGTCCCGAAGGATGAAGAAAACTCTGTAACAAGCGCGGCGCCTGTTGGAGTGACCATTTCAAAGGGGATGCCGGCGCTGTAAACCGGGACACCCTTTAGAAGTGCTACTGTCGCTGGGGCAGGCACAGGGATCGTTCCGTGCATACTCTTGGTAAAGCCGTTTCCCAGGGGAAGTGTCGAGGTACGGATGTCTGTTATGCCCAGATATTCGATGCAGAAAACAGCACCCACTATATCAATGATGGAATCAACGGCGCCTACTTCGTGGAAATGAACCTCTTCTAGGGAAACTCCATGAATCTGCGCCTCGGCAACAGCAAGGCGTTCAAAGACCGCTTTACTGCGCCCCTTCACTCCCGCGCTCAGATTGCTATCCTCTATCAGCTTCTTTATGTCGGAGAGGTTTCTGTGGATTTTTTTCCCTGATGAATCTTTGACGGTAAAACGGGTTCCTGAGATGTGATGTCTTTTTTCTTTCCTGGCATCCAGGGCATAGCCCCTGAATGGGACGGTCTCAATGGCCTTTGTGAGCGCCTCAAGGGGGACTCCCCCATCCAGAAGAGCCCCGAGGAGCATGTCTCCGCTGATCCCGGAGAAGCAGTCCAGATAAGCTGTTTTCATTCGGCCTTCATATAAAAAGGCCCTGTCTGAAAAGAACAGGGCCTTTTATTGAGAGATTTAATCACAGGGCCTCTGCGATCAGTTCCGAAATGTCCCTTATCTCGATTTCGCTTTCTTTGTTGGTGGTCTTTCTGCTGTCTTCCAACATGGATACGCAATAGGGACAAGCGGTTGCAAGGATCGAAGCGCCTGTTTCACATGCCTCGTGGATCCTGAGATCAGAAAATCTCCACTCGGGTTTTGTTTCCATCCAGAGCCTTCCGCCTCCGGCGCCGCAGCAGAGGCTTTCCTTTTTTATGCGCTTCATCTCGACCAGATTACCGCCTGTCACAGCGGATATAAGCTCTCTTGGCTCATCATAGACCTCACTGTGCCTTCCAAGATAGCATGGGTCGTGGTAGGTAACCCTTTTGTCCAGGGTCTTTGAGAGCTTGAGCTTTCCGTTTGCAAGGAGTTCGGAAAGAAGCTGGGTGTAGTGAACCACTTCAAAATCCGCTCCCAGATCGGGATACTCCTTCTTGAAGGTATAAAAGCAGTGAGGAGATGTAGTAATTACCTTCTTTACGCCCTTTTCACCGAATAGGCCTATATTTTTCTCCGCTGTCTTGGCGAATAGTTCCTCGTCTCCTATCTTTCTTACGGACTCACCACAGCAGTTTTCCTCGATGCCTATGACCCCGTAGCTCACCCCCGCTGCAGCCAGCACCTTTATCATTGCCTTGGCTATGTTTTGACTTCTTACGTCATAGGCGGACGTGCAGCATATAGAAAGAAAGTATTCCTTATCGGGCCCGAAGGCCGGGACCTCAAGGGACTGGGTCCAGGCTATCCTTTTTTCCCTGGGTTCCGACCATGGGTTACCGTTACTGTGGACGCTGCCTGTGACTGTCCTCAAAACGCCCGGGATGGCTCCTGTCTCTGCGATCATGGCCCTCATGGCCCTCACGACATCGATAATAGTGACTCCTCTGGGGCACTTGAGCACGCACTTATTGCAAGTGGTGCATCCGTAAAGAACATCGGCGGATTCATAGCCTTCGACTCCCAGTTGAGCCATGCGTATCAATTTTCTTATGTTGAATGGGCCGTTTACCAGCCTCCACGGGCATGATCCGGCGCACATGCCGCACTGCATGCAGAGATTGAGTTTTTCGGCCCCCATGGCTACCAGGGCCTGATTTACTTCATATAAAGGGGTTAATGCCTCCATCAGATAACTTGCTCCTTTCGTTGATATAAGCGCTGCCGATCATTTTTTAGTGAAAATCGGAAGAATGTGATTTTTTTAACAAACCCCCCCCATCATTGTCAACACTTGAATGGCCCGGGAAATAGAACGGCGTGCTTGAAGTGAAGTCAGGCACAAAGGCGCTTCTTCCATCAACCGAAAGGCAATTATCTTCAGGAAACTGGATAAAGAGGTTTTCAAATCCAAGGTCCAGACAGTGACCATAGACCCTTTCGAATTCCTCGATGCTAATCCTCCTGTTGAGCGAAGCATCCTTATGCTCTTTCAAGGGTTGATATTGGGACATAAGACTGAGGGGAAGTTCTGATCCGAATTCCAGATACAGGTTTGTGATGGCGTTGATGGAGTTTTCCACATGGCCGGGCAGGATGAGATGTCTTGCCAGCACCCCCTTTGACGCAATCGCTCCCTCGCATTGCGCGTCAAGAAATCCCTTCTGCTTTACCATCTCTGTTATGGCGTCAAGAGCTTTCCGGGGATAGTCCGGGCAGCTTGAAAGGAGGGCGGCAAGCCTGGATTCCGAATACTTGTAATCAGGCAGGTAGATATCTGTAAAGCCTGAGGATATCTTAAGAAATTCAATGGACTGATAGCCGGAGAGATTAAGCATTATCGGCGTCGGCACACCTTCCTGTCTTATCAACTCCACGGTTCTTTCAAGGTGTGGAAGGAAATGGTCTGGTGTTACAAAGTTTAGGTTATGGACCCTTGTTCTTACAGCAAGGTCTTTCAATGCTTCGGCAAGCTCTTGACAGCTAAATTTTCTTCCGATTCCATCGTGGGAAATCTGATGGTTCTGGCAGAACGAACACCTCAGGGAACAACCGGAAAAAAAGACTGTCCCTGATCCCCTGGTGCCGGTCAGGGGAGGCTCCTCCCCGAAGTGAGGGCCCACATAGGCGATTCGAAGCTCGCCGGTCTCGCCGCAGAAGCCTTTATTTTCCCCTCTTGTGCGGTCAGTCCCGCATCTTCGGGGGCAAAGCCTGCAATGCCTGTATGCGTCAAAAAGCTCCATTTTCGATCCTGGCTGAGATTTGCTCCCGGCCTTTCATCTTTGTTGTGACAAGGGCTTTAAGGCTCACTATATAGACTGCCTTTTGTGGCACATTTCCAGGGACATTAAGAAATAACCCTTCTATCATAGAAGGCCCGCTTAGAGATATTACCGGAGATTACGCCAGAGAAATAAAATTGCCAAGCAATATTGGAAGCATTCTCATCCGGAAATGGCCGTTCAGGTTAACCCTTGATTCTCGATGTATTAAAATATGATAATGCGCTCAAAAGCAAGAAAGCGAGTCGAGAGGCTTGTCGCTGTTTCCGACCATTTGTCCCTAATCAATTTCAGGAGGATAGCTATGGCAGTCAAGACCTATGAGGAATACTTTGATCGCATAAAAAAACTCAAGAGAAACGTCTATGTCAAAGGGGAAAGGGTTGACAGGACAGAATACGATGGGCTTCGGGGAGCATTCAGAACCATCAGAGAGACCTATGATTGTTCAAATGATCCCAGGTACATGGACCTGTGCAGGACAAAATCCCATCTTAACGGTGATGAGATTAGCAGGTTCACTCACATTCACCAGAGTGTTGAAGACCTTTTAAATAAACAGAGGATGACTCGCGTATTGTGCCACAGGACAGGCGGGTGCATCCAGCGCTGCATGGGCATAGACGCCATGAACGCACTTTCGGTTGTAACCCATGAGATGGACCAGATATTAAAGACTGACTGTAACAGCAACTTTTTAAAATATCTGGCCTATTGGCAGAAGGAAGACATTACCGCAAACTGCGCCCAGACCGATACAAAGGGCCATCGCCTGAAAAGGCCCCATGAGCAGGACGACCCAGATCTCTATGTGCGCATCGTGGAGAGCAGGCCGGACGGCATTGTGGTAAGGGGCGCAAAGGTAGATAATACCGCTGCCCCTGTAAGCGATGAGATCATAGTTATCCCCACGCGTTTCATGACTGATAAGGACAACGAATATGCGGTAGCGTTTTCGGTTCCGGCGGACTTTGACGGGGTAAAGATGCTTGTCCGTCCCGCCAACCATCACAAGAGGACCCATCTTCCAGCCCCTATAGCAGAGATTGGAGACGGCGAATCCTTCACCATATTTGATGATGTCTTTGTGCCAAGGGACCGGGTCTTTATGGACGGGAAGGGAGATCCCAGGCAGACTCCCTTTGCGGGGTTTCTGGCACTGCTATTTGCCCACTACCACCGCCATTCCTACACCGGATGCAAGCCGGCTGTCTCAGAGATACTTGCAAGCGCGGCAGCCCTTGTCTCAGAATACAACGGTATTGAGGGGGTGGATCACGTAAAGGACAAGATATCCCACCTGATAGGTACGGCTGAACTAGTCTTTGCGGCGGGCCAGGTGAGCGCTTACAGGGCCGAGAGATCTTCTTCCGGCACCTTTATCCCTGATGAAATCCTGACCAACGCGGGCAGGAGATTGGCCGGGGAAGAGATCTATAACGAGTTCAAGATAGTCGCTGACCTGGCGGGAGGACTCTGCGCTACCATGCCCTTTGAGGAGGAGTTTTTCAGCAAGGAGACAGGCCCCCTTGCCAATAAATATATGATGCGAAACCCCAAGATATCGGCGGAAGACCAGCATCGCTGCTTCAGGGGTATTGAGAATCTGGTGGTATCCGAGCTTGCCACGGTCAATCAGGTAGCCGGCCTTCACGGAGGCGGCTCACCTCAGATGGAGACCATCGCCATGATGTCCCGCTATGATCTAGGTGCACTCAAAAATATAGCCAGGTATCTCTTCGGGATAGACAAGGACATGCCGGTTTATGAAAGGCCCACGGTGACTCCCAGAAAGCAACTTGAAAGATTCAAGAAAATCTTCGGCTCCAAGGCCTGATTTTGAATCTCCAGGGTGCATTTTCCGTGGCTTGAGGTAGAGTCGTCATGACGGCGAGGCATTTTTCGGACCTTGATATGCGGGCCTGGATCAATAAAAGCCGGCCGGATTCCGTGCCAATAATGTAACGTCGGTCAAGGAGGGAAGACGGCACCCCGCTCTCATAGCAGGGGTCGTTAATTGGGTGAGGAAAATCCAAACAATATGGTAGGCATAAGAAAAAAGCTCTCCGGTCTGCTGGCCGAAGAATGCGCGAGAAGGGGCTTACTTCCCGAGCAAGGTCTTATCTATTGGAGAGAACGAATACTTCTGGCCGTGCTAGGAACGGCAGTGCTCCTCTCTGCCCTTGCAGCGGTGCCTGCGTTTTTCCTTGCCTTAGAGGAGAAGCTTTGGAAGCTTCTGATCCTCGATTGCTCCGCTTTTTTACTGGGTGTTTCTTTACTCCTGCTCAAGAGGTTATCCTACAATATTAGGGCTTCTATAGTCGTGATGGGGTTCTATGGCCTTGGAGTTTCCATCATCTTCAACGCCGGTATCATGAGCGGGGGGCCGGTCTGGCTTTTTACCTTCGGTGCCATGTCCGGCCTTCTTATCGGACTGAGAGCTGCTCTCATGGCGGTTCTGCTTAATGCCGTAACCCTTGCGGCCCTGGGGAGCCTTTACTACAGCGGGCATCTCGAAGCGAGTATTCCTTACTATTTGAGCGGAATTCGCGCCGTTACGGCAGGGGCTAACTTTGTCGTCCTCAACCTTATCGTGGCTTCCGCGGCCGCTGTGATGGTAAGGGGTATAGAATTTGCGGCAGACAAGGAAAGGGATATTTCCCGATCTCTTTCCGAGGAAAAGGATCTTCTCCTTGAGGTAAGAAAGAGTCTTGAGCAAGAGGTAGCCTCACGAAGCGAGGCGGAGAGTCTCGCTCGGGAATCCGAACTCAAGTATAGACTTATCGCCGACAATATCTCGGATATCATCTGGACGATTGATCTGACAACCATGCGGTATGAATACATGAGCCCGTCGGTTTTCAGGGTGAGGGGCTTCTCTCAGAAAGAAGCGATGGAAATGAGCATGGAGGAGACCCTTTCTCCTTCTTCTTTTCAGGAGGTAAAGGGTTACCTCGCATCGGAACTTGCAAGAGACGGCTCCCCTGGAGTTGATCCTGCCAGATCACTTACAATCGAGGTAGAGCAAACGAGAAAAGACGGTTCTTTTGGGTGGGTCGAGGTCACGGTGACCTTCATGCGGGACGAGAATGGGAGGCCATCGAAGATCCTCGGGGTAAGCCGTGATATAACTGAGCGCAGGCGCATTGAGGGGGAAAAGAGGGAACTTGAAAGGAGGCTCCATGAGGCAAGGAAGACGGATGCCATAGCAACACTGGCAGGAGGGGTGGCTCATCAGTTTAACAATGCCCTGAGCGTGGTAAGCCTGAGTATTGAGGCCATTGAGTCTCCATCTTTAGCTCCTGAAAAGAGGCCACGATACCTGAACAATATCAAATCCATGAAGGACAGGATGGTAGGTCTGACGGCCCAGCTTCTGGGATATGCGAGGGGAGGCAAGTACCAGCCGAAAAAAATTGCAGCCGGTGAGCTGGTTAGCACCGCGATCGAGCTGACGGGAGATATGGTAAAGGCGCCCGTGACTATGGAAAAAGACATCCCTGATGGGTTGCACAACTTAAATGTGGATGTAACCCAGTTACAGATGGTATTGTCCGCTTTAATTGCAAATGCCTCCGAGGCCATAGAAGGGGAAGGCAAGATAACGGTTCGCTGCAGAAATATAGAGCTGTCGGAGAAAGACTCCATCCTTGATGTGCGTCCTGAGCCCGGCAGATACGTGTGCGTAATGATCCAGGACGACGGCAGTGGAATGGACACTGAAACCCTGTCCAGGGTCTTCGAGCCCTTCTTCAGTACCAAGTTTCAGGGAAGGGGTCTCGGAATGGCAGCCGTATATGGAATTGTAAGAAACCACGGAGGCCATATTGAGGTGGAATCCGCGCCTGACCTGGGAACCACCGTTCGTATTTACCTCAAGTCCGCTGATTGACCTAATATATTCTTTATTTGATATTAACCTGTCATATTTATCTTATTTATTATCCATCGCTATTCCTTTCTCTCTCATCATTTCGTTCGACAATCCTGTCGAGGTTTTCCCTGATTGTCGAATCCTATGATCCAGCCATGCAGATAACATGCTGATATTGAGCAATATATTGTTTGGCACAATCCTTGAATAATTCCATCCCAAACGATGCTTGAGCTTTTGTGAGCGAAAGGCATCGACTCATTAGACAAGAGCAATTTTGATTTAGGCATCACTTTTACGGAAGAGGTTTCATTAATGAGAAAGGAGGTGAGAAGGATTTGAAGAAAAGATGGGTTTCCCTTGGCTCGGCATGCCTATTGGCCCTTGCCCTATATTCATTTGGCAGTGATGAGGCCCTTGCCGGCCGGAACGGATCATCGGTCGGCAATATGTGGCAACGAGGAGAAAACCGCGGTCAAGCAACCGGAGACATGGCGCAGGTTCGCAGCAGGATGAGGCAGCAGAACCTGGGAACTCAAACAACCAGCAATGGGCAGGGAGGCGCCTCTGGGGTTTGCGATGGCACCGGCCGAGGGAACGGAAATGGACGAAGCAGATAAATAATAAATTATGAATGATGAGTGGTGAATGATGAACAAGGTGAAAAAGGTAATTGAAAGAGGAAATTGCAAAAACATTACCACTAGTCATCCCGGCGGAGCCTGTCCCGGGCCCCGATCCGGGAGCCGGAATCCATAAGAATTGCTTCAAGGATAGACTGGATTCTCCGATCAAGTCGGGGAATGACGAAACTGTGAATTTTGCAATTGCCTCGGAAGTAAAATAATCAACAGGCATTGGAAGGAAAAGGAGGAATTGATAATGAAAAATAGAATGGGTGCTGTCTTTGCAGTATTGGCTCTTATATTGCTTAGCCCTATGTGGGCACTTGCGGGAAACGGCAAGGGTGTTATGGATGGAACCGGGCCGGCGCCGAAACATGATCTGTTGCAGGGGATTCCTTTTGAATATACCGGCACAGTTGTGGAGTGTAATGACGGTCAGGGCCTTGTTCTTTATGTCGGCGATGAAGGCGGAGAGGAATTCAGCGTCGTTATCAGCGGCATAGGCCCGCAGCGTTACTGGGACCTGATGGGAGTGTCTCGACCTGACGTAACTGACGTCATCACAGTCGAAGGTTATAAGATCACGGTCGGCGAGCTTGCATTTAACGTCGCATTTAAGATAACTTTTATAAACGAGGAAGATGAGCCCGGGGCCAGCATCCAGCTCCGCGATCCGGATACGGGCCTTCCCCTCTGGAGAAAGGCAAAGCTCAAGATGAACAAGAAAGGCTGCGAGGAATAGGTAATTGAGAAGGGGTGCCTTACCAGCGTGGTTCACTAAGCGGTTGTGGTTCCCCTTCTTTTTTTCCCTGATACTCCTCTTCCGTGTCTACAGCCTACATGCGGCTGAACTCACGCTAACCTCCTCCGCCGGATATGACAGCAATCCGGCGCGTTACGAAGATGAGGAAGGCTCTTTCTTTGCGGCTTACGGGGTTTCTGCCTCCCATAGACTCATCTCCACCAATCGCGCTAATCTTGGAATAGCCGCAAGCGCATCATATCGTGATCATTTTTCCCTGGGGGACAATTATAGACTGGAGGCGGGACCCGAGTTGTCATTCCCCCTGTTCCATGGAGCCTTGATCCCTGCCGTTTCAGTGGGAGCCGTTATCTACCGTGATTATCTGGTGGATGAAGATGAAAGAAACGAGGTTTTTGCCGATCTGGGCCTTGCCTGGTTTGCGAGCCGGAGTGCTGTTATTACACTCCGCACAGGCGTAAGGAGGCTTGATTATCTCAATGAAGCCTCTAGTTACGGGGGAAGGGCGGACGGCGGCAGCCATATTGGAAGAGGCGGTATGGGCCGCGCTTCTTTTCGGAATGGGAAAGGCCCCGGCGGCGGGCAGGGGCAAGGGACGCCAGGCGGAAGTACTGGAAACACCGACGGACAACCGGTTGTTTATCCCGGCCGCGAAGACAATCTAATTACCCTTGGGGCCGATCTGGATCTTGCGTTATCTCCCTCATTATCGCTGGGCATATACGGATCGTATTCAAGGCTTGATTCCTCCAGATCCGAAGAGACGAGAGACATCGCGGAATTAGGCGCATCGCTTGAGAAGAGGTGGGAGGATCTATGGGCCGCTGATTTCAACGCCTCGGTCAGATCCTCCTGGTTTCACGAATCGCGCAGGGACAAAGGCGCTTTTATTTCCCTTCGTCTTTCGAGGTTTTTCGGAAGATGGCGGCTTTTTGCGGGAGCGGACCTCAGCCGGAATGATTCAACGGCAGGGGGGGAATCATATACTCAGGTAATGACTGAATGCGGCGTATCCTGTTCATATTAAACCTCATTTTCCTTATCGCGGCGGCAAATGCAATTGCCGAGGACGCCCTTGTGGGGCGAGTGGTCTCCATCGGACCCGAAAAGGGAACCATTACGGTGATCCCGGTAGGAGAGGAAGAAGAGATTCTGGTGGGCTTCAAGGATGGGAAAGTACCCTTCGGGATTTCCGTGGGCGATATGGTGCGCGTCTGGGGAGACAGGGATTTACTGACCAGGCTCTTCCAGGCAGGCTCCGTCCGGGCTGTTTCCGGAGGAGGCGCGGGTTCAGATCCTACGGGTGTAAGGCGCAGACTGGGCGGATCGGGCGGCATGGGTCACGGCGGAGGCTTTGGCGGCAGAGGAGGGAGAGGTGGCAGGTAAAAAGCCATTCCCCCTGTGGGTTGCCAACCTTTTGGCCTTCGGGGTTTTCTTTGCGGCATCAGCCGGGTATCATCTCTGGCAGATGCGGCAGGCAAAAGAGGCGATGGAAGCCCATGCGTTGGCCCATGCGTCCATGGTTGCAGGCGTCATACAGAGAAATGCCGAGGCGGCCGTCATGACCAGAGAGGCGACGGAAGACATCCTCAAGGGACTTCTCGGCAATACAGCGCGTTTTGTGTCATACCTGGATCAGGTGGAGCCATTTTCGAGCGATGAACTTGCCGCCTTCTCCAGGGAGGCGGGACTCAGGGGCATAAGCATCAATAGGAAATCAGGTGCTTCGGTTGACGGTCCCGCAGGATGGCTCCAGGGCAGGAGCGATGAATGCAAGGATAAGCCGGCCCTGCAACACATACAGGGGGAGCACCTCTATCGCCTACTATGGCCTGCGGAAGAAAGCGAGGCATGTGTGGCGATAGGATCAGAGGCCCTTCGTCTTGAGGAACTGCAGGAACAGATGGGACTTGCCAAAATGGCCAAGGTCCTCTCTACGATGCCCGGCATAGCCTATGTAAAGCTCGGCAAGCAAGATCAGGATGGCTCCGAATGGGGAAAACTGAAGCTCTTGGAGGATGAGGAGTCTGGAAAAGACGTGGTCGAAGTCATTCTTCCCGTAGCTTCATCCTCTCTTTCAGTGGGGGTGGATGCGGATTATCTGACACTTTTCAAGATAAGGTTATGGAGGGGGTTTTTCATTTTCAGCACGGCCCTGGCCCTGTTCGGAGCGATTCTTTCCTTCCTGCTTTACAGGGGGCAGAAAAGAGAGCTTGCCGGGGTAAGGAGCTTTGAAAGGGAGCTATCCAGATCGAGAGAGGAGGCATCCCTCGGGAGGGCCGCTGCCGCAATAAGCCATGAGATAAAGAATTCACTCAACGCTGTTAATATGGGCCTTCAGAGGCTCCAGGTGGAGTCTCCACTTCTTTCATCTGAAAACAGACGGCTCATGGAGCTTATGTCAAGCGCGGTGTGCAGGGCCAATGCAACCGTAACCGGACTTTTACGCTATGCGAGACCGCCCAGACCTCGAATCGAGGAAGTATCGTTGGAGGCGCTCGTGAAAAACTGTCTTGAACTATACCGAGACCGAGCAGTACTCGCTGGAATAAGATTTGTGCTTGAGCCTTGGCTGAAAGAACCGGTCGCAGGGGACCCATCCCTCCTGGGACAGGTAGTTGATAATTTAGTAAAAAACGCAATTGAGGCCCAGCCGGAAGGAGGATTCATGGCAGTATCGAGCGGACGGGATGGGGAGGAGGGGTTTCTAAACGTAAGGAACTCCGGATTTGCGCTTTCACCGGATGACCTTGACGGCATCTTTGAACCCTACTTTACCACAAAGGCAGACGGCACAGGCTTGGGGCTATCCATTGCGAGCCGTATCATCAAGGCCCACAGCGGAAGGATGACCGCGCGTATCCTTGAAAAGGATCAACTGAATATAACCTTCTATCTCCCTCTTTGGAAGGGCCAATGGGTTCGTTCATCAAACGCCTCCGAAGGCCCGTTGGCGGCCGCATGACTGTCCTTGTGGTGGACGATGATCCCGTCCAAGTGGAACTTCTGACAGGATTCCTTAAAAAACAGGGTGTTAAGGTATTTTCTGCCCCAAATGGCGATGAGGGCCTTAAGATATTTCTCAGAGAGCCCGTGCGCGTGGTGCTCCTGGATCAGCGAATGCCCGGCCCCAGCGGGGATAAGGTGCTTAAGGCCATGAAGGAGGCCAATCCGATGGCCAGGATCATCATGGTTACAGCCTACGCCGATGTGCACACTGCTGTGGGGGCCATGAAAGACGGCGCCGATGAGTTTCTGGAAAAGCCCCTGGATCTCAAACTTCTCCTTGAAAAGATAAACGCACTGGATAGCGACATGGGTGTTGATGAGGACCTGCTTGTTGTCGAGGATGAGCTTGAGCGCAGGCCGCTGCCCCTCAAGGTGATTGCCCGAAGTCCAGCCATGCAAAAGGTGCTCTCGGCTGTTCGAAGAGTCTCTGACACGGACTGGCCCGTCCTGATAGAGGGTGAGACTGGGACAGGCAAGGAAGTCATGGCAAGGCTCATACATCACTTGAGTTCAAGACGGGATCATCCTTTTGTTGATCTCAACTGCGCTGCTATACCGGAAAACCTTTTTGAAAGCGAACTGTTCGGCCATGAAAAAGGTTCATTTACCGGAGCCGTGAGCGATAGAAAGGGCCGGTTTGAGCTTGCCGACGGCGGTAGCCTCTTCCTGGACGAGATAGGCGAGATGCCCCTTCTTCTCCAGCCGAAACTCCTAAGGGTGATTCAGGAGGGAAAGATATCTCGGGTCGGGAGCGAAAAGAGCCTGCCGGTAAACGTGAGGCTTATCTCGGCTACCAACAAGGATCTTAAGCAGTCGGCGGATGAGGGCCGGTTCAGGCAGGATCTATTTTATAGGGTAAAGGTGCTTGAAATCAAAACGCCTTCCCTGCGGGAAAGAAAGGAGGATATCCCCGACCTTGTAGCCTTCTTTGTAGAGAAGTACGGGAAGGGGCCCGTTCGGATGACCCCAGAGGCGATGGATATGCTTGTCAAGTATCCGTTTCCGGGAAATGTCCGGGAGCTTGAGCACGTGATCCAGCGCACTGTTACCATGGTGAGAAGCAGCCTCATAAGGCCCTCGGATCTGCCCGAAGAGATCCGTCACCATAGCCTTACTACCCAGGGAAGCCTCACGGAACGTCTGGAGAATCTGGAGAAGGCGCTAATAAGGGCCTCCCTGACCGAGAGTAACTGGGTACAGACCAGGGCTGCAGAGCGCCTGGGGATAAGTGAGAGGGTCCTGCGCTACAAGATGCAGAAGCACAACCTTTCTAAGGAAGTCTCTTAAGGCGCGGGCCATTTAGGGATCATTTCCTCAGATGAATATGCCGGGTCTATGTTTCTAAGGTAACTCGCCATGAACCCTGATAGTTGACAAAAAAATCCCACCATACTAAGTTCGCCTTCGACAAGATCGCATGGTTGTCCTGCCTTCTCATCGGGAGATCTGATAAGATGCTCAAATCAATCGCTATTCTAATTTGTTTCGGGATAATGTGGGTGTCCTGCTTTGCCGCAGGCGGTGAAGCTCAAGAGCGGAATGTCCTATACGTCGGATCAGAGGCATGCAAGGAATGTCATGATGCCCAGTTTAAGAGTTTCATGGCCAATTCAAAGAAGGCGGGTTCCTTTGCCAACATCCTCAGGATGCAAAAGAAGCTCTCCGATTCAGAGTTCAGGGATTGCTTCAAGTGTCACACAACAGGATATGGGGAGCCTGGAGGGTTCAGGTCCGCTGAGAAAACCCCCCATCTCAAGAATCCCGGGTGCGAGGTATGCCATGGAGCAGGCAGCATCCACGCGGAGAGCGGAGACCCTTCGGACTTGAAAGTCAAGGTATCCCTGAAGGTCTGCAACCGCTGTCACAACTCCGAAAGGGTGGCCGCATTCGGCTTCAAGCCGATCCTCTATTCAGGCGGCCATTGATTCATCATTGGTAAATGAAAGGCTGATCCCTATGAAACAGAACATCTTCCTTATCCTTACCCAAAAACTATGGATAAGGGTTGTAAGCATCCTGACCTTAATTCTGGTTGTCGTGGTTGGATCGGTCATCTGGTTCAATATCCGTTCGCAGGAGGAATCCATCCGCGGCCAGAGCAGAATTGCCAACGGGATGCTCGCTGCCGCTATTGAGGGAGGCATATTTGACTTGCTGGCCGCTGGAAGAAACAGCGAGGTGAAGTCACAGCTTAAGAGACTCAAGGAGAAGATGCCGGGGATGGATGTCTCCATATTTGCCTTCAACGGCTCTATAACATTTACGACCATGAATTCCTCTGCAGGAAAGGATATTTCAGCGTTTCTTCACAACGAAGAAGCAAAGTCAGTGGTTTCCGGATTGCTGAAGGACGGAGCGGACACGGGTGGCATGTTTGATGAAATGATAGATGGGGCTTACTATGTAAGCACCTTCAGGCCCATATTGAATGAGGCATCTTGCCACCACTGCCACGGCGGCTCAAGAAAGGTACTTGGAGGTCTGCAAGTGCGCACATCCGCACAGGAGGCCTTGGATGCGGTCTTGTTTACACGCAATAAAAGTCTGATTATGGGTGCGGCGGGATGTGCGGCCCTGATAATAGTGATCTATCTCCTGTTTCAGCGCATGGTAAACAGGCCGGTAGTCAGGCTCCTTGAACTTGCAGGAAGGATGCGTCAAGGAGACCTTAGTCACAGGCTTGAGGTCCGGGGTAGAACCGAACTCAGTCACATGACTGCAAGGATGAATCTGGTAAATCAAAGCCTGTGCGATATGATAGGAGAGATCGCCGCCGCATCTGCTAAGATCAGCTCGTCAGCTACCGGCCAGGCCGCTTCGCTTGAAGAGACAAGCGCTTCGCTTGAAGAGATGTCCTCCATGACGCAGCGAAACTCCCAGGACGCTCAGGGGGCTGACGAACTTATGAAAGAGGCAAATCGTCTTGCTTCCCAGGCAAAAAAGTCCATGACGCTTCTGACAGAATCCATGGCCAATATCTCCAGGGCGAGCGAAGAGACCTCAAAGGTGGTAAAGAACATTGATGAAATAGCCTTTCAGACCAATCTGCTAGCTCTGAATGCGGCAGTTGAGGCGGCAAGGGCAGGGGATGCGGGGGCTGGATTTGCGGTGGTCGCAAACGAGGTAAGGTCTCTTGCGATGCGGGCTGCCGAGTCCGCGCGAAATACTGCTGATCTACTGTCAGGTACGGCACGGAGCGTGGAGGAAGGCGCAGGCATTTCCAAGGAGACGGCCGTAGCAGTCTCAGAGGTTATCTCTTCCGTTGAAAAGGCCGCAGAACTTGTGGCCTCCATAGCAGGCGCCTCCAGAGAACAGGCCTCAGGCATCGAGCAGATAAACAAGGCGGTTGCCGACATGGACAAATCCACCCAGGAATACGCCGCCACCGCCCAACAGCTCTCCGCCGCCACCGCGCAGTTTAAAACCCGATAGGGGCACGCCCTTAGCTTTTACAGATTTGCTATGTCGGGATAAGGCCTTACGCCACTAGAGCCGGCGAAAGAATACACTTTGCGCTGAGCCCTGAAGAACCATACTCGAATCGGATACATCAATGAGTTTCATAACTGATACCTCTCGGTTTATATGAAAATCTCTCTTGCCTGGTGGTGATTTCCACGCTTCGTTTAGCCCCTGGGGGCATGATCCTTGGTCAGTCTTCTGGGTAGTATCCATCAGTAAATGGCTATTTTCACCGATTTCGGCGTTGGGCTCAAATTTTAATCCTCGAAATACCTCAATGTATTCCTGTGGTTAAAATTATCGCCCACCTTGAACTCGACAAAACTATCTCATTTCCGGATGGACACCAGGTAAGGCGCACGATGAAGCTCAAGTAAGGGGGATGGAGAGGCGGGTTCATGGCGTGGCTTTCATTAATCCGGGCCATCGGTCGTCTTCGGTTCGACGTATCGGTCTTTGATCAAGCGCCTTTCGGCCTCGGGCAGGGACTTGAGATACCCTTTCCAGCCAGGGCACCATCGGGTATGCCACCTCCACAGCCTTCCAAGGACAGAGCCGGGATTTTTGTCGTGCCTCTTTCTCAACGGGCAACCGGTGCATCTGTGCAAGGCCAAAAAACATCACCTCCATCCATTATCTGCGTGCGGGGCGTCGGGGCAGGTTTGACAGCAGCTTGGCGGATTAAAAGTTCTTGAACTCATCTTCATCAAGCGGGATCACCTGCTCAGGCCTTACCTCGTTTGCGGCGCTTGACGCAGGGGCCGTATGCACGGCCTTTCCAATTCGGGCAAGTGCAAGGGCCTTAGACCCTGGAACCGCTCTCTGATTTATTGACTCCTGCAGCCCTTTCGTTCCAATGGCTTCCTTGGTTCTATCGGCTCCGACCATCTGCGCCAGTTCCTGAACAAGGGATTCCAGTTCCACTGCCTGGGAACTCATCTGCTGGGCTGCTGAGGCTGCCAGCTCTGCGCCTGCGGCGTTTTGCTGGGTCACCTTGTCCAGTTCGGATACGGCCTTGTTGATCTGCTCTATCCCCTGGGCCTGTTCGGATGATCCCTCGCTTATCTGGGCCACGAAATCCGCCACTTTAGCGGCGGCTTTGGCCACCTGCTTGAAGGCCTTGTTTGCGCCCTCTACATGGCCGGCGCCTTCTTTAACCTTGGCGACCGTCCCTTCAATAAGCCCGGATGTTATTCTGGCTGCTTCGGCCGCGCGCATTGCGAGATTTCTCACCTCATCTGCCACAACGGCAAAGCCCGCTCCTGCTTCTCCCGCCCGCGCTGCCTCCACCGCCGCATTGAGGGCCAGGAGATTTGTCTGAAATGCTATCTCGTCTATGGTCTTTATGATCTTGCTGGTCTCCTCGCCGGCCTTGGATATCTCAAGCATGGACTTGGTAAGCATATCCATGGATTGATCGGCCTTTCCGACCACCTCATTTGCCCCGGCCATAAGCTTGTTTGCCTCAAGGGCGCTCTCTGCATTTCTCTTAGTCATGGAAGACATTTCTTCAAGTGAGGATGAGGTCTCCTCCAATGCGGAGGCCTGCTCGGAGGTCCCCTCTGCAAGGCTCTGGCCTGCGGAGGCCACCTGGCCTGCCGCTGACTGCACCTCTTCTGCCCCCTGGCCCAGCCCATCTATAACCCTCTTGATCGGCCTTGTGACGGAGCGCGTAACAATGAGCCCGAGCGCCAATGCGAGTAAGGCGCCTCCTATTGCTACAGCCCCGGATACGATCTTCATGATGCGGGCCTGTCTTTCAAAGGCTGCTGTTGTTTGGGACGCTGCCGCACGGTTCATGGTAAGGAGCCTTCCCATGGGCTGGAAGGCGCTGGCCTGTGCCTTCTTGACAGGGCCTGTGATGTTCTCCTGGAGCTTCACTATCAATTTGAGGGAATCCTCTGCCGCGTTTGTCATGCTGTTGAGGACCGAAAGGCAGGACTCCGACGCCTGGAGAAGATCCTTTTCAAATAACATGTTGGCATCAAGAAATGCCTGTTCGCTTACGAGCTTTTTAATCCCTGCCACCGTCCCGTGCAGCTTCTTGTGCGGCTCGGCAAGAGATTGGACGTGCTTCATGAACTGATCGTTGTCGTTTTTGTATGAGGAAGACCATTTGCCTAGAGGGCACTCCGAGGCGCTTTCTCCCCCTTTCAACTCCTTTGACTCCTGGAGGAATTCCTTAACCTGCAATACCAAACCGTTTATTTCGCCCTTGAATATTTCAAGAGTAAGTTTAATATCCACCGGGTCCGTTATGCCGGATTTATCGAAGAGATGACCCAGCTCGATAGCCTTTTCAATTTCCTTTATCCAAATAAGCCATGCAGCCTTAAACTCAGTCCATGCGGCTTTTTCTTCAGCAGTCTTTGGAAGCCCTTCATATTTACTTATGCCCTGGTCTGCCTTTTCCATACCGGATTTCAATGAGGTGTACTGCTCCTTACGAACATCCTGTGCAAGCCCCGGAATAGCAAGGATTCTTAAGGATGCGTTAATGCTTTCTGCGGAAGAACTTATGAAAAGGAGGCTGTCCAGGGATGGCAGTCTTTCCTGGCCTATTTCCCTTATGGCCCTTTCACCTTTGGCGGATTGGAAATAGCCGAAAGCGCCGAGAGCCAGGGTGACAACCGCTACCACTGAGAATCCTGCGATCAATTTGAAGCCGAGTGTCCTTTTCCTGCCCATGGACTTACTCCTTTATGCTTGAGTCGTTACAGATTAATTCCCTCCCCTTCGCCATATCATACCGATCTTGATCATCTCGTAAGGATGCTTCGCTTTTGATTATGCTTTTATATGAAAATACATCATCATACCGGTGTAGGCCGGTATCCAGTCTTTTACACATGGATTCCAGATCAAGTCCGGAATCACATGCGGCATTTTCATTCTTACTTGTGCTGCTTTCAAGGCATGAGGGTTAATTAGAACGAATCAGAATCCTTTGTCAACCGTTAGCTGCAAAGCCGTGTCTTATACCGATTGCCCTGGCCATGCGGGCAAATCCGACCCCAAGATCGAAGACGGAATCAATGTCCAGGTTCTCGTCGGCGGTCTTATCAAAAAAAACGTTTATGGATGACGCCATCTCCTCATCCGGCAGCCAGTAGCAGACCATCATCGGCACAAGAGGAAGCGGATGCAGCACAACCGATATGTCCGATCGAAATTGAGGCTCCACCTTCCTGCCGCCGAAGAGATGCACCATATCGTCGAAGAGATCCGTATATACGTCCGCAACCTGCTTAAGGGCTTGCTCGCACCTTTTGCTGAAAAGAGGATAGCGCTCACGGCCTTCCTTGAGCTCCCTGAAGGACACCCAGTCCCCCGTCGGCTCTGTCCCTCTTCCATTCAAAAGGTGATTGAGGAAGGGTACCGCGATCCAGGGGTTAATATGGATCTCAGAGAAAAGATTGCCTTTTTGATCAACGCTGAAATCTTTTCCCATGACCTTGATGGTGAGCCTTCCTGCCGCGTATTGCGCCTTGATCCTTTTAGCCGCCACGGCAAGATCAATTCCGGATATGGCGGATTTCAGCGTCTCCAGATATGATATTCCTTCCCCCTCAGTGCCCTTTTCGTTGGGGTCTTTATCATCGAGCATCTTAGCCGTCTGAGGGTCAAGCCTGGGGCATTCGGATGCCTTTCGCCTTTCCCTGAGTACCGCCCCTGCAAATGCAAGGCAGGTCTTCTCACCGCATTCTCCACAGTTGGATTTTTCAAGAAGTTTATATATTTCAAAAGCATTTTTGGGTTTGCCCACGTGTTCCTCCATTTTATTGAGATAGTTCCATCTTTAAGGGGAATCCAGCCTGTTTTCTAAGCGGAGAATCTGTGCCCCTCACCATGATTCGAGCATCGCACCTTGTCCCTTACGGCCTGAGCAGCCCTTCTTATCCCTACATAATCGGCACGCTGCGGCTCACTCCAGCATGGAAGGAGTGTGTTGTTGTGATAGAGGGGTTCTCGTAATATATCGTATCTGGAGACTGCGACCGCTCTCTCCCATAGCGCCGTATGCGGTATGGGTGAGTATTCGGCTATAAAGGGCATTATCCCCACGCTATCAAGAAAGTAAAGAGTGTTATAGACATCCTCCGGCGACTGATCGGGAAGACCGGCAAGCACGTAGGCCCCTATATCATCTGCCCTGAATCCCGCTTTAAATAGGGCCTCAACCGCGTTTTCAAACTCCCCTTCCTTAAGCTTGTGGTCAAGCTTCATCCGCAGAGAAAAGTCAGCCGTCTCAAGCCCGAGTCTTATTGTCTTGAATCCTGCTTCAAAAAGGAGATGCGCCAGGCGTGGAGTAATCCGCGTTGCATGAAGGGCGTTGGGGGTGTGAAAACGGAGGTCCTTTTCTAGACGCATGATTCCTCTCAGAAGATCTTCCACGGCGCCATCTCCGCCCGGGAGAAGGGCGTCATCATAGAAGGCGAAATCCTTTATGCCGTATTCTTCGCTCCAGTAGAGGATCTCCCTTAAGACTTCCTCCGAAGCCCTGCGCGAAAAGGACGGATTCAGGAAACGGCTTGCGCAGTAACGGCAGTCAAAGGGACAACCGCTTGAAGTCCGGATACAGACGTAATCCAGGCCGTGAAGGAGATCAAAGGCAGGGTAAGGGTGGGGCGCCAAATCTTCCGATGTCGGTTGGGGAAGAAATCCCTGTTTCTTGATAAAGGCCTCGATAAAGCTGGTCTCATCCGAACCGTCCCAGACCAGATCAGGTACTGCAAAAGCCTTTGCATGCTCCGGACAGAGCCTGGCATATATCCCCCCCAGGATGACCGGGACATGGGGATGAACCGAGCGTGCCGCCCTGATTGCCTCCGCAACTCCGGGATACCAGTAGGTCATGAGCGATGTTACTATGATTACCGAAGGCGTCTCAACAGATGAAAGATCAGCCAGAAATGCCTCCATGCTTATTCCGTATCTGCTGTAACGCCTCCTTACATGGGAAAGCGCGGTGGGTTTTGTTATCGCTTCTTTGCGAAATTTCCCTGTACCGTACGGCCCTTTTTTCAGTCTTAAGACTTCGTCTTTTTCTATTGAGGGATGATGCATATCCATGCAGTCTATGACGCGAACCGAAAAAGCCCTGCTTCGCAGCGCCGATGCTATGGTCAAAAGACCCAGGGGCTTAGCCCACAGGTCATGGGCCGCGAAATCATATATCCATGGATTGATAAGAAGGGGGACGCCCTTCATTTTTACAGTTTTATCTCCTTTTCCAGATCTGATTTTTCTTGATCTTCCCCCATTAACAAGCTGGCGGCAAGGGACAATTGTATTTTCTCGATAAATCGGGGAGAGTCTTCTTTCCAGCCGCTTATGTATTGCAGCTTTTGTTAATATGATAAGGACTTGGCGTCTTGAGCCATTTACCGTGAAAATACACCCCCCACCCCCAACCTTCCCCCGCGCGGGGGGAGGGAAATCCTCGACCTCGTAGAGTGTAGAGCCGGAGGAGGATTTTCATTAGCGGGGGCGACAAAATATTTCTTTCATGAGCGTATGGACAAAGCCCGTCCCGGACCACGGTTAGGGAGCAGGAACCCCAGGGCCTGACCTCTGATTTGTATAACGGAGCCATCTTTGATAAGCTTCAAGATATCTTCTGGACAAGTGAGAGCAGGGGGGAAAACCGTATGGGGAAAAAGATTTCAGATAATATCGGGAAGGCTTTTAACATAGAATCAATGGCTGCCGCCAGAAACAGGGCCTTTGCCTTTCAGGCGCAAAAAGAGGGGAGAAAGGATTTGGCGAGGCTGTTCAGGGCCATTGCCGATGCCAAGTCGGCCCAGGCGAGAAGATTCCTCGGCCACATGAAGGGAAAGATCGGCTCTACGAAGGAGAATCTATCTGAGGCCCTGGAAAACGAAAAAAGGGCACTGGAAGATATTTATCCCGGCATGGCAAAGGAGGCGGAGGGGGCGCCGTGGGCCGTCAAGAAGGCCTTCAACCAGACCATGAAGGTTTCCTCCCGTCACCTTGATCTTTTTCGCAGGGTAACTGAGACCGGGGATTCTGAAGTCGAGGCGACCTTATATGTCTGTAGAATATGCGGATATATAAGCGAAAACGAGGTGCCGGATAACTGTCCCGTGTGCCATGCGGTAAAAGGGAGATTCGCGGAGGTTGCATAGCCCGGTCACACTGCTTGTTCCGCTGCCCGGCCTTTTGCGCCTGTCGGTGCATGTCCGGCATGGAGGTCAACAAAAGTGTTACGAGAGTATCGATGATTCAAAATCTATTCAGGATCTTTGCGCCTTGGGTGAAAGGGAAAGTGCAAGGGTGAAGGCGCCGAGGCTTGCGCCCGCAAGTACCATAAAAAGCACGCTATAGGTGCCAGTTACATCGAAGAGATGGCCTCCCAGTATAGGCCCTGCTGCGCCTCCTATGGTGCCGCTGAAAATGACGCTTCCCAAAAGAATTCCATGTGATCTTGTGCCGAAAAAGGCTGCAACTGCCGGGGACATGAGGGCGAAAAACGCGCCGTGGGCGAATCCGTGGATTACTGCAAACAGATAATACATCAAGGCCGACCCTGCTTTGTTAAGCACTATGAGCCCGGTAAACATCATGGCAAAGGTAAAGGCCAGGGCCATTTTAGCCCCTATCCTGTCTGCCGCGGCACCCATCACAAGTCTTCCCACGATGCTTACGGCCCCTAATGTGGAGAGCACCGTTGCGGCCTTCGCAGGGGTCATGCCGGTATCTATGAGGTGTGGAACAAGGTGCATCAGCATAGTATATGTGCAGGCAACCGTAAGAACGCATATCAGGCAAAGGGACCAGAATTGTCTTGTCAGGATCGCCTCCCGATAGGTCAACCCCTCTTCGGCCAAACGGCCGCAAGCGGAACCGATTGGTCCTGCATTGTCTGCCGACTGACCTTTTAAGGCCGGATCTCTTACCAGAAACTGTGCCAGAACCACATAAGAAACTGCAATTATGGCTCCCAGGATGGCAAAGCAGGTACGCCAGGGATAGAGTGCAAGGAGAATGGTGATGAAGATGGGGGCGATCACCATGCCGAGGCCGGTTCCTACCTTCAATATCCCGCTCATGGCCCCTCTAAGGCGGATAAACCAGCGGGCAACAGTGGAAAGGAGCACCACATCGGTCCCGCTCACCCCCATCCCTATTATGATCCCGTAATAGAGGTATATCTCCCAGAGGTTGTCCGCCTTTGCCATAAGAAGATAACCTGAACCCATCAGCAGCCCGCATCCGGTCATGATCAGCCTGGGACCGATTCGATCGTTAAGGGCGCCGACGAATATGCTCAAGAGGCCGTGGACAAGTATGCTTATGGATGCTGCGCCCGCCACGGATGCCCTGCTCCATCCGAATTCCTTTATGATCGGATTAAAGAAAACGCCGTAGCTGTTGTGTATGCCCCACCCTATCACCTGGATGGCAAAGGATGTCGCTACCACTACATAACCGTAAAAATAGCGGTTTTGCTTTGGTGTTTCGTCACGGGCCTTTATTTGTTCGAGCAATTCCTTCTCCTTGTATAGGCCAACTGATATATCTGTGTGGCACAGGATAAGGCCGAATGCCGTGTGTTACAAGGCTTGCTCAATAAATAATATTCAGCCTTGCCTGAGTACATGCGAATATATCTTGAATAGATCGTATTTATTGGCATACTTATCTGCGCAATGTATGAGTTCAAAAACCCGGGGTAGGTGCGGCTTCAGCCGCACCTACAGAAGCTGATTCCTGGTCTGTATGTCCTGATCTGCGCAAAGCCATCCCCCAATTATTGAGCTGATACTGCGCAATCTTCTTCATGGCCGAAAGGCCACCTCCGGCCGGGAAAATGCTTGGAGGGCTATATCGGTATCGTATTTTAACGATGATTCTTTTCTGTCTTTCTCAATTTCAACCACGATACCGCGGGGGAATCTTCACAGCAGGCTTATTTTAGCGAACGTAATGATGACAGGAGGAAAACAGGAGATGGCAGGAAAAAGAATCCACTATGGATGGATAGTCATAGCAATGGGACTGCTAACGGCCATAGCGGCCCACGGCTTCGGCAGGATGGCCTATACCATCATCCTTCCGGCCATGAAGGACGGACTCAAGTTCGATTATACCCAACTGGGCCTCCTGGGAACGGGAAACTTCATCGGTTATCTTGCGATGGCCATAATCGGCGGTTTTCTGGCTGCCAGGTTCGGCACCAGGATCGTCATAACACTTGCCCTCCTCCTTATGGGGATTACCATGATATTGACAGGACTAAGCCAGACGTTCGGATTCGCATTCGCCATGCGGCTGATGACCGGGCTCGGAAACGGCGCCGCCTATGTGCCGGCCATGGCCCTGGGTTCAGCCTGGTTTGCCGTCAGGAGGAGGGGCTTTGCAACCGGTATTGTCTCTGCCGGAATAGGGGCAGGCACTCTCATCTCAGGCCTCGTTGTGCCGCCGCTTCTCAGTTCCTTTGGGGCGGAAGGATGGCGCACTTCATGGTATGTGCTTGGTTGCGCGGTTATCGTCATCGCAGTGATAGTCTTTGTTTTTGTCAGAAGCAGGCCCGAGGAAAAGGGGCTTCAGCCGGTCGGAGATGTCCCTTCCCAGACTCCGCCGGCCGGGATCCCCCATCAGAAAAGGGCTTCATCCCTTGCATGGGGGACTGTCTATTCAAAGGGGCAGGTCTGGTACCTGGGTCTTGTCTATTTCTTCTACGGCATGTCCTACATCATCTATATGGTATTTTTTGCGGCATATCTTGTAAAGGAGATGGGATACAGCCAGGCGTGGGCAGGAAGCCTCTGGGCCATGGTAGGTGGTTTGAGCATCTTTTGCGGGGTAATTTGGGGCGGCATTTCCGACCGCCTCGGCCGAAGCCGGGGGGCGGCCCTTGCATATCTTGTCCTGGGGATATCCTATCTCGTTTATGCAACTCTCAAAATGGAGACAGGCTTTTACATATCGGCCGTCCTCTTTGGTCTTACTGCCTGGAGCATACCAACCATCATGGCGGCAGCCGCCGGGGATATGGTAGGCCCGAGGCTTGCGCCAGCGGGCCTTGGTTTCATAACGCTTTTTTTTGGAATAGGCCAGGCACTGGGGCCCGCCCTGGGTGGTTATCTTGCTGACAAGACCCAGTCCTTCACGGTCCCGTTTCTGGTTGCTGCGGGGATTTCTTTTGCCGGGGCCGTTTTCTCCCTTTTCTTGAAAAGGCCCAGATAGGCCTAACCCATATCCGGGCCTTGGGTTTCTATCTGATTGCCCCTGCTCCGAAGGCAACCTTGGGAAGCCAGAGAATAATATCGGGAAAAAGTATGCACAGGATAAGCGCCACCCACTGGAGGCAGATAAATGGAAGAACCCCTTTGTATATGTGCACTATGGTCATCTCAGGCGGCGCGATTCCCCTCAGGTAGAAAAGTGAATATCCGAAGGGGGGTGTCAGAAAGGCCATCTGCAGATTTATGCATATCAGGATGGAAAACCATATCTGGTTAAAGCCCATCTCCATGGCGACAGGCATGAATATGGGTATGACTATGAGAAGAATCCCCAGCCAGTCAATAAACATGCCGAGGAAGAAGACTATCCCCATCATGATGAAAAGGACTCCATAGTATCCGGCCTCGGTCCCGACCAGCATGTTTGTCACCATCTCCCCACCGCCAAGCCCCATGAAAACTGCCTGGAATGCGTTTCCGCCCAAAAACAGGGTCATGACCATTGCGGTGGTAAGAAAGGTAGCCCATGATGCATCGTATAGGGCCTTCCAACTTAATTTTCTGTAAAGAAGTGCCAAGAGAACAGCGCCTGCGCATCCCATGCCCGCCGCTTCAGTGGGGGTGGCAACTCCTGCAAGGATGCTTCCCAGCACCACCACCACTAGGACGATCGCCGGGAAGAGAGAGGTTATGAAGACCTTTACCTTATATCCAATTGAGTAAATCCTTTCCTCTTTGGGAAGAGGAGGGCCGTATTCGGGCTTTATTGCGCACGCGACGGCGATATACAGGACATAGAGAAGCGAAAGAAGCATCCCCGGTCCGAAGGCCGCCGCATAAAGATGACCTACCGAAAGGGCGGCAAGGCTTCCATAGACAACGAGCATTATGCTGGGGGGGATGATAATTCCCAGTGTCCCTCCTGCACAGATGGAGCCTGCTATGAGGGGAATATGATATTTCTTGGCCATGAGGGCTGGCACGGCAAGAAGCCCTACGGATACCTCCGTAGCACCCACAACGCCTGCGGTGGCGGCAAAGATGGTGCAGGCTATGATCACCGCCAGGGCAAGACCTCCACGAACAGGGCCCATTATGATGTGCATGCTTTCAAAAAGCCTCTCGGCGATACCTGTGGAATCAAGCACCTGGGCCATGAATATGAAGAGGGGCACTGCGACCAGCACATATTCCTCCATGACCCCGTAAGCCCGGTTGGCAAGGAGGTTAAATACCACATCAACATCGCCTCCCCAGCCCAGGACTCCGAAGACGAGGGCGAGGATTCCAAGGGAGAAGGCCAGAGGGTGGCCCAGAAAAAGCGTCACAAAAAGAGTTCCGAACATCACCATGGCGAGGGTTTCGGGATTCATATCTTTTCTCCCTTCAACTCGTAATAGTCACGAACAAAATTGGCGATCCCCTGCAGCAGAAGCATAAACATAGTAACCGGCATGACCGTCTTATAAGGTAAGTGTCGTGGGCCATCGATGAGTAAGGTCCTCTCAGCGCCTGCACGGGTGAGAGCCATTTCCTTTCCCCGGCATGGCTGCGCCAAAGGATTAGGAGAGGGACCTTGGGACGGGTTGTAATTTCACAAAGGAGGAGATATTACTTGAATCATCAAATTGTATTGAAAGACGCCTACAAGAGGTACACCCTTGACCAGGACAAGATCGTATCCCCTGAGGAAACGGCCCGGCGTTTCAGGGAGAGGCTTCAGAGCCTGGATATCCCGGTCTATTTCAACATATGCGGCCGGGATGCCAGGGCCAGCATCGGGACACGGAAGCAGATGTGGAAGGGGGACACGCCCAATCAGTCCGAGGTGAGCGCGGTCATGGAGCTGGCGGAGCGGTTCAGTTTTTTCAGCTTCTCCAGAGATTCTGAAAACTCCATGGTTGAGGAATACCGGAATATCAGAGACCGGGCACTTCCTTTTGAGATGCCAGCCCGATCGGTCCATGATGAATCCGATGATCTGGATGCGGCGCGGGAGATGTTTTCGCTGTTGCCGCTCAGATGGACCTGGGGTTACAATATGACGAAATAGGAATCCTTTCTGATCCCCTTTGACTGGTTTTTTGCCATCAACGAATTTAATGGGGCCTCTGCCGGAAATGGTGCGGAGGAGATGATCCTTCAGGGTATCTGCGAGGTAGTGGAGTGGCAAGTGTTGTCCCTTTTCACCAGAGGGAGGCTGAAGACGGCGACCATTGATCTAGACAGTGTAACCGATCCCCTTGTCGCGGAGATGATTGGAAAGTACCATAAGACGGGCATCCGGGTTTTCACCTCGGATTTCACATTCAGCATGGGGATCCCTTCGGTCGGGGTTCTTGCCTATGATCCGGCCACTTTTCCGGAAAAAAGTGAGATCGTCTGAACCGCAGGCGCCACGCCCGATCCCCAGAAGGCCTTGCGCCGCACCCTGACCGAGGTGGCCCAACTGGCCTGCGATTTTAATTCAGGGTCCAATTATGTGGCCAATGGTCTTCCTAAATTCCGGGACTTGTCCGGGGCCGATTTTGTCCTCCATCCCGATGAACGCGTCGATATTCTGCGCCTCCCCGATTTCTCCCACAAAAATATTCGGGCGGAGGTGGAAAACTGCATTGGGGCAGTGGCCCAAACAGGAATGGAAATCGTTGTCGTAGACGTGATGCATCCCAAATTGGGGATCCCCGCATTATATACCATCGTGCCCGGGGTCCATTTCAGGGAGAGGGCCGAGGGCACCAGCATCGGGATGTTCACGGCCAAACTGATTGCAGAGAGAGGGGACCCGGAATGGGCTGTGTGGAGGTGAAAAAGATGGATCACATGCTGCCGGACAAGTATTATGTCAAATTCTTTCTGGGGCTTTCATACATGGCACGCAATGACCTGTCAAACACCCTGGCCTGCCTCCAGGAGGCCCTTGAAAAGGCCATGCAGATTGATGACGAACGGACGGATGTGTACAAGCTTCGGGGTTTCTGTCATTTCAAACAGAAGGCGCATGAAAAGACCATTGATGCATTCCAGAAGGTACTTGAACTCAATCCCGGTTCGGCCATTGCTTACGCCAACATCGCTTCCAACTACAGGGATATGGGCGAAAGGGACAAGACGGTGCAATACTACAAATTGGCTCCGGAACCGGATGAGACAATCGCATTTGCAAGGGAAAACCTCAGAAAATTAGAGGCTGAAGGGACGAAAAAATCGGGGCAGCGGCCTTGACTGCCGGTCTTATACGTTTATATTTATCTCGTATCTGCAATTCGGCCGCCCGTAACCCGCACTCGGTATGCAGTATGGAGTATGTAGTGAGAGAAGTGAATAAAATGCCTAAAGTTTGAAGTTAGAAGGTGAAATCGGAATTCTTTCGTTCTTGACTGTAGGCACTCCAAACTCTTAACTTCAAGCTTCCCAAAAAAAAGAACCCAGTATCCAGTATCCAGTATCCAGCACCAATGAGGTCTGTCTATGATAGAGGTAAACCATCTCAGTAAATATTTTGGTGAAACCGGCGCTGTTAACGACATCTCTTTTACCGTGGACCGGGGAGAGGTCTTGGGGTTTTTAGGTCCCAATGCCGCAGGAAAATCGACGACCATGCGGATGATTACCGGATTTCTAACCCCCACGGCCGGGACGGCCGTTATCGGCGGGAGCGATATCATTAAAGACTGCCTGGGGGCCAGGAGAAAGATCGGGTATCTCCCTGAGAACGCCCCTGCCTACCCTGACATGACGGTTGCCGGGTTCCTCGGCTTTATCGCCGGAATACGGGGGTTCTCCGGCGATGCCAAGCGGGTGCGCGTCCAGGAGACCCTTGATCGCTGTTTCCTCTCAGATGTGCGGCACCAGATCATCAATACCCTTTCCAAGGGATATAAACAGAGGGTCTGTTTTGCTCAGAGCATCCTCCATGACCCCGAATATCTCATCATGGATGAACCCACGGATGGCCTCGATCCGAACCAGAAACATGAAGTCCGCGCCATGATCCGTGACATGTCCCGGGACAAGGCCATCGTCATTTCCACCCACATCTTGGAGGAGGTGGAACTGGTATGCAAGCGGGTCATCATCATCGCCCGGGGTCACATTGTGGCGGATGATACGCCCGAAGGGCTCACGGAAAGGTCGGCACTCCACGGGGCGATCGGTCTGACGGTCCGTAAGCAGGATGGAAATGCTCTGATTAAAGGCATTCAGGATCTGCCTGAGATCGATCGGAGTGAGGTGGTGGGTGAAAGCGAATCCGATATGACGCTCCGTCTCTTTCTGAAAGAAACCGCTTCTCTCAGCGACGGCGGGATGGAGCGGGTTGTCCGGCGTCTGTTTGAAAGGGGGTCTTCTGTAGAGACATTTTTTATGGAAAAGGGCCGGTTGGATGAGGTCTTCCGGATGGTCACCCGGTCGGATTCGACAACGACGGACCGGGTTGCGTAGCCAGCTCCTTTAACACGATCTGAATGGGGTAATTTATGAATGATTTTGTGAGGAACACTTCGGGGATCCTGATGCGGGAATTCGGCGGATATTTCGGGTCGCCCGTGGCCTATGTCTTTATCGTCATTTTTCTGATGCTGTGCGGGTTCTTCACCTTTTCCCTGAGCCATTTCTATGAGATCGGCCAGGCAGACCTGCGGGTTTTTTTTGAGTGGCATCCCTGGATCTTCCTCTTTTTGGTGCCTGCTGTGGCTATGCGGTTGTGGGCCGAGGAACGCCGGACCGGGACCATCGAACTTATCCTGACCCTGCCGGTCACCCTTGTGCAGGTCATTGTGGGAAAATTTCTGGCTGCATGGCTCTTCATCGGGGTGGCGCTGATCCTGACCTTTCCCATGGCCCTGACGGTCCTGTACTTAGGCGATCCGGACATGGGGGCCATTGTGTGCGGGTATTTCGGTAGCTTTCTCATGGCCGGGGCCTACCTGAGCGTGGGCTCCATGACCTCCGCCATGACGCGGAACCAGGTGATCAGCTTCATCCTTTCCGTGGTCATCTGCCTGTTCCTGGTCTTGGCCGGGTGGCCGCCGGTAACCGATGCCCTGACCGGATGGGCCCCTGCCTGGCTGGTGAATGTGGTCGCCGGATTCAGCTTCATGCCCCATTTCGCGTCCATGGAACGGGGGGTCGCGGACCTGCGTGATCTGATCTATTTTGGTTCCGTCATATTTTTCATGCTTTTTGCAAACGGTGTGATCCTGCAGAACCGCAGGGCAAACTGAAGGAGGCGCTGACAATGGCAACGGGGAAAGGTTATGATTATAAAAAGGCGCTCGTATCGGTTACGGGATTAGCGCTCCTGTTCCTTGTCCTGATCTTTGTCAACATCATTGCATCGTATGCGACGATTCGATGGGATGCCACTGAAGACAATGCCTACTCCCTTTCCGATGGGACGCGGCACATCCTTGACACCATGACGGAACCGGTCACCATCAAGTTTTTCTACTCCAGGAGCAATCCCGACGTTCCGGCCAACATCAAGGTGTATGCGAAACACGTGGAAGATTTCCTCTCCGAATACCGGCACGAGGGCAAGGGCCGGATCAAGGTGGAAATGGTGGATCCGAAACCTGACTCGGATGAGGAGGAATGGGCCCAGAAGTATGGTGTTGAGCCCATGAGGACGCCGGGAGGGAAGGTCTATTGCGGCCTGGTCTTTTTTTCTGCGGACCAGGAAGAGGTTATTCCATGGTTGGATCCGGCCAAGGAGCAGATGCTGGAATACGATCTTACCAGCATCATCCAGGGCCTTCAGACAACGGGAAAAAAGGTGGTCGGCATCATCAGCAGTCTTCCGGTCTTCGGGACCAAGGGAAGGGCCATGCCGGGCCAGGCCCCGGAAGAGGAATGGCTCTTTGTCACGGAGATGAAGAAGATCTATGATGTCCGGGCCATCAGCCCGTTGGTCCAGACCATCGATTCGTCCCTGGATCTCCTCATGGTGGTGTATCCAAAAAATATCAGCTCCCAGTTGGAGTACGCGATCGATCAGTATGTCCTCTCGGGCGGTAATGCCCTCATCTTTATGGACCCCCTGTGCGTTTCAGACCGGGAAGCGGGGCAGCAGCAGTTCCTGCGGTCTTCAGGCACTTCTTTGGATAAGGTCTTTAAGGCATGGGGCATATCGATGGATCCGGCTAAGGCCGTAGCCGATTTCGGTCAGCCGACCAGGGTGAGCACCGGGAGCAACAGCACGGAAGACAATCCCCTGATGATATCGGCCAGGGGCGAGGTTTTCAATCGTAAGGACGTTGTCACCGCAGGTCTCGAAAGCATGCTCTTCCCGGTGGCCGGGGCGATCGAGAAGACCGGCTACATGGACCATGAATTTGAGCCACTGGTGGATTCGAGTGCCAACGCCGCCCTGACGGATGCCTTCAATGCCTTTCTGGGTGTGGAGGCCGTCAAAAAGGGGTTTGTCCCGGCCGGGAAATCATTCAACCTTGTGGTGTACGTTCGAGGGACGTTCAAGACCGCCTTTCCCGAAGGCCGTCCCAAATCAGAGGACCCCGCGGCTGAATCCCCTGAGGCGCTGAAGGGCCCCCATCTCAAAGAAGCGAAAAAGGCCTCGACCCTTATCATTGTCTCTGATGCGGATATGCTGGCCGACCAGTTTTATGTGCAGCGGGGTAATTTTTTCGGCCTGCCCGTCTCGGAGATGTTCAACGATAACCTGAACTTTTTTTCCAATGCCGCAGAGATTCTCACAGGGAGCGAGGATCTGATCGGGCTCAGGTCCCGGGGAAAGCTGGAAAGGCCCTTTACGGCGGTACTGGAGCTGAAGAGAAAGGCCCAGGAACGCTGGCTGTCAAAGGAAAACGAACTCGTTAAACAGATAGAGGAGACCAATCAGAAGCTCCGTCAGCTTGAGCAACAGAAGGACGGATCCCAGAAAATGATAATCAGCCCTGAGCAGGAGGCAGAGGTCGCCCGGTTCAAGGAGGAGCGGCAAAAGATCAATGGGCAACTGAAAGAGGTTCGAAAAAACCTGCGCTCCGAGATCGAGAACCTGGGCGCGACACTCAAAGGGATCAATATATTCCTGATGCCTTTTTTGGTCGCCATTACAGGAATTGTCTTTGCCATCTATAGACAGAGGAAGATCAGGAGAAAATGAAGCCGAGGACACTTGTGATTCTATTGGTCATTCTGGTGGCCCTCGCAGGGGCGGGGGCCCTCCTCATCCATTCACGGGACATGCGTTCCTCGTCCGGAGAGATGGGCGCCTACCTTCTGGAGCAGCTTCCGGTCAATGATATTGCTTCAATTGTCATCGAGACGCCGACGTCTGCTGTTTCCCTGAAAAAACCGGCCGATTCGTGGATTGTGGAAGAGCGTTTCGGCTATCCGGCGGATTTTGCCAAGCTCTCCGAGTTTGTGAGGATCCTTAAGGAGGTCAAAATAGGACGCAAATTCGATGCCTCTGAGAAGGTACTGAAACGTCTTTCTATCAAATCTCCTGATGACGCCGATGCCCTGGATGAAGAGAAGGGGACCCGTGTCCGGATGACAAACTCGAATGGAAAATGTCTTCTCGACATGGTCTTGGGTAAAACCAGGGCCAAGGACCCGCAGAAAGGCCCGCCGGATGGCCAGTACGTGATGATGGGGGAGGCCCCTGAGATCTATCTGATCGATAAGATTCTGTCCTCTCTTGAGGGGGGACCGGCCGAATGGCTGGAAAAGAGCCCGGTCCAGGTCGATGCAGGGGAGATTCAAAAGATTACCTGTCTGGGACCCGGGGAGACCCCTGTGCGCTATCTGTTCGAGCGTACTGCCAGGGGGAAGGATCTTGAGCTGATTAAACCTGCAACGGACCTGAATATCAAGAAATCCTCGCTTAACCGATTGTCAAACGCCCTGTCGTCACTCAAGATCACCGATGTGGAAGCCTCCTCGGCATCATCGGAAGTGATCGGGAAAGATGCCTCTGTGCGCCTGGACTACACGCTTTTCGACGGGTGGGTCTATCAGGTTTATATGGGCAAGGCCTGTTCGGCGACCGTTACCTGCCGGATACGGCTTGAAGTCGGTTATCAGCCCACCGGGCCTGCGAGACCGGAGGCTGATCAGACTGCCACGACCGAAGATAAGGCTGCTGCCGGGGCCAAAAGCAAAGCGGCCACAACGGCCGTAGAAACAACAGAAGAAAACGAGCGACTGAAACGCTGGGTCTTCACGATCCCGGAACGGCAACATCAGGCGTTTTTTATTGACCTGGAACCGTTGCTTGAAAAAAAGGCCGAAAAAATTGGATCGGACAGAGCATCCCCCGGCAGATAACGCGCTTTTTTTCCTTAACCCCCGACAAAGCTGTTAATGCCCTGCCTTATTTCTTATGGCATGGCTCCATTTGCGAATCGAGTTTACTCTGAAGAATCGGTTTCTCTTGCCAGAGTGGCGACCTTGGGCTTGGGACCATACAATTTACTTGGGAAGGAGGTTGGCACTTTGGGAGAAGGAGTTGTGAAGTAGTTCAGCGAAAGAAAAGGGTTTGGGTTGGGAAATCACGACAAACCGCCAATTTTCTCAATTAGAATTATGCTCAACAGCCCTTAGAGTCGTACTGGCTTACTGCATGAGGGTTAGATGGAATGCTAGCTTTATCTTGAGGCGGCCAGCCAGTCTGATGCCCTTTTGGTTAAGCAGTCTGGAGAACTAGTTTGCAGCGTTGCGGTGCTTCTGATTTTCAATCCTGTCCAGTATGATGACCAGCGTATCGCCAGTCAACCGGAGATATCCAGATTTTCTGGTAACCATGTTCAGAATTTGCTTGATGTCTCGATGGTCATCATAGCATCCTTTGAAAATATCCGCCAAACGTTCCCGTGAGTGGAAGGCCAGGCACTGCATCAAATCATAGAGCCAGGAAAACATGCTTGATAAGATGCCCCTTTGTGTTTCGCTCAGGCCCTACCAATAATCCATTTATTGTCAACTAGTTGGAGCCCATTCCCGCACTGCGCCCGGAAATGGAGAAAAAGTCACGCCAACATCTCCTATTGTTCAATTTTTATTGTTGCTGTTATTTAAGCAAGTTATATATTATGAAACTACATTGTGCACAGTTTTATGTGAGTAGATGCGGACAATGATGTCAATATGTTATGAAAATGAATACCATTCACCGTGATCTCTGCTTGTTGGGGGCCGGCCGGGTAAAATCGGAGATCAGCGCGCTGGCGTTCTTCCTCCCATTGTCCATCTCGGTCAGCAGGGAGTTCTCGATCGGATCGGCCAGTACGGCGTAAACAGCCCCCTCCGGGTCCGAAAGTTCCTGGAGCGATTTCATCTCCAGGGTCGGTACAGATTCGGGAAACCGCAGCGTCAGCGGATTTTCGCCGTACTAACCGCCATGCCCGGGCAGGGCACAACGAAAGATGAAAATCACCCCCACCCCTCCCTCCCCCGCCGAGTGGGAGGAGTAAAGCCAAGGGTCATTTTCATATAAAGGCAGTCGTGCAGTCTTGTCAGCCATAATGGTTCCCTTTCATGAAATGTCCGCGTCAGGATATCTTAAAAAGCGCCAAGTCTAAAGAGGTGATGGACGGAGCGGAAAACGCGCTCCTTTGAAGGAAATTGCTACGGAACCCTTATCCGTGAGATATGGACCTGACCACCATATCGGTGATGTCCACGACATCGAGATCGAGCTTTTCCCGTCGTACCTTCCCCTTGATGGTCCGGACGCACTGCTGGCAGGCCGTAACCACAATATCGGCCCCTGTCTGCCGGACCTCCTCGATCTTGTTCTGAGCGATGCGGCCCGAGAGGGCCGCATCCGCCATCTCCAGGTTGCCGCCCCCGCCGCAGCAGATGCTCTGGTTCCGGTTGCTTGCCAGTTCCACAAAGGTGAGCCCGGGAATGGATCGGAGGATCTCCCTGGGCGCATCAAAAACCCCCGCGTTTCTTCCCAGATCGCAGGGATCGTGATAAGTCACCGTCTCCCGCAGTTCTCCCAGCGAAATGGGCCCCTCCTTTATCAGCCTTTCTATAACCTGCGTGGAATGGGAAAGCTTCAGGTCGGTCGGATAGTGCTCCTTCCAGGTCCGATAGCACGAGGGACAGGAAAACGCGACTTCCCTAGCGCCCAGGGCCTTGACCTTCTCCAGGTTATGGTCCATCAGTGCCTTCATCTCGCCGGGCGCCCCCGCGCCGATCAGCGGAAACCCGCAGCACCACTCCTCTCCTGCCAGGATGGCAAAGTCCACACTGGCTAGTTGGAGGATCCGGACCATGTTGCGGGGGATCGACTGGACCATGGGGAAAAAGGAGGCCACGCAGCCCACGAAATAGACCACATCCGCTCGTTCCTTTTCGTACATGTGCTCGGGCAGGTCCCGAATGTCGTCCCGCCAGTCTCCCCGTTCCGAGTTGTCCTCATCGGATATGTTATGGTTGACCAAGAGCGATGTTACCGCGGCCTCGACGTTCGGGTGGAGACCCTGCTTCTTCACGATCTCCTCCCGCATCGCGAGGAATACCGTTTTCTGATCCACGCCGCTCGGGCAGGTCACGGTGCAGGCCCCGCAGAGGAGGCACTTAGCAAAGATATCCCGGTAATGCTCACTGATCTCCAGATCTCCAGCGGCATACCGCTTGGCGAGCTGGACCTTTCCCCTCGGCGTGTACTTCTCGAGGAAAAGGGTCTTCCCGACCGGACAGGTTGCCAGGCAAAGCCCACACTTGATGCATTGATCAAACTCGTTCGCTATTTCATTCAGTATCATGTCAGTCTCTCACGTCAAAAATTTACAAATTTAGGAATTTAGGAATTCCCCTAAAGAAAGCTCCCGGGGTTCAGGATATTGTTAGGATCGAAGACCTTCTTGATCCCCCGCATCAAGTCAATGGAGGTCTGGCTGAACTCCATGGACATGAACCGGTCCTTGGCAATGCCGATGCCGTGCTCTCCGGAGAGGGTTCCTCCCATGGCAATGGCCGCCTCGACCAGTTCGACCAGCGCCTTGTCGACGCGCTCCATCTCTTCTTTGTCGCGAAGATCGGTCATGAACAGGGGGTGAAGATTTCCGTCTCCCGCGTGGGCCAGGACACCGATCTGAATATGATACTTTTCTGCGATTTCGACGATCTTTCGGATCATGGCCGGAAGCATCTTGACCGGCACGGTGGCGTCCTCCACAATGCAGTTGGGCCTCAGGCTGGCCACCGCGCCAAAGGCGGTCCTTCTCGCCTGCCACAGCCTGTCCGCCTCCTCGGGCGTGCTGGCCCGCTCCACCTGAAAGGCCCCCCTCTCCTTGCAAAAGGCCTCGATCCGCTTTCCCTGAGCCTCCACCAGAATATCTTCGCCGTCTACCTCTATCAGGAGAAGGGCCTGGGCCTTATCTGAAAATTGAGCATCCCCATAATTGCTGATCACATCCAGCACGGTCCGGTCGATCAACTCCAGGGTCGTGGGAACGATACCGGCCCCGATAATGGCAGACACCGTGGTCGCGGCGTCGTCCAGGTCGGCATAGATGGCCTGGAGCGTGGCCTTGGCAGGGGAGAGGGGAACCAGCCGAAGAATGATCTCGGTGAAGATCCCCAGCGTCCCCTCCGAGCCGCACATGAGCCGTGTCAAATCGTATCCGCTTACATTTTTGAGGGTTTTGCCCCCGGTCCGAATGATCTCTCCGCTCGGGAGCACCACCTCGAGCCCCAGAAGATAGTCCCTCGTCACCCCGTACTTGACACCCCTCGGCCCCCCTGCATTTAGGGCTACATTGCCGCCGATAGTGGAAACGAACATGCTAGCGGGATCCGGCGGGTACATCAGGCCGTATGCGGCAACCGCCTTTTGAAGCTCTGCGTTCACCACGCCGGGTTGAACCACGGCGCATCTGGATTCGGGATCTATCTCGATGATGCGGTTGAGCCGATGAAAGGCGAGGATAATCCCTCCCTTTCTGGCCACAGAACTCCCGCAGATATTGGTCCCTGCGGCCCTGGGAATGATATTGATCCTTTCCCGGTTAGCCACCTTCATCACGCTGGCGATCTCATCCCTGTCCCCGGGGACAATCACGGCGTCGGGCATGAATTCCGGCAGGAATCCATCATATGAATAGGTGATCAAATCCTCGGGTGAATCGAGGAACCATTCATCCCCCACGATCCCCCGGATCTCATTTTTGATCGTATCTGAAATCATAACCTGTCTCCTTCGAGTGGAATCTAAAACTGGATATTTGTAGACTTTGAAATAATGGAATAGCGGAGTGCCAGCTCTGTCGGAGAGTTAAGCTTCAATCACTATTCTACCGGTCTGAGCGAGCCCTTGGCATCAAGAGAAAGGGGACCCAGTGTTTCCATCACCTTCAAATCGTCTCTCGCCTCGACCTCTTCCATGAGCGCCTTCGAGACCTCCAGTTCCCCTATTTCCAGTGTATTCTTGATGTGCACCACCCGTGCCTTTTCCGGATCTACAGCGCCGATGGTATCGATGGCCGCCTGGACCGCCTCCCTGTCTGTTTCAAGGGCAATGGGGATCCTTGCCTTTTCAGGCGACATGGCCGTGATGCAGTTGATGGCCGTGGTCCGATGATCGATCTTGTCCGCCAGCCTTCTCGTTGTGTAATCAGCCAGCCCGATCCCGACCGCATTGCCATGGGACTCCTCTGTCAGATCCAGGACCACAATCCGCGTGATCCTCGGATGTTCGGGCTCCTTCTCACCAATGAACATGATCTGCCCCACGACATTGGTGTCCATCCCCGTGCCGCTCACGTTCTTGCCCATTTTGTCCACGATAAGGACATCGAGAGGATCAAGAGGGAGCCTGGCCATAAGTCTCTTGGCATCGGAGAGGAGCTTTTTTTCATCTTCCAGAAACTGGTCGGGGCGCACTGCCCGGATCATGGCGGTTTCGTCGTAGATATTTTCAACGATTCCGATCCCGAAGAGGATGGGGAGTTTTTTCAGAATTACGCCGCCGATCTCCGGAATGACGTCTCGATAGCCGTACTGAACGGTCTGCTTATGGACCTCGAAACACCCGCGATGCTTTCCCATCCCGATGGCCATCATTTTCATGAGGCCGCTTTCCACAGGTCCTTCGAATTCCGTATGGGGCTTGATCCGGTTCACGACAATCACGCCGTCCGCCTCGGCAGCGAGTTTATCCACCATGATCGGGAATCCGAACCGCGATCGTGCAATTTCCACGACCTCCATGGAGGAGAGGATCGGCGCCCCGATTGTCCCCTCCGTTACACGGAGGCTTTCGAGCACCGCTGACTGGCCTTCCGCAGTCCCCCCGCCATGACTCCCCATGGTGGGAATCAAAAACGGCCGGGCCCCGCGCTCTTTCAGGGCCATGACGAGACGACCCAGTATCCGGTCGATATGGGCGATTCCCCGGCTTCCTGCAGTGATAGCGATCCGCGCCCCCTCCTTTATTCGGAAGTCCACCCCAATCAAGGCCAGTTCCCTGTCCAGGGCCGCCTCTACGTCCGCTTCCCTCGGGGCGTCAAATACCTGCCGTATTCGATACATGTTCGGGAAATTCATAGGCATCACACTCCTCGACAAAAACGCTCACTCACACCATCCACTCCCCAGTTAAGCGCCTCCCTCCATGGCTATTTGATCATCAGCCCCGGCAGAAACGTGATGACCTGTGGAAAGAAAACACATACCAAAAGTCCAACCACCTGAAGGGCGACAAAAGGCACTACCCCTTTATAGATATCCGTTGTCTGGACCTCCGGAGGCGTGATTCCTTTGAGATAGAAGATCGAATAGGCAAAGGGAGGCGTCAGAAAGGATATCTGAAAGTTGACCATCACCAGCACCGCAAACCATATGGGATCGAAGCCAAGGGCCTCGGCAATCGGCGTTATCAAAGGAACCACGATAAAAACAATTCCGATCCAGTCAATGAACATCCCTATAATGATCAACAGGACCATGATGGCAGCGAGAATACCCCATTTTCCAAAAGGGAGGTTGAGGAACAGATTGCTGATCACCTCATCCCCGTTGAGCGACACAAACACGGTGGCAAAGAAAGATGCGGCCACCGCGATCATGAGGATCATGGCAGTGATCTGGAGCGTCTGCATACAGGCGTCCTTCAAGACCTGGTAGTTCAGGCGACCATAACTTGCCGCCAGCAGTATGCTGGCGAGTGCCCCGACCGCGGCGGCCTCGGTTACCGCTGCAATGCCGAAAAAGATGCTGCCCAATACCGCAAAAACAAGGATAGCCGGGGGCGCAATAGAGGTGACGAGCAGAAATATCTTCCTCGCAAGTGGCACTCCCCTTTCTTCAGGGGGCATGGGCGGCCCGTCCTCGCGTCTGAAATAGCACCGAATCGCTATGTAGACAATATACATTAGCGCAAGAAGAAGACCGGGGAATACTGCACCCAAAAAGAGCTTTCCGACCGAGAGATTTGCAATGGGACCATAGACGACGATCATGACGCTCGGGGGAATGAGTATTCCAAGGGTCCTTCCGGCGCAGATCATGCCGCATGCCATGGATTTGTTGTAGTTTCTGCTGAGCATGGCCGAAAGGGCCATCAGACCGATGGTCACCTCCGAGGCCCCGACCACCCCCCGGTCGCCGCGGCAAAAAGGACGCAAATGGCAATCGTGCTGATGCCCAGACTGCCCTTGAGACCCCCCAAAAGGAGATAGAGGGAACTAAAGAGCTTCTCCGCCACGCCGGATTTCTCGATAAAAACGCCCATAAACAGGAACAGCGGGACGGCCAGGAGGGTATAGTTTTTCATGACGCCTTCGAGCCGGACCACAAAAAAACCAAATACCTCGAAGCCGCTGAAAATGACGCCAAAAATCATCGCCAGTCCACCCAGGACAAAGGCGGTTGGATACCCGAAGAAAACGCCGACAAAGAGTCCGAGAAGCATCAGCAAAACGATCAGCTCAGGACTCATGACGCACCTCCTTTACGCAGCGTGTTGATACAGCGAATAAATTCGGCAATCCCCTGGAGCAGGAAGAGGGAAACCGCCACAGGCATGACGGTCTTGAAGGGGTAAATGACAGGCATCCAGTAGCCCTGTATGGACCTCTCTCCCGTTTCCCAGGCGAGATAGACATAAGGGATCAACGCATAAAAGAGCCCGCCCCAGAGAGGGAAGAAAAAGAGGGCGTAGAACATGATGTCCACCCACGCCTTTTTACGGTCCGAAAAGCGTGAGTAGAAGATATCGATTCTGACATGCCCCTTTTTATAAAGGGTGTAGGCCTCTCCCAATATGAAGTAGGAACCCCCCAGCATGTAGCTCATATCAAAGGCCCATTTGGTGGGGGCGTTAAACAGATATCGCATCACAATTTCATAGCCCAGCATCAGCGTGAGAACAAGGACCAGCCAGGATACCGTCTTGCCCGTCCATTTGCTCATGCCATCGACAACCCGCAAAAATGTGTTCTCTTTTTCCATACGTTATCCGCACACCGACGCCTCGAATGCGCCTCCTTCGACGAATGACACACCGCCAGCTTTCGTAACACGTTAGTGCCTTATTGCCAGGTTTTCTGTCATGAAAAACAAGAAAATATGGCCATCCTTCAACTGAACGCTTGCCCTTCCGTCATTCCGGCACGATTCTGGCCGGAATGACGGAATACGCCGGACTGGATTCCGGCTAAGGGCATGTCGGAATGACGGGATAGCTCGCTGAGAGCTTGGTTGCGGTTATCCGCGTTAAATTTTTCTGGAAATTACTCATATTGCGGCGTCATCATCTTCTTGTACGAGTTGTACCCCTTGCGGAAGTTCAGTTGAGACTTCCATACCTTTGCAAAAAATGGATCGGCTGCGGCCTTTTTTCCCATCAATGCAACCGATTTGGCGTGGAGGGCTTTTTGAATTCCCGGCTCCAGGTAGATGACATTGATCCCTTTTTCTTTAAAAAACTCTATAGCCGAAATGTCCTTGTTGATGCTATTGGTTAGCATCCTCATGGTGGTTACCTCGGCGGCGTTCTTTACAATATTCTTAAGATCGTCCGGGAGCTTATCCCAGGATTTCTTGTTGATGATGCAGTCCAAAGTCGTGCTGGGCTGATGGATGCCGGGTACCAGCAGGTATTTGGTGGCTTCATGGAATGAAAGGGTCTTATCCATGCTGGGAATACTGAATTCAGCAGCATCCAAAACATTCCGCTGAAGGGCTTCGTAGATTTCCCCCGCGGGCAACATCATGACGGACGCCCCTGCTTCTGTGAGGATTTCCCCCCAATAGCCGGAGGTGCGGAATTTCAGGCCCTTAAAGTCCTCCATTGACTTGATCGGCTTATTGGACCATGCCAGATCTTTGGCTGGAAGGATGCCGCAAGGGGCCGCGAACCCAAACCCATACTTCGCATACATCTCGTTGTACAACGTAAGCCCCTCTCCGTCATACATCCAGATCAAATAGGGGATGGCTTCCATACCGAATGGGATATAGCCGAAAAGGGCGCCCGCCGGTATCTTGCCAATATGGTAGGAAGGGGAAGAATGGCCGACGTCAATCGTTCCCATCTTTACAGCGTCAAAGACCTCAAGGGCCCCAATCAGCTTGCCTGCAGGAAAGCTCTTGATTTCCAACCTGCCGCTGCTCATATCATTGACCGTTTTGGCAAAAAAAATCGGCTGCCCACTGGACCTGTGTCCCGGATGGCCAGGCAGAGGCCATTTTCCATTGAATTGTCTTTCCAAAAGCGGCGGTCCCTGTTCCAACCACCAAAAAAAAGGCCACTAAACATCCCAACATCTTAAATCTCTACATCTTATCCTCCTTCGATCCTTCAGGGTTTACATCCTCTTTACCAACAGCCAGGTCCTCTTAACACGATCACCGTCCTTTCCGCCAAGCTCATTCATGCCTCGATTCCCACACCTTCGGGTCTGATATCACACAGCATTAGGGCATGCGGTCAACTTGGTCTGACCACGCTATCAACAACAGATCCGGTTGTCAAGCGATTTTTGTCCATACGATTGATCATTATTTATGTTGTGTTATTTCAAATAGTTAAAGCACTTATATGCTGTCACATCCATAAAATGAATTGACACATCAAATATTTTCTGTCAGTCTTCATCCTTATTGGTCAGTCCAAACCGCACCAGGATACGAAGTGAAACAGTTACGCTCCAAAAGAGAAGTTAAAATGGAAGAGATATTCAGGCAGCTCAGACCCCACAAGATCCCAGCCGAGATTGTTCAGCAGGTCAAATCTCTGATCAAGGAGGGGAAACTTCAGCCCGGTCAGAAACTCCCGCCTGAACGCGCCTTATCCGATATGCTCGGGGTGGGCCGGTCGTCGCTTCGAGAGGCGGTCAACATTCTGGAAACCCTCGGTTTTGTTGAGACCAAAACACGAAAAGGCATTTTTGTTCGGTCTGTCAGCTCTGCCAGCATGCCCGATCCCATGCGCCAGATCCTCGAAGAAGACAATCGCACCCTTTACCAATTGTACGAACTGAGAAAGGACATTGAACTGGCCTCTGTCTTCAGGGCTGCCAGACTCCGGACCCCTGCGGACATGGAGGAAATCCTAAAGTCGCTGGTTCGAATGGAGGGAGACGCCAAGGCCGCCCGTCTGGTCCTGAATGCCGACCAGGATTTCCATCTGGCCATTGCCAGGGCCACCCAGAATTTCTTCAGGGTCCATATCCTCAAGAATATATTTGACCTTGCCGAGGATCACATGGGCCTGATCGTAGAGAAGTTGATTGAAGAAAAGGCCGGCGTCTTCGCTGTCCTCGATCAACATGAGAGGATCTACAAAGCGGTACAGAATCAAGATCCGGAATCGGCCAGAATACTCATGGACGACCATCTGACATGGGTTGAAGAGAAGTGGCGGACATTTGGATCCAAGGCGCCACCCCCTTCCGCATGAGATCAGAAAGACAGACACCCGTCCGGACCTCTTTTTTATGCGGATAGGATCAGCTTTTGCATAATGTCAGTACCGGCCTTTTCCACGTAATAAGTAGTACTTGCCGTCAGCCGTCATACCTACGATACTATGGGCCGTCATTTGCTGCAGCATCTTCGGCAGGTAATCCCTGGCCCCTATCCGAAAGATGTTCTGTCGGGAATAGGGCAGGTCAACGGCCGAAGACGGATCCATTGCCTCCTTTTGCTCAAGGTCTTTGACAATCACGTTATATGCCCGTGCCATCCGCCACGCATGATAGCGCCTGGTCAGGATATAGACCCCGATCAGGGCACAGACGCCGATAACGATCTCCCATGTTTCTGAGCTGCTCATATCGTTTTATTCCCCCTTTTCAATCAACTAGACCTTGCCAGGACGCCACGATTCTCTTGTTTCAGAGGCTATTTGCTGGTGTACTGAATTCGTAACCGAATTCGGAGTTCAGATCTGCCCCTGCCCGCAGTGCCTAAAGCCACGGTTTTTGTAGGCGGGCGTCACCCTTTTATTAATAACCCTGAGGGCTAATCCCGCTTAAGGGTGGGACCTATTCAGCGCCCGAACGAAAACTCTGAAATTTAAGTAAGCGCAAATAATATTGTCGGCTCTATCGAGCTTACACTTATTCCTTCAATCGCGAATTCCTCAATTCGTAACATCTCAATAACTGGGGGTAACCCGTCTGGATTAGGGCGAAAGCCGGAATCCAGGAAGCTTGTGGAGAAGGTGGTCGCCCCGATTAATTGAGAAGATACCTCAATTCCTCAATTCGCAATTGTGCCTGAATCACGCCAAGGCGTGATTTTCGTTCAGGCACTATTTAGACCATGGGGCTACTCACATGATTTCCGACATCAAAAAGATCCCTTGCACAACAGAGCTGTCCATGAACGCCGAGTATGCGTTTGGGTATGCAGTAAGCCTGGCCAACCGATACAGGGCAGGGATCACGCTCCTCCACGTCCTCGAGGATATGTCCCCGTACCGGGATTCCCTCATGATGAATATCCTGGGTGAGGAGAAATGGAAGGGCCTGATGGAGACAAACAAGGAAAAGATCATCCAGGACCTGAAAGATGGGCTTGGAAAATTCTGCGACAGCGTCAGTGCCCAACTCCCCGCCTGTCCCTTTATCACGGACGACATTGTCGTAAAAATCGGAAACCCGGTGGAGGCAATCCTGGAACAGGCCGAGGAGATGGACTGCGATCTGGTGGTCATGGGCACCCATGGGCACGGGATTCTGGGAGACGCCATGATCGGGAGCGTATCCAGAAGGGTGCTTCGGCGCTCGAAGAAGCCGGTGCTGGTGGTCCGTCTGCCCCAGAAATAAGGGGATCAATGCCCTGATTTCCGCTTTACCTCCAACGCCTTCAGCTCTTTCCGGATGATCTTTCCCGTGGTGGTCATGGGGAGTTCTGTCACGAACTCGATCTCACGGGGATATTCATGGGCCGCCAACCGGACCTTGACGTACTTTTTGATCTCCTCTTCCAGTTCAGGACCGGGGGTTATACCGGCCTTTGGCAGGATAAAGGCCTTGACGACCTCTGTCCGGACCTTGTCCGGGCTTCCCACCACCGCCACCATTCCCACGGCCGGGTGCTTCATGAGGCAGTCTTCAATCTCGGCAGGACCTATCCGATACCCCGAGCTGGTGATCAGATCATCCTTTCTCCCCACAAACCAGAAGTACCCATCCTCATCCTTTCTGGCCAGGTCTCCGGTGAGCCACCAGTCATGGATGTACTTCCCCCGGGTGGCCTCGGGGTTGTTCCAGTATTCAATACACATGACCGGATCGGGACGCTGAATGGCAATCTCCCCAGGGGTCCCCGGAGGAACCGGAATGCCCGATTCGTCCACCACTTCCACCCGGTGCCCGGGGATGGCCTTTCCCATGGAACCGGGCCGGACCTCCATCACCTCGGAGCAGGTTCCCACCACCAGGTTGACCTCGGTCTGGCCGTAAAACTCATTGATGGTCAGTCCCATGACCTCCCGGCCCCAGTCGAGGAGTTCCTCACCCAGTGCCTCTCCCCCGCTCCCGATGGTCCTCATGGCATAGTCATAACGGCTGCGCGGATCCGGGACCTGCCGCATCAGCTTCAGTGCCGTTGGGGGCATGAAGGCATTCCGAATCCCGTATTCGGCGATCAGGTGAAATGCCTCCTCCGGATCGAACTTCCTGGCCCGATGGGCCAGCACCGGGACCCCGTAATGCCAGCTCGGCAGGAGGACGTCCATGAACCCCCCGAACCAGGCCCAGTCGGCCGGGGTCCAGAAGAAATCGTCCTCCTTGGGAAAGAAGTTATGGGGGAACTGTACGCCGGGAAGATGCCCTAACAGAACGCGTTGTGCGTGAAACGCCCCTTTGGGGGGGCCCGTGGTGCCCGAGGTATAGCTAATAAAGGCCGGGTCATCGGCCCTCGTCTTGACGGGCTGAAACGATGACGATCCCTTTTCAATCAACTCCCAGAAACTCACGACCCCGTCCGGGGTCTTACCCCTTGCCAGCACAATCGTTTGAAGGTTGGGCAGCCGGTTCCGTATCTCCAGAACCTTGGGCAGATTGGCTTCATCCGTGACAATGCCCCTGGCCCAGCTGTTAGACAGCCTGTACTCCAGGGCCTCTGTGCCGAACAGGGTAAAGAGGGGAATGACCACGGCCCCCATCTTATAGACCGCAATATGGGCGATCCCTGCCTCAGGAGACTGGGGCAGCATGATGGCGAAGCGGTCGCCGGGTTCGATCCCATGGGCCTTGAGTCCATTGGCAAGCCCGTTTGACAGACGCATCAGGTCCCAGAATGTATATTTCTCCACCTCCCCGGTTTCGTTCTCATAGATCAAGGCCAGCCGGTATCGCTGGTGTGCCCACTTGTCGCAGATGTCCACCCCGATGTTGTAGAATTCGGGGATCTCCCAACGAAACGACCGATACACCTCGTCATAGGTCCTTCCAGGCTTTAACATGTCCGTCCCCCATCCCTGCAAATACACTCCCTACTGCTTACTCCCTGCTCCTCGCTCTCCGCTCCTCGCCCCCTGCTCCCTCCCGTCTACTTCACCAGCGTATTGGCTAGCCAGAGAATGCTCTGGGGCCAGATAACACAGGCGATCAGGCCCAGTTCCATGAGCCTCCAGAACGGAAAGGTCCCCCAGTAGATATCCTTGGTGGTCACCTCAGGGGGTGCGACCCCTTTCAAATAGAAAAGGGCATAGCCGAACGGGGGCGTTAAAAAAGAATCCTGGAGCATAACCGCGATAATCACCACAAACCAGACCTTGTCAAACCCTAGATCCGCGGCAATGGGAAGAAACAGGGGAAAGCAGATCATAATGATCCCGATCCAGTCCAGGAACATCCCGAGGATAAAGAGGATAATCATCATGACGATGAAGGTGCCCCATTTGCCGAGGCCGATCGTCATAATAACCTCCTTGACCACCTCGTCGCCGGCCGATCCCATGAACACGCCGGCAAAGCAGCTTGCCCCCACCAGGATGATGATCACCATAGAAGTAGTCTTTGCGGTGTTCACTACGGCCTTGGTGAGTCCTCTCCAGGTGAATTTGCCATAGACTACGGTCATGAGAAAAGCCAGTACCGCGCCCACCGCAGCGGCCTCCGTGGGCGTGGCAATGCCCGCGAAGATGGAGCCGAGGACCCCGGCGATGAGAATCAGGGGGGGTACCATAGACTTCAGTGCCATCCCCATAATCTGTGTCACTGTTACAGCATCCCGTTCTTCCCTCGTAAGGGCAGGGCCGTCCTCGGGCTTCCACCAGCACCGGAAGAGGATGTAGAGGACATACATGGTCGAGAGAATGAGCCCGGGGATAATGGCCCCGGCGAACAGTTTCCCCACCGACAGACCGGACTGGTCGGCCATAACCACCAACATGATGCTGGGGGGAATCAGTATCCCCAGGGTGCCGCCCGCACAGATGGTCCCGGAGGCCAGTTGTTTACTGTACCCGTATTTGAGCATGACCGGCATGCCCAGAAGGCCCATGGTGACCACCGAGGCCCCGATAATCCCGGTGCAGGCCCCGAAAAGCGTAGAGACCACGATGACGGCGATGGCGATCCCCCCGCGAATAGGCCCGAAGAGATAGCGCATGGTGTCGAAGAGGTCTTCCGCCACCCCGGACTGATCCAGCAACTGGGCCATGAGGATAAAGAGGGGGATGGCCACCAGGATGTAGTTGTCCATGACGCCCCAGGTCCGGTTGATAAACATGAAAAAGGAAGCCGAACCCCAGCCCATATATCCAAAGATCACTGCAAGGCCGCCCAGTACAAAGGCCAGGGGGTGGCCCATGAAGAGCCCGATGAGGAGCCCGATGAACATCCCGTAGGTAATGAATTCTGCGCTCATATCTCTTTCCCCTTCACAGTGAGGTAAATGCTGCGGATAAAGGTGGCCAGTCCCTGGATGATCAGAAGGGCAAACGCCACCGGCATGGCGGTCTTGACCTCGGGCACTATGGGCAATGCCGCAGAGCCGCTTGTCTCGCCCTGCATCCAGGAGGTGTAGGCAAAATCCGTCCCGATATACAGCATGATGATGCAGAAGGGGAAAAAGAATATAAGGTGGGTCAGGATGTCGAACATGCCCCTGACCCTGGGCGGAAATCCCTGATAGATGATGTCCACGCTCACGTGGGCCTTATATAGAAGGGTATAGGCCGCCACCAGCATGAAGTGGGCCCCATAGATGTAATCCGTGACCTCGGTCGCCCAGATATGGGGCGCATTGAAGACCCTTCTGGCGACGACCTCATAGGCCACCACCCCGGTCAGGGGAATGATGAGCCAGACAAAGATCCGCCCGCTCCATTCGCTGATCTGATCAAGCCCGTTCAAAAATGCCTTAAGCTTCATAAAGTTCCCTTTCGTTGACCATAGCCATAGCCGAAATTTTGCCCATAAGAAGGTCTATTTCACCCCGCTGACAAAGGCCCCGGCCCTGTGGGAGAGGCATCATGCCTCGACCATCGAGGCTGAAAGCCTCTCTCACAATGGCCGCAACTCCGGAAAACGCCTTTGGAGGGGATCCCTACAAAGGCCTGGTCCCGATTATTTGACGCCGAGTTTATCCAGCTCCGCCAACACCGCATCCACATACTTGGGCGTGCGCCCCTGGCCGAATTGGCCGCTCATATCCCGCCAGATCTTGTATTCCTTGAGATATAGCATCTGTGACTTGAGTATCCTCGCATAGAAAGGCTGTCCCTTTCCCATGGTCTCCTTGGCCTGCATAATGGCGTACTGCCCTGCCAGCGCCTCCAGCTTCTCGAGGGTCGCATCGTCCAAGGTGGAGAGCTCTGTTCCTTTATCGAGAAATCGCTTGACGCCCCTGCCCGAATCCACCTCGTAAAAGGCCAGAGCCTTGATGGCCGCGGCCTGGGCCCCGTATTTGAGGATGGCCTGGTATTCCTTGGAAAGGGCATTGTAGGCCTTCAGGTTGACCATCATCCCTAATTGGGAGGCGGGCTGAAACCAGCAGGGGACGCTCCAGTATTTGGTGATCTCGGCAAAGCCCATTTCCCAATCCACGCCCGGGCTGCTGAACTCGGCCCCATCCAGGGTGCCTCTCTCCACGGCCAGGTAGATCTCGCCCCCGGGGAGCTTCACCGGCGCAGCGCCCACCTGCTCCAGGATCCAAATGGTGGCGCGTGAGGGGGTCCGCATCTTCTTTCCCTTGTAATCCTCAAGGGTCTTGATGGGGCCTGCTTTGGCCGTGGTCCGAAAGCCCGATTCCATGGGGGTAGAGCCTAATGAAAAATAGGTCATGTTATATTTTCCATAGAGTTCCTGCATAAGTTCCAGGCCGCCGCACTCATACATCCAGTTGACATAGTCCACATTGGTAAAGCCGAAGGGGAAGGAACCCAGAAAGTCAAAGGCCGGGTCCTTGCTTGCCCAGTAGCTGGGCCAGTCGCCGACTGCCTCCACCGCTCCCTTGCTGCAGCCGTCAAAATATTCGAATGCCCCCATGAGCGTGCCCGAAGGAAACCACTTGATCTCAAAATTTCCCCCGGTCATCTCGCCCACGTATTTGATCAGTTCCTTATCGCCGTAATAGAGATTGATGGCAGGGGTCCAGGTGCTCCCCAATTTCCATTGGATTTTCTTGGCCAACGCCGTGGCTCCAAATGCCAACACGGTAGTTAACACGCCCAAAAACATCAACATCTTGATCTTTTTCATCTTTACCCTCCATAGAATAAATGTTTTATCGATTGCACTCCGTGAGGATTGTCCCCACCCCTACCCTATTTTCCGAAATCACCTCCCTTCCCATTTCTTTAGGGTTGTCTATTTTGCCGGCCATGTCCAAGTCTTAGCGCGCCTTGAATGCGATAGGGCGCTGGATAGAAGATGATGACGTAGGAAATAATGTTTTCCGGCATGTCACTTAACTACTCGAGAGCACACAGTTCTTGTAACATATTGATATTAGGGAATGTATAAAAAGCACGCCGTCATTCCGGCGAAAGCCGGTATCCAGCATTATTTCATGAGGTTACCCATCCTGGATGCCGGATCAAGTCCAGCATGACGGGAGAACCTCGGACTCTTGAGTTTTTATATGAAAATACCCGTGTCTATCTGTTGATGTTGTGATATTCACCATTCCTAATTAGCTTGAAAAGCGATTTATATAAAAATAGAAAGTTATCTCATATTATCAACTAGTTCTGCTATCGATGTTTGTTTCTGGATACCGGCTCCAGGATCAAGGTTCGGGACAGGCTTCGCCGGTATGACGATCATTATATGTATTCATCCTTCTTTGTGCCCCATTCGGGCATGACAGTTAGTACAATCAAGCAAGAAATCTTCAATCTGAGTCTGATCTCAGTTCATTTCTCTTAAACGGGGAAATCGATGATGATCCGAGTTGCACAAGAGCAGGCATTTCAACTCCGGATGCCAAACGTATCCAATTTTATAACAGATCACCATCGAAATGTCATTCACTCAATGAAAAAATTTTCAGTGCCTGAATTAAAAGCCGATCCTTCGGCCAGGAAATCCGAAACCCGAGCCACAAAATAGGAAACAATCACCAAAAACAAAATTGTCTCAATGACAGAACCCCCATATTTTAAAGGCCTTTGGTTTTTTTGATGTTGACATTTAGGTATTCCTATTTGTTCCGGATTTCATAATTTGATATTCGGATTTTGCCTTGATCACGTCGAAGCTTGATTTCCGTTCAGGCACTACTTAGTGCCGCTGCGAAGATTACCGTGATTGATACCATTAAGCGTCTCTCTGAAAGGCGTAAAAGATCAGCCGATTGGCCCTAAGCAACTGGTAATGTCAATATGCCAATTCCCGAAGTGTGTCAAGAAGAAGTTTTTAAGGAGCCGTATGAAACGGCGCCCCGGACAGGCCATTTTGCCTGATGTATATATTAAATAACTAATCATAACAAGTATATCAAATTCTAAGGATTGTTTTTAAACAACCTTGGAACATCAATGTCAATGGGCGATTCGGGCGCTGAAAAATTCGGCTTGCATGGCGAAAATAAATCTGGTATGACCATATAAAAAAATCATTGCAGCGACAGAAGCCCACGGTTTGCAAAACCTGCCTGCCTGCACAGGGCGTTGAGAAGGGGGGTTATGTTCAAGAAGATTTCCGCCAGAAAGATATCGGATGAAATCATCGAGCAGTTCAAGGAGATGTTGAACAAGGGCGAGCTGAAGCCGGGGGACGAACTTCCCTCGGAGCGGGATCTGGCTGAAATGATCGGCGTCAGTCGTCCCCCCTTGAGAGAGGCGCTCAATGCCCTTCAAACCATGGGCTTTATTGAAATCCGGCCCAGGAGCAAGATCGTCGTCCGATCTATTGTCGAGAAATTTATCGGGGACCCGGTCAGCATCCTGATCGCCCAGGATATTGAGAAGATATTTGAACTCCTGGAGATCCGTCGGGCCATGGAAAGCTGGGTCGCTTACAATGCCGCGAAACGGGCATCGAAGGAAGATATTGAAAAAATAGGAAAGATCATAGAGAAGGACCAGGAAAACCTTAGGCTAAAAAAAGATGATGCGAAGACCGACGCGGATTTCCATGTGTCCATCGCCCAGGCCACGGGCAATACCATCTTTTCCCATCTCATGGCCTCCTGCTACCATATCCTCTGGAACACCCAGATCGTATCCCGGGAGACCCTGTTCAAGAAAGAGGCGAATCGTGAGAGGATCGCCGCGCAGCACCTCAATATTTTCGAGGCCATTCGCGCGCGGGATGCCGACAGGGCTGCCAGAGAGGCCAGGCGGCACATCGACTTTGTGGCGGAGGAACTGAGACGTCTGCTCAGCGTGGGATAGGCCCATCGAAATGACTAGATGGACTCCGGATCGGTGCCAAAATGACATGCGGCATTTTTATGCTTCGTTGTGCCCCACCAGGACATGACAGTTTTATATGAAAATTCCCCTTCCCTTTATCCCTCTCCCTAGACGGATGAGGGAGTGGTGGGTGTGATTTTCATCTTTCGTTGTGCCCCATTCGGGCGTGGGGGTTAGTTGTAACGCAGCACTAATTGCCCCTCCTTTTAAATATTCTCTGCGCTGTGCCTGGCTGCCTCACCCTTCAGAAGAGTTCCCATTCGTGGGCGCCTTGAGGCCAAGAGATAGCGATCCCTCCTGAGCCTTGCAAAGATTGTAGCCCCAGGGCAGGGTGCGACAAGTTTTTGAGAGTGCTGCTCTCCTATCACCTGAAAAAGCTCAAGGCAGCAGGAGCAAAGATGGGCGCTTCGGTCTATTGAATATGGAATAAGTCCCCCGTCGCTGTTTGTGAACAGGCGGGGGGAAATGAAATTAGCATGATTTGCCGATTGAGTAAGAAACAGAAGTTCATAGTCTTCAATCTCTGAGCCAAGCCTTTTTGCCCACCTGAGATAGATTCGTTTTTCGGTATCCTCGACCTCCGACCACTGCCGCGGTGCGAGGGCGAGATAATCAGGATCAGCGACAAGGCTGAGTTTATCGTTTCTCGTTGCGAGGGATTCAGGGACAAAATCGGTTTCAGTTATTATGGACGTCAGGTTTTCCTCAAATTGAGCAAGCTCAAATGAACTGACAACCAGATAAAGGCCGTTTTTGTCCGAGGCACGATACCAGCTTCCAGGTCTCTTGCACGTTTCGTCCCAAACGGAAGGGGCAACCAGGGATATCTTATTGATGGGATCAAGCGGGGTGCACATTACGCCCTTTGCCTGCCTGAGCTTTACTCCCATATCCGCTGTAATTTTCTCGAGATTTCCAACTTGGGATTCTTTTAGCCAGTAAGCAAATTTTCTATAAGGTTCTTTATCTCTGCCCATATCCACCCTTTCCCCCTGCTCTGTTTCAGAGCGTTGATAGTGGCATACAGGATGACTGATGGCAACGGAAAATAGCATGGCCTGCGGCGATGTATTTGATATAGATTATTGGGGGCCCGACGGCTATCCGGCAGACTCTGTTATCCGGCCTTCCGATGAGGCAACATATTCAAGCCTCGCGCCTCCGTGATCGGGATATAGTCTAAAGCGTTTTTGTCTCCCGCGATATTTCCGTTGATGGAAGGGCGGGAGTCAAATAGGATAGACAAGGGCCCTTTTGTGTCTGTCAACTTAAAGTATAAAGGAGAATAAACCCAGGATGATGGAAAGGTTCTTTTACCCCCGAAGCGTTGCCGTTGTGGGCGCATCCCCGGACAGGCGAAAAGGGGGCAATGCAATTTTTTGCAATCTAAAAATTTCGCTATCAGCGGGTCTGTACCCGATAAACCCCCGCTACGGGGAGATCGAAGGCATCGGGTGCCTGCCGAGTGTTTCGGATCTGCCGGATGCCGTTGATCTGGTTATCGCCTTCATCCCCGCCCCTTCAATCCCTGCCCTGATTGATGAATGCGGAAGGAAAGGAATCAGGAGAGTCATGATCCAAAGTGCCGGTTTTGCGGAAACAGGGGAAGCCGGCCGCCTTCTGCAAGAGCGATGCAAGGCCGTTGCTAAAGCCTATGGAATAAGGCTCTGGGGGCCTAACTGCATGGGCGTGATAAACGGCTACACCCGTTTTGTGGCCTCGTTTATGAGACCTTTTATATGGGAGCATAATCTGAAGGCAGGCGGGGTTTCTGTAATAGTTCAGAGCGGTATGCTCGCAGCCGGTTTTCTTATGCAGGTAATAAGCCAAGGCTGTTTCGGCCTGAGCAAGGCATGTTCCATAGGCAACCGTTCCGACGTCAATGAATCTGATATACTGGAATATCTGAGAGATGACCAATCAACAAAGGTCGTGGGTCTTTATCTTGAATCAATCGCAGATATTCCCAGGTTCAGGAAAGCTGTAAAGACCCTCGGTAAACCCATTGTTCTGCTTAAAGGGGGAATAAGCCCCTTTGGGGCAAAGGCTGCGCTAAGCCACACTGCCAGCCTTGCTGAGGATGCCGCGGTGGCGGAGGGCTTTTTCCGGCAGTTGGGGATAGAGAGGGCCTATGACATAATGCAGTTGACGGATTTCCTTAAGGCCCTGAATGGGGGCAACTATTATAAAAAGGCAGGAAAAGGGGTTGCGGTGGTAACTTTCAGCGGAGCGGCCGGCATTGTTACTGCCGACCATATTTCTAGGGCCGGCCTTGAACTGGCTCGGCTGGGAAGTGAAACCACAGAGGCCATTTCTAATATATTTCCTCAATGGATGCGGCCTGATAACCCGGTGGATATATGGCCTTCCCTTGAGCAGCATCCAAGATCGCTGACATATTCCGTGATCTTGAAGGCCCTGCTGGAAGACCTATCCGTTGATGCCGTATTCCTCCATGTCTTTGCCGATCCCGATCCTGATGGGGAATATGATCTGTTTCTCGACTCCATCGGCAGGGTCGAAAAGCCTGTTGTCGGTTGGATGATAGGAGATGCCACATATTTCAGGGGGTTGAAAGAGAAAATGGAGGAAAAGGGAATACTCGTATATGATGAGATAGGGCGTGGGGTGGAGGTTTTGAGGCTTCTTATGGACGGTTTATGTGAAAAGAGATAGCGATAGCGGCGAAGGCTTTACCGTATTGTGATCCGGGGGTCGCTATCCGTTTCTTGTCCCGGACTTTCCCGTAATGACGACCTGGATTCCGGACCGGGCTCAACACAGGTTCATCCCGGCCTCCGCATCCGAGCAATGCTTCTTCTCCTTTTCAGGACACGGCATATTCTTGTGGACATGCATGGCCTTTTTCGTGCAATAAAGGGCCTGGAAGGTCATGCAGCTTCCTGCTCCATCGAGTGCCTGATCTTTCGGCCAGACGGCATGCAAGCATGTGAGATCGCAGAATTCCATAAGGAATATGATTACTGAATGGTGGGTTCACCCTGAGGCATTTCAAATGCCTGTATCTTCCCGAAGTTCTCTTCGTATTTTGCAAGATTTTCCTGCAGGGCCTTCACAATCCTTTTCATGTGCCCGGGGCTTATGATGATCCTTGCCGCAACTGTTCCTGAGGGAGGGGCAAGCATAAGGAAATCCATTATGAACTCCTCCTTGGTATGTGCAACAACCATGTTGTTGGAATAGACACCGCCCAGGAGTTCCTTGGGAAAATCAATCCTGGCCTCGCTGCTCTTGTTTTGTGCAGTCATTTTATCTCCTTTTTCATCATCCGCCTATGCTTGACATCAATCGCGCGCACTTTCGCGGTCCTCGTCGTAGTAAGTTATGGTTTTCCGGCTTGGTTTCAACGGCTCTGCGCATCAGTTCAAGCAATAAATCGTCGCCGGCTCCGCTTCTCAATGGCCCCTTCAGGTCTATCTCCTGATCCGAGAAAAGGCATCCCCGAAGTTGCCCCTCGGCCGTCAGTCTCAAACGGTTACATTTGGCGCAGAAATGATTGCTGAGCGCGCCGATCAGCCCGATCTCGCCGTCCCCTTTGCCGAGCCTGAACTTAAGCGCAGGCCCGTCCAGCTTTCCCGATTCAATCGGTGTAAGGGGCCAGGCTTGCCTAATGATTTCAAGCATTTCATCAATGGATACGAACTCCTCCGGCCTCCATCCGTTCTTTCCTCCGATGGGCATGAACTCTATAAAACGCACGTGGATGGGCTTTTCCGTTGCAAGGGCGGCAAAATCCAGTAGCTCGTCGTCGTTAATACCTCTCATCACGACAACATTTATTTTGATGGGGGAAAGCCCCTCCTCCTGTGCCGCCCTTATTCCGGCAATGACTTTGTCAAAATAATCACGTCCGGTAATCTTTAGGAATCTTTGCGGTTTAAGCGAATCAAGGCTTATGTTGATTCGCCTTATCCCTGCATTCTTAAGGTCCCGGGCGTAATCCTCAAGCAGAACCCCGTTGGTCGTAAGCGTTATCTCATCTAGCCCTTCAAGGCTGGAAAGAGTCTTCAGAAAAGGTGTCAGCCCTTTTCGAACAAGGGGTTCACCGCCGGTGATCCTTACTTTTCTTATGCCATGAAGCGATGATAACCTTACCACCCTGGCCATTTCCTCAAAGGATAGGATCTCTTCATGCGGAACGAAGCTCACCCCTTCAGGCGGCATGCAGTAACGGCACCTCAGGTTGCAGCGGTCTGTAACGGAGAGCCGCAGATAGGTTACTATTCTGTTGTTTCCGGCATTCAGAGTGTCTGCGGCCATTTAACCAAGTCAGTCTTTCTTGAAAATTTATTGTCGCGGGATGCCCTTTCAGGACTTCCGAGAATAAGACCTGATCTTAATACTCCCTGCCGGGGTATATTGCAAGAGAAGGTAACATTAAGGCAGGATTATCTTATTCCGCGTACACGCTTCTCCCAGCCCCATAATAAGCGTCATAGACATGTTGGAAGACAGCGGCAGCCTTTTGCTCGAAGAGGTTGGGAGTATAAGCACTCGGCAATCCCCTGTCCAAAAGCTTCTCGATAGTCACCCTGACCTCAGCACGGGCCTGCTGCCTCTTGCGCCAATCAAGCACCAGTTTTCCAGCCTTGAGCCAAACCAACAATTCGCGGGCCGTGGCCTTGACCCTGCTCCGGTCCGTTGAAGTCATTTCAATGAGCGGCCTGGTCAGGATGTCAAAAAGCGCCAGTTCCTCTTCGGTCAACTGCTCTCCTACAGCCCTCTTTTCCTCCTCGTCCAAACCCCTGGCAAAAACAACCAACTGATGGAAGAACTCCTCGGCGTTCAGGCTCCCGGCATTGTATTCATCTATCATAATCTGGAAGCGATCCAGATAGTCCATACGGGTTCGGTTGAGCCGCACCATGACCATGAGCCTCTGTGCCAGAGCCCCTTTGAGCTTTTCATTGACTGTGCGTTTGCGGCCTGTTTTGAACTTCTGTTCCATTGCCTCAAAATCAAATCCACTAAGGTCAATGAGGCGATCACGGCCATAAGCAATGCCTCTCTCGCCTATGATGTAACCCTCTGTGGCAATGGAGCGGCCCAGCAGTCCTTCAACCCGCTGTATGACCTGTGAGATGTCCGCCGGCGGTGTCAGCGCGCGGATCTTATCGGCTATGACCTGCACGGGCGACACCTCGGCGGCAAATTCCCGCGCCGCCGGGTCGGGCAGCACGGCCTTGTAGAGCCGTAGAACCGTGTTGGTCAGATCGAGATAGCGGAGCTTGATCTCTTCGGAGGCGACCAGCGCCTCTACGGCGTCATCGAGCAAACCGACGCGGGCAAATCCCTCGGCGGCCTGGATGGTCGCGAGGTTGATCCCCTGTTCCCGACACAAGCCCCGGGTTTCTTCCAACGCCTGCCGCAGCGCCGCCTCCAATGCGGACTTGTCCTGCACCGGCTTATTGCCGCCGCCCGTGCCCCCGGCGGCCCCATAGATGGCCAGCGCCCGTTCGAGATTGCGGAACACCCCGGCATAGTCCACGATCAGGCCGCTCACCTTGCCGGGATAGACCCGGTTGGCCCGGGCGATGGTCTGTATCAGGGTGTGGTTGCGCATCGGTTTGTCGAGATAGAGGGTCGAGCAGCTCGGCACATCGAAACCGGTCATCCACATGGCGCAAACAAAGACCAGCCGGAAGGGGTCGTTGGGATTCTTGAACTTCGTCTCCATATCCTCATCGAGCATGCGCTTGCGGTGCGGTCGGATGTCGAGCCCTTTTTCGCTCATCTCGGCAATCTCGTTTTGCCCCTGAGAGACGACCACCGCCATATCGGTTTCCTTCATCCGGGCCATCTGCGCTTCGATCTCCCGCCGGGCGTCGCCCTCTACCCCGGCCGCTTCTGTCTGCAAGGCCGCAATCTTTTCGCTCCAATACTTCTTAACCTTGTCGTACATGCGAATGGCCGTGGCCTTGTCGATGCAGATCATCATGCCCTTGCCCTGGAAGCCACGCCCCGTGAAATGGGTCACTAAGTTCTTGGCCACAGCCTCCAGACGGTCGTCGCGGGTGATCAGGTGGTACTCCCGGCCGAACTCCTGCTCCAGCTTCTTTTCCTGCTCCTCGTCCAACTCCGCCGCCTCCAGGAGGTTTTCCATGTCCTCGTTGAGGTTGTCGTTGACCAGTTGCAGTTCCGGGATGCGGTTCTCGTAGTAAAGAGGGACCGTCGCGCCGTCGGCCATGGACTGCTGGAAGTCATAGACGCTGACGTAGTCGCCGAAGACCTGCCGGGTCTTTTCCTCGCCCACGATCAGCGGTGTGCCGGTGAAGGCCAGAAAGGCGGCATTCGGCAGGGCCGCAAGCGCATTGTTGACGCCCAGATACTGGTGGTTCTTGGCCGTCAGCTTTATGAGCCCGCCGGGGACCTCCTGAAAGAGGCAAAAATTCTCCACCAGATCCAGAAACCGCGCCGGGTCGCAGACGCCGCGCAGCATGGTCTCCAGCGACACCCGGCCCGCCTCGTCCTCACTGCCTACCTTCTTCCATTCGGCGAAGTGTTCCCAGCCGGCGGTGACGCTCCCCACCCGGCTCTGGCTGCCGTTGGAAAGGATGATCAGGGCGTTGGGCCAGAAAAGCTGCGGAATGGTGTCCTTGTAGTCGCGCAGGTTGCCGGTGAAGGCGGTCTCCAGGCGGCGGTGGGCGGCCTTGAGTTCGATGAACAGCAGCGGCAACCCATTGACGAAGCCCACCAGGTCGGCCCGCCGGGTGTGCATCTCGCCGGTCACCCAGAACTGCGAGCAGAGCAGGAAGTCGTTTTGGGCCGGGTCGTCCCATTCCACCACCCGCACCACTTCTACCGTCTCGCCATCGCCGTCGGGATCGGGACGGGGAACACGCACACCGTTCTTGAGGAGGTGGTAGACCTCGCGATTGGCCGCCGCCGCACTCATCCGCGACCGATCGCGGGTCAATTCATCGATGGCCTGATGGACGGCCTCCGGTGAGGCCTCGGAATTGAGCTTCAGGAGCGCTTCCCGCAGGCGGGATTTCAGTACCACCTCATCCTTGGTCTCCCGGCCCAGACTGCTCGCACCGTGGTCGAACTCGTGATAGGCGTTGACCGTCTGCCAGCCCAGCGAAGCCAAGAGGGCAATGGCCGGTCGCTCGATCAGGGCGTCTTCGGTATAGCCGGAGGGAGGGGTCATGAAGGAGTCTCCTTTTCAGCGTTTGCAAGGACTGTGCGACCGGCAGAGGTGGTGCGGTACCGCTGCTTCGAACTACGGGGTTTGTCGGGGATGGTCCGTTCGATCAACCCTTTGTCAAGCGAAGGTTCGAGATAATTTTTGAGGAAATGCACACGATCTTTGAGGTGTAGCGCCGATTGGAGATCCGCCGCACTGGCTTCCCGCATGGCAGTACGCAGGAGGATCATTACTTGTGGGGTAACTTGTGGGGCACTTGTGGGGTGCTTGTGGGGTACTTGAGGGGTGGGCTCCACCTCATGGGCCTTTTCATGGGCCAGAGCTTGGTCCCGACCTGGTCCCTTCTCGGTCCCGACTTGTGCGGTACTTGGTGCCTCTTTGGCACCCACCTGCGCCCGTACCTCCGGATTGGGATAGAAGATCGCGGTGAAAAATCCGTTCTCCTCGAAGACCGGCGCCGGGCAATGCTGATCCCGTGCCTCTTCGCGCATACGCTTGATGCCGGTCCCGGCCTTTTCAATGAAGGTGATGCGGTGGAGCATATCGGCAAGAAGGGCATTGCGGCGGATGCTCTTCCGGCCGAGGTCGGAAAACTTCATCCCCTTAGGCAGGCCCCCGGGGCTGGATATCTCGAGCCGGTCGGTATAGATCTCCACGAAAACGTTAGCCCCTTCCACGAACCAGTCGCGATGCATGACCGCATTGGTGATCGCCTCGCGCAGGGCCTTCATCGGGTATTCCGGGATATCCTCCCGGCGCAGCCCTTCAATCCGGTAGGCCGTTCGGGTGTTGCGCTCGATGAAGCGCAGGCTATCCTGGATATCCGCAACGACACCGCCGGGGAAATCCTTGCGGTCCAGGATATGCACCTTGTCTGTACCTTTGGCCAAAAGACAGGTGACGTACGCCTGGTTAAAAAAATGTCTTACGTTCTTTGCGAAGAAGAGAACCCCGGCATTGCGGAAAAGAAGTTTGGCGCCGGAACGCTCGGCGGTCTCGATGTTGACCAGGACGTCCTCGGTGCTGGGACGGCCCGTGATGCCGCTCAACTGGAGCCAGGCAGCGTATTTCTCCCGGTCAAAGTCCTGGGGGTAGCGGAACCTTGGACAGACCGAGGTATCGAAACGGATCGCCCCCTCGCTGCGGAAGAGATCCCGGATCTCGTCGCGGCTGAGCTTCTGGGTGACGGCGCCCTGCCTCCAGAAATAACCATCGCTGCACTGAACGGGCTTTGATTCGCTCTCACGAACCGTTACCACGATGACCTCGCCGATCCGTTGCAGCAGGATCTTGACCGGCGGATCGCAATTGCGGGCGATATCCTGGATACGGGCGCGAAGCGGATTGGTATCGGCAATCCCCTTGACGGCGCCGTCATCGCGCACCCCCAGCAGAATCCTGCCGCCCGCCGTATTGGCAAAGCCCACCAGTTCGCGGGCAAAGGAGGAGGATAGGCTCTCCTTGTACTCCAGCATGACGCCTTCGCCCTCCTGGAGCAGGATGTCGAGATCGGCGGCTTTCATGCGGCTACCTCCTCGGGAATGATGATGCCCAGTTCCGACACATCCACCTCGCCGGAGATGAGCTTGGGCAGGAGCAGGTCGCGCGTGCGGCGGAGGGCTTCATTTCTCTTTGCTAAACTGACTATCAGGGCCAAACTCGACTCTACCACCTTGTCAAATCGTTCCGCAATGTCCAATGGCGGGACAACAAGTGGTAAACCATTTACACCTGCCTGGTTGATACCAGGCTGTGCTGCGTTTGCATTGGTAGCCCGTATCGCCGAAATTATGGCCGGTTCTTGCAGCCACAAGTAAAGAATATTCTGTGTCAGTCGTTTTCCAGTGGTTCGCAGAAGAAAAACATGCTCGTTAACGCAGAACTGGGCATGGGGAAAACTGTCGCGAAAGTATGAAGACCTGCCGATGTATGCACCATCTTTGTAGAGCGCAACGTCGCCGTCTTTCACAATACCGTTTCTCATTGCTTCGAAAAATTCACGTGATACATATTTTTCGCTTTGGTACTTATGCCTGCCAATCCCAAAGATATTCTTCGCTCCAACGCTGGGCACGCCAGATTCTAAGTCTTTCGTTCCACCTTTTGGCCGTTTCCCACTTTCTAAAGCAATCAAGTGTTCTCCCAGAACTGACACATCCCAGCCCTTAGGAATCCTACCGAGGGGGGGAATCGACGAAGCGGGCGCGCTCGTGGCCGGGAGAGCGGTATTTGACGAACCACTCGCGGTAGAGGTCTTGCGCCATGTCCTCCAGAATCTTGATCCGCCGCAGGTTGTTCTCGATCAGGTCGTCGTAGGCCGAGAGAACCGCCGCGATTTTTTGTTGAGTTGGTAGGAGGGGAAAGCGTATCGGAAGACTGCGAAGAATACTTGTATTCAAATTCGGCAGCGTTGCTCCGATAGCTTGGTTGGCAATCCATCCGATAACGTCTGGTTCCCGAAGATAATAGTGAAGAAAAAACGGGTCGATATTTGAGTTCCCGAGACTCAACCGGAGACAACCTGTACCACAAAGCCATCCAGCCTGCTACTGTCGGATCAACGCTTGACGTCCGATATCACCACGCCTACCATAAACGATATCACCAGGTTTGAGCTTGTGCCTTGACAGTCGCTCAACGTGTTCGGGAGCGACACAGGCAACACTGTCCGTTACAATTCGACCTCCGATGATGTCTTTGGGCATCACGACTGGAATTCCGTCTTGGGAATAATCCGACTGGTGAAGTTGCGAACCGAATGGACCCGTCTGGATAATACCACCCACTCGATCGCATATCTCACCAAGCGTTGTCGTCGACCAGCCCATCACTCCCCCTCCAACAACTTCGCCATATCCTCAGCGATGCCCTCTTTCCCCTGATTCTCCAGTCGCTTGCGGGCGATGGCGATGCGGAGTTTCTCTGGTGGCACCTCTTTTTGCAGTGAATCGGTGAGGTACTTGGCGATATTCAATTGTCGTATCAGCGACGCGATTCTTTCTTCAGGGAATAACTCTGCACATTGGATCGTAATTCTTGCGACAGTGTCGCACAATTGTCTCATCCGTGCCGAGACAATTCGTTGGTCGGGAAATGTTGCAATAAATCTCAACATATTGGCCACATTACGTTCGTTCCAGCCACGACCGTACTCGACAGTCAATTTCGCCGACAGTGTAGGCAAAATCTGTCGGCCGTATTAGGCGGGTTTCTCCTGAAGGACATCCGCTCTTCCAGTTCACACACAGTTTCTCACCAAATCCGTTCCACGCCATAACGATCAAAGGAGATGTCGCTGCTTACGAGCGGCATTCCTTCAACCAGCGACTGGGCAATGATCAAGCGATCGAATGGATCACGATGATGGAAGGGTAAATTGACAACCCGTGCCGCGTGAGAGACAGAGACGGGCAACAGCACAAAGTCGTTGGTCAAAAACTGTTCATCCCAGAATGCTTCAAAAGGCGTTGGAAGCTCGTACTTGCCAAGGCTGATCTTGATGGCGATCTCCCAAAGGCTGGCGGGACTGACAAAAATCAAGGAATCCGCGCCAGAAATTTTCCCTCGCGCCTTCCCGCTCAATCGATGATCGTCGAGCAGAAACCAGAGAAGGGCCTGCGTATCCAATAATAATTTCATTACATATATTCCTTAAAATCATTAAGATGTTCGTCATCTTCCGAAAGTACCTTGAGTATCCCCTTGGCGCTTCCGGGTTGCCGTCCTTTCCCCCGAGTTATATCCTGCGCTTTCAGCGATAGAACCAGCCGGACATGTTTCCCGTAGGCATGGCGAAACTCCTCCGGCAGATGGATTGCGCCTTTATTATCGACAATTGTTTCAAATTTTATCGTTTCCATACATTTACCCCCTTCATTTCCATCTGCAAAAAAACCTCCATAATGAGTCGTTCTTTATGGTTTGCACCATCAGTGTTTAAGCTTTTCAGTATGTTACTCCTCTGATCGTCTCATGGCAAGGAACAGGGTTTTATGGAGCTTGCCATCCATACTTTCAATCATGCGAAAGTTGGTCCATAGATTTTGCACGCAGTGCATACAAACCATTTTTCAGGTCTCGCATTCTGCGATACCTGACGTTAGATCCTTCCTGATACGACGTAATACGAACAACCAATAAAGCCTACATCTCCAACAGCTTCGCCATGTTATCAGCGATCCGCGCTTCCAGTTCCCGGGCCTCGGCGTTGAGTATCTCCAGTTCCTCGTTCTGCACCTCCAGCCGCTCCTTGAAGTCAAAGTCGTCCTCGGCGCGGGCGGCGACGCCTACATAGCGACCGGGGTTGAGGCTCCAGCCCTGGGCTTCGATCTCGGAGAGAGTCGCTGCCTTGCAGAGGCCGGGCACATCGGTGTAGCTGCCGTCCTGGAAGTGCGCGTCGAGCAGCTCGGCACTGTCGTGCAGGTTTTCCGATTTCTCGCCCCGGTAGAGCCGGGCGATGTTGGCCAGAAACTCGATCTGCGCCGGGGTCCAGTCGCGGTGGGCGCGGTCGATCTGGCGGTAGAGGTGGCGGGCGTCGAGGAAGAGCACCTGGTCGGCGCGGGCGGTCTTGCCTTTGCCGCGGTCAAAGAGCCAGAGGGTACAGGGGAGCGTCACGGTGTAGAAGAAGTTGGCGCCGACGGCGACAATCACATCCACAGCGCGGGCTTCGATGAGTTGCTTGCGGATCTCCAGTTCCGATCTGCGGGCGTCGGAGGCGGAGTTGGCCATGACGAAATCGAACTTGCCTGGGGAGCGGTGCAGGTCTTCGTAGTAGGCGTTGCCCTGGCGGATGTCGCCGGCCAAGCCGTGGACGGCGAGGTTCATCTTACCCAGCCGGACGGTCTCGGCCACCTTCTCCTGCCCGTAGATGGAGAGCTCGGCGCCGGGGTTCTTCTGGTGTTCTGCGACGAAGCGGGCGCTCTGGACGAACATGCCGCCGGAGCCGCAGGCCGGGTCGAAGATGCGGCCCTGGAAGGGTTCGATGATGCCGACGATGAGCTGGACGATGGCGGTGGGGGTGAAGAACTCGCCGCCCTTCTGGCCTTCGCTCATGGCGAAGTGGCCGAGGAAGTATTCGTAGATCTTGCCGAAGGCGTCCCCCTCGATGTCCATATGGACGGACTTCATGGCCTTGAGCAGTTCCTTGAGCAGCGCATTCTCGAAACGGTTGTAGGTCTTGGGCAGGACGTCCTTGAGATCGGGGTTCTCCGCCTCGATCGCCTTCATGGCGTCGTTGATGGCCGCGCCGATGTTGGTCCCCTCGGGCAGGGTGATGAGCGTCGAGAAGCGGGCTGCTTCGGGGAGGTAGAGGACACCGCGGGCTTGATAGTCCGCAGGGCCGATCTTCCGCCGCCCGCTGCTTCCTGCGCCCGCAAGTTCCTTTGCCGCCGCCTGAAACTTGTGGTCGGCATAGCGCAGAAACAGCAGCCCCAGTACCGGGACAGAGTATTCCGAGGATTTCAGCTTGGAATTAGCCCGCAGCTCATCGGCCGCGGCCCAGAGCCGGGATTCAATGTGGTTGCCGTTATGGTTCATGCGCAATCGTTTGGGGGCGGTTCGCTTCAGAAAACCCATTTTTTCCTCTTACACAATACAACACATAATTTGCAGGCAGAAGAGAAATCTTATGTTGGATCTGGCCGGGTTGCCTTGGCCTGGTCAATATGCGGCCATTGCCGTACTTTGTTATCTTTTAATCGTATTTCAAGGCGAGGATGACCGCTATCTTAACTGCTGCAGTGTGGAGAAAATAAGGGAGATCAATCAGGCGGCCAAAGAGAAAGGACGCCATTTTGAATTGACGGTCTATCCGGGCGCCGGCCACGGGTTCAATCTTGGACCGCTCAAGAACAAAGAATTGGACGCGGAAACCTGGCAGAAAACAATAGATGCCCTGCAAAGATATCTACCCTTACCGGCAAAGTGAAAAGGAGGAGGCCTCCTTTGGTCTTTAAGAGATTGTAATCACAATATGGATCATCTCGTCAGTCGGGTATGATCCGGTGGTTTTAGCGCAGATTTTCCCCTCCTGTCGAAGGGCGTTGAGTGATGAAGCCTTTATCCATATCCCTCTGGACAAAAGTCCCGGGCCAAGATCGGCAACAAGAGCGTTAAAAAGCTTAACCTTAACCCATGCGTCGGAGTCGGGCTTGGCGGCAATATCTTTTTTTCCCACCTTGCTCCTCAACCCGGCCAGGTAACCGCCCTTTCTGAATATGGAACCGGCCAGACCCGGCATGGCTGCTGAAAGGGCCAGGACCGATCCATCAGCCAGGGTCTCAGAATCAAGGTCATCAACAGGTATTCCGTTTAGCAATAATGTTGATATCCTCCTTGAAATATAGTCGCTGTCAATCTTCAGATAATCTGTTAGAAAATCCTTGATGCTTATTCCGGCCTTTGTTGTTACGAAAAAACCTTCCTGTAACATACGGAACAAAAAAGGCTTATGAGAACCGTCAAGGACCAGCGAGACTGAGGCCGGGGAGGGGCTGACGTTCCCCTCCCCGCTGAGAGTTGCATTTAAGCTGTTACCAGTTGAAGACCGTGTCAAGGTCCTGATCCTTTACCATGAAGGTAATGTTGTGAGGCGGAAGGGTTTCCTTCTTGAAAAAGGCCGGCAGACGGTCGTGTTCTGCTGAAAGCCCGGCGTCCAGGTTGAACTGCCTTTCTTTTTTGAGCACCGATTTCCCCAATGCCGTTACACCATCTGCTGTAAGGCTCAATCCGTAAAAGGCGTTAAGCATGTCCAGGAACGTCTGAAAGGTCTCAGGCTGATCCGATATGGCAAAGGCTATGAAAAGGCACATCCCGGATGAATCTATGAACGCGGTTGTGATCTGGAGGTTTCTGGAAAGCTCGACCTGTCCCTCTGGAGTCAGTGGATCAACAAAGCCCCCGACCTTAAAGATATTTGTCATTACGGCGTACCCGGCGGTATGGTCAGCTCCCATGGTACTGGTTGCATAAGTGACTCCCATACCCTGGATTCCGCGGGGATCGTAGGCAGGCATGGCCTGGCCCTTGACTACCGGCACCCGTTCCACGCCGAAGGCCTTCCCGGTAAAGGCGGCTCCATTTCCGAGGATGCGGCCGAGGGGGGTTCCGTTTCCTACCTCCTTGAGTAGATTGATGGCAGCGTCGGCATCTCCAAACTTGGCCAATCCGGCCTCCATTGCTACCCCTATCGTTGCGCCCATCTCTATGGTGTCCAATCCGAAGTCATCATCCATCCGGTCCAGCATGGCTATCGCATCAAGGTCGCTTATGCCGCAGTTACCGCCATGCGCCCAGACGGTTTCATACTCCGGCTGCTTTGTGAGATAATGGCCATCCTTGTTTACATAAGTCCCTGAGCATTTTATGACGCATCCCCTGTGGCAGCCGTGGGTGGCAAGGCCCCCTCTGGCAGTCTCTGTCTCAGCCTGGGTCTCTCCGCTTATTGCAGAGCATCCTTCAAATCGGCCCCACATGAAATTATGGGTCGGATAGGCGCCTGCCTCGTTTATCACATTGGTTAGGACATTTGTTCCGTAGGCGGGAAGACCCTGGCCCGTTACAGGATGCTTTCTGAGACCTTCTACGAATTGCTTTGCAGCGGCCTTGAATTTTTCCGGATCCTTCGGGGACCGCATCTTCATCCCTGCGTCGTCAAGGACAATAACCTTGACTCCCTTGGAGCCCATGACTGCGCCGACTCCGCCCCGGCCCGCGTGTCTGGTGGGTCTCATCTCAATGTCAGTGCAGGCAATTGATGCGGCGGAGAGTTTCATCTCACCTGCCGGGCCGATGGATATGCATGCGACCTTATCCCCGTAAAGGGATTTCATCTTGTCTATCAGGTCATAATTGCCAAGGCCCTTTAATTCATCGGCAGGGGTTATCTTGACGCCGTCCTTGTTGATCAGGATTTTATAGAGGGTAGAATCCTTGGGCTTTCCCTCCAGAACGATGGCCGCATATCCCAGCCTTGCAAGCACCTGAGCGGGCTGTCCTCCTGAATTAGCCTCCTTGATGCCTCCGGTGAGCGGGCTCTTGCAGCCTACTGAAAGGCGTCCGGACATGGCCGCTGTGGTTCCTCCAAGCAGACCAGGCGCGATTACAAGTTTGTTGTCCTCTCCAAGAGGATGACAAAGAGGCGGCACCTCTTTTGAGACAATGCCCGATGTCATGGCCCTTCCGCCAAGGCCGGTATAGGCCCCCAGCTTCGTCTCGGTAGCCCTTGGCCCTCCCTCGGCGCCCATATCAATCCTCAAGATCTTATCCATAGCTTTCCTCCTTGTCTATTGGGGTTATAGTTGATGCCCATCCTCAACTGCATGATCCTCTATCTAAAAGGGCTTTCTTTCTAACAACCTTCCTATTTGAGAAGAAAATTCTATAGTGCCTGATCCCTTAATCCATTACTGATAACCATATTGGCGACAATAACACGAAACAAGACTAAGCCGCAAATAACATCAGAAGGTAACCCTGTGAATCAGCGGGGCCAGGACGTCCACGTAAAGCATTTCATTTCTTACAGGCTCCCCTTTTTTTAAGAGAACCTTTATGACCTCCATGACCTCCATCCCGGCTATGATGGAGGCCGTAACGGCAGGGACTCCCAGCTCGGCCTCCGGCGTAGGGTACGGCCTCTTTCGCCCTGGTGCTTTTCCGTAAATGAGTTCTATCCCACGATCTTCCGGAAAAACGGTCATCACCTGGCCCTCAAACCCTGCTATGGCCCCGTGCACCAGAGGGATGCCAAGAGCCTTTGCAGCCTCTTCGAGCATGAATCTGTCTTTGATGGTATCGAGGCAGTCAACGACCATGTCAGCTCCCTGGAGGGATTCGATGGCATTTTCATGCCCAAGCCTTTTCGTAATTGTCCTGACGGAAACTCCGGGATTAATTTCGGCGATTGCCCTTTCAGCTTCAAGGGCCTTCAGTGAGCCAATGGATGCCTCTGTGCAGAAGGCCTGGCGATTTAGGTTGGTTTCATCGAATGAATCGGAGTCAATCACTGTGAGAGAGCCTATGCCAAGTCTGGCAAGGAGCATAAGAACATTGCCTCCGAGCCCTCCCGCTCCCGCAACGGCCACCACGGCCCTGCTCAAAACAAGCTGTTCATCGGTAGTTATGGTATTTCTGTTGCGGATAAAACGGAGGGGATGGACGCCTTCTTCAAGTGCCTCCCTGTAAATCGTATAGAGAGGTTTTCCGGTCACTGAGGAAATCCTGCCGGCTGATTCCCGGCTGAGCACGGATAGCCTTATTCCCGCAGTATCTGTTATCTGCTCTGAAAGCTCCACGATGAGATGGTCTTTCGACATCGAATGTTTCTCCTGCCGATGATGGAGAAATCTTAATTGGTTAATAGGGCGTCTCCAGCCCCCGGCTTTCAGAGGGCTTTCGAGCTACCGTGATTGAATATGAAAGGCTAGCCTCCTCCCACAGGAGGGAACAGGCCGACCCTTTCATTCCCCTTCAGTTCATTTTCAAGCGACGCGGCCCTGCCGTCAATCATTATCAGCTTGATCTCACCCTTTGGAATACGAAGCATATCACAAAGCCCGGCCACTGTAACGGGCCTGCTCAAGGATATGGAGAGGCCGCCGGCAGCGTCATAGCTCTTAACCCTTTTTCTGAGTGTGGCATTCAAAAAGACCTGGACCGGCATGACTTGATCCCCCCAACAAAAATAAACTGCCGCACCAATTTTCGAACTATTTGAGAGGCCACTGGCCTCTCTCCGTGAGGACTTCCTTATATACATGGAGGGCCTCGTTTACAGCAGGCATCCCGGCATAGGTCGCGACCTGAAAAAATACCTCCGCGAGTTTCTTAGGGTCGCATCCCACGTTGAGAGCCGCGTTTACGTGAAGCCTGAGTTCATCCCCGGCCCGCAGGGCAGCAAGCATTGCGCAGGCAACCATCTGCCTTTCCGGCAGGGTCAATACCGTTCGGGAATAGAGGTTGCCTGTTATGAACATGGAGAAATCATTGGCAAGATCCCTGTCGAATTCTCTCCATAAGAGATATGGCGGATCAAGCTTTGCCCCGCCGGCGAAGAGCCTTTTGGCGGTCTCCTGCGTCCTTTTTCTTGCCTCTTCGTTGCTCATGCTGTTGCCCTCCCGGCTTTCTTAATACTTGTCGTTGTGGATGAATTCCTTTATGTCCCTTCTCCTTGGAGCCGGGGAGTCCTTGGCTGGATAGCCCATGGGTATCATGGCAACCAGCTCGCATCCGTCAGGCACGCCAAGGGCCTCTTTCGCCTTGTTGTGATCGAAAAGACCAACGACAACCGTTCCTAGACCCAGGCTGTATGCAGCAAGGCAGATGCTCTGGGTCGCGATCCCGAGATCGAACATGAACCAGTCCCCGAATTTGGTTGTGACCAGTCCCTTGTAATAACCGGAACCCTGGAGTTTTCCACA
>MNYJ01000070.1 GCA_001874005.1 Desulfobacteraceae bacterium CG2_30_51_40
CGAGCCTGATGATATGAAGTTCTGGTGGCGGATATTCTATGCCGCCAAGGAAGACTGGACAACCGCATCTGAAAAATGGGAAGGCGTCAATTGGGGGCTTTTCTCAGGAGATGATGAGTCCATGAAGACCCTTGTCGGGAGGATAGTGGATCACATGGAGCGTCTAGAGTGTAAGACGCTCCTCTTGCCCGAGTGAGGCCACGCATATTTTGCGACCAGGCTTGGTCTGCAAATGTGGTATCCCGAAGTTTTCAAGAAGTACAAAGTAGTATCCGTGCATCAGCTCCTCAAGGAATATATTGAGACCGGAAGGATTAAACTGGATAAATCCATCCATGAGGAACTTACAACTATCCATGATCCCTGCAATTACGGCCGCAAGAGCATGAAGGCCTTCGGTGAGGCATTTTTTGAAGAGCCCCGGTGGGTCACCCAGCAGTGCTGCGAGCACTTCGTTGAAATGCATCCCAACAGGATGAACAACTTCTGCTGCGGAGCCGGAGGCGGCGCATGGGCCATGCCTTACAGCAATGAGAGGATATATTATGGAAGGGTTAAGGCTCAGCAGATAAAAGACACGGGCGCAAAGATGGTCATAGCACCCTGCCACAACTGCCGAGACCAGATCATGAAATCCCTTACCAAAGAATATGATCTCGGCATAGAGACCAAATACCTGTGGGAACTTGTGGCCGATTCCTTGATTGTGGAGCCATGGAACGAGGAAGAGATCGAAAGGGGACATGCCCTGCGTGACGCCCAGTACGAGCGTGATGAAATAGTGCTGGATGAAGAGGAGGAAGCAGAGGAGTAGCCATATACTCCTTTGGTTCTCATCCATCCCTTGAAGGCACGGGGAGCCGCTGTAAAAAGCCTTCCGTGCCTTTTTCTTTTCCCTTAAGTCAGACAAAAAATAAGCGGAGGAATGCCTGAGAGGTCCAGCGGAAGATGTCCTGAAATATCCAGCCTCTTTGCAAGGGCTCCGATAGACCAATTGCACTTTGGTTTGACGAATAAGCGCCTCCACGGAAACAGGCTTCTTGTCTGATTCATGCATGGAGCCCTTTTCACGGAGTCAGTTCCCTGTGGATTTGATGCCGTCTTTGCCGCTTTCCTTTATCTCGAACATGAAACGGTCTGCCAGGGCAAGGATGCCCTTAACGTCTCCCGCATCCTCAGGAAAGGATGCAACACCAAGGCTGACGGTTATGTTTATGTTATGACCCTCTTCTTTCAGGTAACTGGATGAAACTATTTTCTCCCTTATCAGACTTGCGGCCTCCATAGCCTCCCCTTTTCCGGCATCAGGCAGCACTACCACGAACTCATCTCCTCCGTATGCTACTCCAAACCCCCTGTCCTGAATCGCTTCCCTGATGGTTTTGGCAAGCTCCTGGAGGGTCTTGCTCCCGTTTAGATGCCCAAAACCGTCAACTACCTTCTTGAAATTATCAACGTCCATGAAGAGGAGTGAAAAGCGAGTTTGCCTTTCGACTGCGGTGCTGCCGGTCATCTCCTCCAGCCTCTTGTAAAGATATCTGGTGTTAAAAAGCCCTGTAAGGTTATCTCTTACAGCCAGATCTTCAATGCGTTTATATCTGCGCATATTTTCAACCGCTATGGCGGCATACTCGGCTATGATGGTCAAAAGCGGCAGGGTTCTTTTCTCGAGCCTTTTTATATTTACAAGTTCTATCACGCCGACTGATTTGCCGGCAAATATGAGCGGGATTGCGATGACGGATTCTGTCTTCTTGCCGGTTAACTGATCAACTTTTTTGCAGAAAAAACCGCAGGTTCCGGTCTCATCCACGATTAGGGGCTGCTGTTGCAGAGCCGCCTGTCCCGCTATCCCTTCTCCCATTTGAAGTCTCACATCCTTGAGGCTACTTAAATCGAGTTCCATCGCAACCTCGAAATAGAGTTGGTTTGTCTTTTCGTCCACCAGAAGGAGGGACCATTTCTCAGCCGGGAGGAGTTCAGACATTTTCTGGATGATCCTCCCGAAGAGTTCTCTGGGCTCAAGCTCCGAGGCGAGTGCCTTTCCCAGTTCGACGCAGGAGAGGAGGTCCTTCTTCGTAAGAATCCCTTTTCGAATGCCCGCTGCTATTGCCTGGGCCTTGGATAGCCAAGAAGTCAATGCGCTAACCTCCATACTTTCTCATTATAAATGGATGCCGTGATTCAATCTCGTTTATTGCCTCATATTCGTCCAGGAGGCCTCCATAGAAGGCCTTTGTAGAGTAAGGTCATATACCATGACTACCTGCCATGGCCTATTGAGTCACAACGAAACATGAAAATCACCCCCCACCCCTCCGTCGAGGGGGAGGGGTAAAGGCAAGGGGCATTCTCATATAAACCGGCATGATTTGTTGAGGCACAACAAAGCATTAAAATGCCGGATGTCAAAAGCCAATTCGATCCGCAATCCAGGTCGTCATTTTGGCGAAGGCCAAATCAAGGAATGGATAGCGGCTTCATATCCTCAAAACCCCGTGGAAACTCTGTCCGAACTCCCTGTTCAGGGCCACTGACAAGGCAATCCCCAGGACCTTCCTTGTATCCTTGGGATCAATCACCCCGTCGTCCCATATCTCTGATGTCGAATACCAGGCGCTGCTCTTTTCAAGGTAATCGTTTGTGATCCCTTCATAAATCTTTTGGGTTTCTTCCTCGGAAAGGTTTTTTCCCTCCCTTGCAAGGGCCTTGAGCCTTATCTCGGCAAGGGTCCTGCCTGCCTGCTCCATGCCCATCACGGATATCTGGGAGTTGGGCCATGAGAATAGAAACCTGGGATCATAGGCCCTTCCGCACATGGCGTAGTTTCCGGCACCAAATGAGCCGTTTGTCATTATGGTGAGCTTGGGCACATCCATGTTGGCCTGCACCATGAGCATCTTGGCCCCGTCCTTGGTTATGCCCCCATGCTCGTATTCTCTTCCCACCATGAAGCCTGTGATGTTCTGAAAGAAGATTACGGGGATCCTGTCCCTGTTGCAGATCTGGAGGAACTGGGTGAGCTTCTTTGCGCTGTCTGAAAATAGAACCCCGTTGTTTCCGAGCACTCCCACCTTCCATCCGTAAAGGTAGGCGAATCCGCAGACAGCGGTTGTGCCGTAGTCGGGTTTGAATTCATGGAAGAGGCTCGCGTCAAATACCCTGGCGAAGACCTCCCTCATGTCGAACTGTTTCTTTATGTCATCCGGTATTATGCCGTATAGCTCCTCAGGGTCGTAGTAAGGCTCCTCGCTCTCCCGCCTGTCCACCTCAGCCTTTTTCTGCCTTGGGGAGGTGCCTACTATCTCCCTCGCAAGGGCTATTCCCTCCTGCTCTGTGTCAACCGCGTAATCAGCCGTTCCGCTTACGGAGCTATGGACATCCGCTCCGCCGAGTTCATTTGCTGACACATCCTCTCCCGTTGCGGCTTTGACAAGGGGAGGTCCCCCCAGAAACACCCCTCCAGTGCCCCTCACCATGATGGAATAATCGCAAAGGGTCGGCACATAGGCGCCTCCCGCGGTACTGTGTCCCAGCACCAGGGCTACCTGTCTGACCCCGAGGGCGCTCAGGACGCACTGGTTGCGGAAGATCCTGCCTCCCATATAGCGATCCGGAAAGATATCCGATTGCAGCGGCAGAAAGGCTCCTGCCGCATCCACAAGGTGTATTACGGGTATGCGGTTTTCGATTGCTATATCAAGGCTCCTTACCATCTTCTTGACAGTCAGGGGATACCAGGCACCGCCCTTTATGGAGCTGTCGCTTGCCATGACAAGGACCTCACGACCCATAACTATGCCTATACCTGAGACAAAGGCCGCTCCTGGCACGATCCCGTCGTAGGCCATGCATGCGGCCAGGGTGGAAAGCTCGAGGAAGGGCGTTCCGGGATCAAGAAGAAGCTCGATTCTCTCCCTTACAAGGAGCTTTTTCTGGGAGCGGAGGCGTTCTATATCCCTGGCAGGCCTTTCAAAACGCGCTGCATGCTCCCTTGCGTGAAGTTCTTCTGCAAGGGCCATGTTGTGCCTCCGGTAGACACGGAATTCACGCGACATGGTATCAGCAGCAGATCTTATCCTTCTCACAGCGGTCTTTCCCTTCCTTCGCCCAGGGTTACAAGGATCGCATTTTTTTCAAAGGCTTGGCCCTTTTCAACATGCACCTTTGTAACATGGCCGTCCCTCGGAGCCTTTATCACAGTAAGTATCTTCATGCTCTCAATGGTCATAAGAGGTGTTCCTCTAGTAACAATATCCCCCGGCCTTACGGCGGTCTCAACTACCACACCTGGCATGGGCGCCCTCGCCGTGTCTCCCTTTGAGCCTGCCTCCTGTGCCGCCTGTTCCACCGGATCAAGGATTTTTAATCGAAAATTTCTTCCGAAGGCTTGAATGAATACCTCCTCACCAGCCCTTGCAATTTCCATGGGGAGATTATCTTCCCCCAGGGCCAGGATGAAAGAACTGTTCCCCTGAATTGTGATGGACGCCGCTTCTGGATGTCTGTCCTTGATCCCTATGATCCATTTTCCGGTCGGACCGTTCAGGCTTACCTCGTATCTATGGCCCAGGAGTTCTATGCATCTTCTCATTTCAGTTTATCCAGTCTCCTATTGCTGCGTAAGGCTCAGAAACGGCAAACTCCTGATCCGTGAACTGCCTGCTCACCAGGGCCGCCGCTGCAAGGAGCATTTCCCTCTGGTGGTCCTCAAGTTGCGGTGCCTTGAGATTGTTTGATGCGATGAATCCAGTGTGGATATCACCGGCCCTCATGGTCGGGTGGCCAACAATCCTTTCAAGAAATTCCCTGTTGGTCGTAACACCCAGGATGACGGTCTTTCCCAGCGCGCTTCCAAGAAGATCAAGGGCGGTTTGGCGGTCTTGACCGTGGGCGATTATCTTTGCAAGCATTGGGTCAAAAGCGTGGGTTACATTCATACCCTTTTCGAGGGCGTGATCAACTCTTATGCCGGACCCCTCGGGGAGCCTTAAGATCAGAATCCTCCCGGTTGAGGGCTGAAAATCTGATTCCGGGTCCTCCGCATATAGCCTTGCCTCAACAGCGTGACCCTTTATGATTATATCCTTCTGCGTGAAAAAAAGTGGTTCTCCTGCCGCGATTTTTATCTGCTGCTCCACGAGATCAAGACCCGTTACCATCTCTGTTACAGGATGCTCCACCTGGATGCGGGTGTTCATCTCAAGAAAGTAAAAGCGGCCCTGGCCATCCAGTAGAAACTCAACGGTTCCGGCGCTCTCATATCCTGCCTCTTTTGCGATCTTGACGGCAGATGATAGAAGCTCCTGCCTTAATTCCGGCTCAAGTCCCGGTGCAGGGCTTTCCTCTATTATCTTCTGAAAGCGGCGCTGAATGGAGCAGTCCCTCTCTCCCAAATGGACGACACTCCCGTATCGGTCCGCCAGTATCTGAACCTCCACATGCCTTGGATCTCGGAGGAGTTTTTCCCCGTAAACTGAGCCTTCTCCGAAGTACCTCAGGGCCTCCTCCTTGGCGAGCTTTATAGTCTCCTTCAGTCGTGCTTCCTCCATGACTTCGTGCATGGCCTTTCCGCCGCCCCCTGCCGCCGCCTTGAGGAGAATGGGAAAACCAAGGGCCTTGAGGCGACTAATGAAGCCTCGGCCCTCCTGCTCTGCGGGGACTACCGGAATCCCGAGGGATATGCAGAACTCCCTTGCCTTTAGCTTGTTTCCCATTAGTTCTATGGATTCCGGTTTGGGGCCTATAAAGGATATGCCATCGCTCTTTAGCCTTTCGGCAAAGGATGAGTTCTCGGCAAGGAATCCGAATCCGGGATGAACCGCGTCTGCTCCTGTGGTTTTGCAGGCCTTTATGATCTCTTCCACATCCAGGTAGGCGGAAACGGGTGGATCACCGTCTATCTCAACCACTTCAGGGGCAAGGCGGGCGGCAGGGCCTTGGATCTCGCATGGATGGCAGATAAGAACCGAAGGGATACCCAACCTGTCGAGGGTTCGCATGATACGGCATGCTATCTCTCCCCTGTTTGCGATGAGGACCTTTCTTATCTCCTTCATTTCCCGACCTTCTCCGGCTTTCCAAAGTCAACCACCCTTGCGCCCGGGGGAGGGGGCTCCTGCGGAACGCCCGCAAATGCCTGGGCAATAGTAAGCCATCTTTTGGCATCAGCCCCGTGTGTTTCCAGTTTCGTGTCAAGAACGTTGCGCCTCTGGGTCACAACCAGGCAGAAGTCAGTAGCGTTACCCTTGACAAGCCCCACTGCATCTTCCGGCCCCCAGGCCCAAAGTTCCCCATTCGTGCCTGTGAGTTCCACACGGGGCGGAGTCTCGGGCGGGGTTAGGCCCCTCACAAAAAAGCTCCATCCGAATGTGGTGACACCGATATGGGTTACGTGGCGGAGCCTGGAGGTTAGAGGTCTCCTCTTCCGGAGAGTGTCGAATACATCCTGGCTGTGGGCCCAGACCTCCATGAGCCGCGCGGTTGCAAATGACCTGGCGCTCATATCCGGCCCGTACCACGGAAGCCTGTCCTGTGGGGAAAGGGATTCAAGCCTTGATAGGAGACGGCCTCTCAAATCCCGCCACAGGGAAAGAAGCCCCTGGTGCGTATCTACTCCAAGCCTTGGATTTGTTCCCCCGGGCCACGAATCGGAGGTCGCAAGGAGCGTGACTATCTCATCTGCCTGCTCTTTGAAAGCCCCGGGGTCTTCTGCGGCAAGCAGGGCCTGCTGATCAAAAAAGGCGACGTGAGCCACCTCGTCGAATACACTCCAGGAAAAGAAAGGAGTCTTAAGAGACCATTGATCTTCGGTTAAGTCCTTTACCAGTCCATCAAGCTCGTCGTATTGATCCTTAAGATCTGAACATATTGCCTTCATTTCGGTATCGCTCCCCCTGAAATCATGCCTCATTACAGACAGAAGTCATGCTTTGTCCCCTGACTTAGCGCAATGCGCATTTATATTGCGCTATTATCCTTAGAATGGCTGAAGCAGAGGATCAGCAGGATCGCCATTTGCTTTAACTGTATAATTGAGTTTCATGCCCTGGTCAATTACCGGCTTGAGTGTTGTATTCGAAAGACTTCAATGAAGCCCTCTTTATTGGTTACAGATCATTCCCTGTCCAGGATAAGCGCTATTGACCTCGGAGTAGAGTTTGTCGGTTTCATCTTTGCTATTGAAATGACCGTCTCGTTCGCAGGGAAGATAGAATTCAATCCCGCAAGTAATCCCAGTTAGGCCTAAGGCTGATCCGTCTCCTCCAACCCTAAAGCCCCTGGGATTTGGTTTGAAATGTTATTGTTCCACAAAGCATCTTATAAAATTGACTTTAATGAAATCATTCTTAGTAAAGTCCCTGCTCAACTACAAGCAATATCAGCCTAAACTTAATTGCATCGAACAACCCAATAAACACAGACCCGGCTACAAGACAGCCGGGCTGGTCATTGGATATTCTCAATGCACTAGAGAAAGTCTGGTCTGGGCCGAAGATACGCCCTTGAGCCAAATAAATTTACCCGACACAACTTAAAAGGGGTGTGGAATGTGGGTTCGGACTACAAGCGGAAGATCAATCTCCAGATTGGAACGGCCAAGAAACATAAGAAAATTTCCGAAATGCCCAAAGCTAGGGACCTGATCGCGACTAGGCGGAAAATAGGTTACACCGTCAAAGTAACCCGCAGGGATGTCTTTGTAATCGTCTGAAATACAGTGAGCACAGGATCGAACAAATGGTTTGCAATCAGGCACGTTTGATGACAGCATGGTATTTAAAGTAATCCTGTTTCGAAACTAGCTGCGAGGGGCGTGGAGGACAGCATGAAAATTCATGAGTTGGTCATCGAGATGAAATTACTGGAGCGTCGGCTGACACTTTACGAAGAAAAATATGGCGTTCTCAGCGAGGATTTCTATCGTGCCCTCATGTCCGGTGAATTGGCGCATTACGACGAGTACGACGAAACCCGGGCCGATTTTAGCCGGTGGAAGGGTATTTATGAGACTTGGCAACGCCGAAAAAGCGCCTACCGTGAACAGATCGCTGAGTGCGATTTCCTGAAGGCCCTGCGCTTTCAGCCGGCCTACTAACGATGGCGCCCCATGATGCCCTCCGGTCGCTGGCCGCATATGCCAGCTATGTCGCGGCAATAGGCGCCCGTCCAACTGTGCAACGTTCGACTCTCGTGGTCTTGAAAAAATAACTGGTTAAGTGCTGAACCGTGCATCCAACCCCGCTGGAGATCGTGCTTAACATACCACCACTGACTCGCTCATCATATCGAGGTCTTGCTTTCAAAGATCAATGAGATACGGAGCGGAAAGCGTGTCATCAGCCCTGACATGGCCATGATAAACAAGTCTTTTCCCTCTGACGGCAACAAACGATCCTTCGCCGCAGCCGCGTTTCACGGATGCCCTTTTTTCAATATTTGAGGTGGGCTCGAAGAGAGTCTGAACAAAAGACAACTCCACGAAACCCGCTTCCCTTAAACACCGATTTTCGCGTAACGATTTAACATAACATTTCCGTCGGCTCTTTATGAGGCCAGCTCAAAATAATGCAATAAAGAAAGAAGGTTAGACCCTCTCTTGGTTTCAACGGTCCCTGAAAATGTTATATCGAATGACGGTTTATTAAGAGATCTGCCACCGTCAGAATTTGAAAATATCCAAGGTATCTTCACGGTCATTTGCCGCCCATGAATGCTAAAGTAGCTATAAATACAAGGCAATATTTTCAGTTATCCAGTTTGGCCGCGATCGATGCTTTCGTGACCATTTTGTATTTTAACAAAATATTTATTGACATCTTAACCGTCATGTTATATAAC
>MNYJ01000064.1 GCA_001874005.1 Desulfobacteraceae bacterium CG2_30_51_40
TGCTCTACCTTTACCGTGTAGGGGTTCTGGAGTGGCTGCAGGATATTTTTGGTGAGGTGCTGGTACCGGAGGGAGTGGTGGAGGAGCTTAGGGAGGGTAGGCGCCTTGGCTTCGACGCCCCAAATCCGGAAGAGTATGTCTGGATGAGGTTAGTTAATCCCACAAGCATGCCATCGGAATGGCTTTCATTGGATCTTGGCCCTGGTGAGTTGGCTGCAATGGCGTTGGCTCTGGAAAACAGGGAATGCATTGTATTGCTGGACGATATGTTGGCTAGAAAGACCGCCAAGGCGGCAGGCTTGTATGTTTGGGGGACCCTGAAGGTTTTGCTGGAAGGTAAAGCACAGGGTTTAACTTCGGAACTGTCAGTACTTATTGATCGGCTTAATAATGCCGGCATGTGGCTCTCTCAAGACATTCGCGAGAGGATTTTGGTGTTGGCAGGGGAGAGCGCGATGCGACCCAGTCGGCCTATCTGAGACTGCTTTGCCTTGTCGCTCAGCAATAGCCGTAACGAAACTCAAAATGACCCTCCTCGCAAAGACGATCGCCACCCGGGAGGCCTTTCTCAACGCCGCGCGATAGGCCAAAACTAAATCTGTAAATGTAAAGGGCGTCCCTGAAAAGAGAGGTAGATATGGATATATTGGTTGAGCAACTGGATGAAAGACTCCGTGTCTGGCAGCCGAAGACGGTTCAGCAGGTTCGTCAGCTAATAAGCGAACTGATAGAAATGGCTGATCAGGAAACACTGGGCCTCTTGCGGTCTCGCAGTCTTGAGCAGGAAGTACTTGATACCATAGATGAAAACTAAACCGGGTGAAGTTTGGCTTGCAGACCTTGGGTTGGCGGCAAAGACCCGCCCTGTAGTCATAGTTTCCCGTTACGATCCGGAACCGCCACGGGCATTAGTGATTTACGTACCGGTGACCACTCAAAACCGGCAGAGTCGGTATGAGGTCGCCTTGCCAAATCTCGGGTTCATTGCAGACGATTCAGTCGCGAATGTTCAGGGACTAGGGGCTTTGCCAACGGTCAGGCTTGAGCGTAAACTTGGAAGGCTGCCTGCCAATCTAATGGAATTAATCAAGGGATCGCTTTCATTCGCGTTGAATTTGGATGAATCCATTCAGTAACCTTATGGCAGATGTTTGACGCCATTCATATTAGCCCTGGTCTGCGAGTTGGTGAGCGAAGGTGATATACGAATATCGGAACATGGAAGAGCCTCTCCGCAAAGACGATCGCCGGCGGGAGGTCTTTCTCAACGCCGCGCGATAGACCAAAACTAAATCTGTAAATGTAAAGGGCGTCCCCCCATGATCCGTTATAAGGCGTTACCGGAGGATATAGAGGAGAGGCTGTCTCAGGCATGGGAATATCTCAGATCCCATCGAAGGGTCGTGTTCGCCTACCTCTTCGGCGGCCTTGCCAGGGGCAAACACGGCCCCATGAGCGACGTGGATATCGCGGTATGGCTGACCTCCTCCAGGAACGCGGCCAATACGAAACTGGATCTGCTTGATAATCTGAGGGAAATCCTGGGGACGGACGAGATTGACCTGGTAATACTCAACGCCCGGGAAAATGTGCCTTTGGCAGCGGAAATCCTCATGGCCTGCAGAGTAGTCGTGGACAAAGCGCCCTTCGAGCGCCACAAGTTCGAATCCCTGGCCATGCGGAAGTACTTTGATTTTCAGCCCCGGGAGTTGAATATCCTTGAGGCGAAGGTGATGGGGCATGGTGGATAAGGCCCTTATCCTGAGGAAGCTTTCCGATCTGAGCGACCTTTACGCCCAGTTGGAGGAATATAGAGACATCCCGGCAAGGCGTTACGCATCGGATTGGAAAACCCAGCGCATAGTTGAGCGAACTCTTCAGATGATGATTGAGATCTGCCTGGATGTCGCCAACCACATCATCTCGGACAAGGGCTGTCGCCGCCCGGTCGGGTACAGCGATCATTTCGAGGTCCTTCGGGAAAACGCAATACTGGATGCCGGCCTTGCATCAAGAATGATGAAAATGGCTAAATTTCGAAACCTTATAGTTCACAACTACGACAAAATAGATGCCGATATAATAGTAGGAATCCTGAAGAAGAATTTGCCGGATTTCGACTCTTTCAAGACCGCTGTCGCGGCGGCCATCATCAAAAATCTGCAAAAGTAAAGGGCGTCCCCTTGCTTGATTATGAGCGGATATTCAGGGAACTCAATGATGAGGGGATTGATTATCTTGTGATCGGCGGGCTTGCCGTGAACCTTCACGGTATTCCCCGTATGACCTACGACTTGGACCTCATGATACTTCTCGAACACGATATGATCGTCAGGCTTGTCGGGAAGCTTGGATCATGGGGTTATCGCCCGAGGGCACCGGTCAAGCCGGTGGACCTTGCGGATGAAAAGAAAAGGCAGTTTTGGATCAACCGGAAGAACATGAAAGCCTTTAATTTCTACCACGATACCGAGCCGGTCGCAGAGATAGACCTGATGATAGACTCTCCAATCCCCTACAGGGAACTTAAGCCAAGCGCGGTCGTTTTCATGGTGGGAGATGTGGAGGTGCCGGTGATCTCGATCCGGGATCTTATCACTTTGAAGCTTTCATCGGGCAGGAGACAGGATCTCGCCGATGTAGAGCATCTGAGAAGCCTCCTGGAAGGATGATGGATAGGCAACCAAAGGGCTTCAGCTATTATGTTGATCCCGAGCAGATTACGCGCTACAGGGCGATGCCGGCGTCGCAGAAGCTCAGGTGGCTCTTCTGCGGCAACAAGCTCAGGAAGAGCCTCCCCGAAAAGACGATCGCCATCCAGGAAGCCTTTCGGGAAGGCGAGCGATAATTCAAACCGAAATCTGCAAAAGTAAAGGGCGTCCCCAATGGAAATGGCTGAGCAAATAAGGGAGAAGCTCTTGCCGGTCTTCCTTGAAAAAGGCATAGAAAAAGCCATATTGTTCGGATCCATCGCCAGAGGATCTCAGACAAGAAGAAGTGACCTGGATCTTATGATAATAATCACTACTGAGGAAAGGTTTTTTGACCGCTATCACAGATTCGAAGAGATATACTCTTTATTCAGAGAAAGACAAGTTGATCTTCTTATCTATACCCCGAGTGAACTTGATCGCATCTCCCATCGTCCTTTTATAAAAAGCATCCTTAAAGAAGGCAGGAAGATCTATGAGCGCGGAGAAGAACATCTCGGAAGCCAGGCGTTGGCTTAAGACTGCTGAAGATGACCTGGAAGCCGCGCTGGTCCTTTTTGAAAACAGCAAGTTCCCTTATGCGTGTTTTCTGGCCCAGCAGGCAGGCGAGAAGGCGTTAAAGGCGGTCTGGTACGCTGCGGATGCCGATCCTTGGTGCCACTCAGTGCTGAAGCTTGTCAACGATTTGGAAGAGATTGATCTGAAACTCTATGCGCGGTTAAGACCGCTGAAAAAGTCTGCCGGTCTTCTCGACAAGTTCTACATTCCAACAAGATATCCCAACGGACTTCCCGATTTGACGCCCGCTGAGGTCTATAATGTTGAGGACGCGGCAAGTGGACTTGATGCCGCAAGAAAAATCATAAGCGCTTCAAGGGAACTCACCGAAGAAGCAGGATGAAGAGTTGCCAAAATCAGAATGAGCCTCCCAGCAAAGACGATCGCCACCCGGGAGGCCTTTCTCAACGCCGAGCGATAGGCCAAAGCTAAATCTGCAAATGTAAAGGGCGTCCCCATGACGGCATTTGAAATACCTCGTGAAAAGATCGCTAGGTTCTGCAAGGAAAACAGGATCAGGCGCCTCTCCCTCTTTGGTTCGATCCTGCGGGAGGATTTCACGTCGGCAAGCGATATTGATGTGCTGGTTGAGTTCGAGCCTGACGCCCGGGTTGGATTGATCCGCCTTTCCGCTCTGGAGAGAGAGCTTGGAGAACTCCTTGGGCGCAGAGTGGATATGAATACGCCTGCTTTCCTGAGCAAATATTTTCGTGACAGGATCTTGTCAGAGGCCGCCATACAGTATGACGCAACATGATCCAACGGTTCGCTTGCGCCACATGCTCGATCATGCGAATGAGGCAATTGCCCTGCTTGCGGGCAAAAGCAAATCCGACCTTTTCGCTGACAGGATCCTTGAGCTTGCTTTGGTTCGATTAATTGAGATCATAGGCGAGGCTGCATCCAGAGTTCCGCCGAACATTCAGTCTGTTTGCCCCAGCGTCCCATGGAAAGATATCATAGGGATGCGCCATCGCCTTATACACGGATATGATTCAGTAGATCTCGATCGGCTTTGGGATACAATCAAGACAGACTTGCCGGATCTTATAAAGGAATTGTCGCGCTGCTTTAAGGATTAGTTTTGTCCTCCAGCTTTTATCAGGCCATTATTAACCCGCGCATTAAGAAGTCTGAAACGCTAATAATAGCTGTAACCAAACTCAGGATGAGCCTCTCCGCAAAGACGATCGCCGTCCAGGAGGCCTTTCGCAGGGCCGAGCGATAGGCCAGAACAGAACTAAATCTGCAAAAGTAAAAGGCGTGCCCATGGAGGTGAATATGGAATTGGATAAGATCACGTCTGAAATTAATAAGCTGAGTCTCCCGCAGAAGCTAATTCTGGCTCAGGACATTTGGGACTCGATTGCTCTGGAAGAGGGTAATCTTTCCATGCCGGAGTGGCAAAAAAGGGAGCTTGGAAGGAGATACAGTGAGTTCCAAAAGGGAAATTTGGCATTGCATGATTGGCAGGAAGTTCACGAGGGTCTTCGAAAAACCTCTTGACGAAGCTTAGATACACCAGCAGGGCTGCCGAGGATTTGCGCATCGCCTTCGAATGGTACGAACGACAACGGAGAGGGCTCGGTTTAGAATTTCTAGACTGCATTGAAGCTGCATTCGAAATAATCCGGCAGAATCCAAAGCTGTATGCTGAGCACCATGATGACTTCAGGCGTACTCTAGTGCGCAGATTTCCTTTTTCAATTTTTTACAGTATCGAAGAAAAGCAGATAATTGTGCACGCTGTTTTCGATAACAGACAAGATCCTGCTCTCCTCCCTTAATGATTGACTTACCCTATTAGCTGGTTATAGAGGCTTCGGAAGAGCCTGATTATTTTGGCTTTTATTCTCCGGATCTGGCCGGGTTTACGGGTATCGGTCACTCTATTGAGGATTGTGTTTATAACCTGTCCCCCCTAAAGCTATAGACCCAAAGATCGTCGTGCAGAACCAAGCCAGGTTAGTTGCATAAGGGCAACAAATAGAGGCAAGGTGCCAGGAAAAATCTGCAAAAGTAAAGGACGTCCCCATGTGTGTTCTACATAAAGGAGACCGGCTATGGAAACCCATGTATATGAAACTACTATAAGGAAGAAGGGGTATTTGGAGCTTAAAAATTTGCCGTTCGACGAGGGGGCAGTCATTCGAGTAGCCATATCCAAAAAAGGGAAAAAAGAAGATCTCGATTGTCTCATTGAGAATGACCATGTGTGGACCGATGAGGACCTTCGAGCCGTTCAGCGAGGAAGGGAAATCCTTAATCAATGGAAAATATCCTTATAGATACGGATATTGCGGTCGAATACCTGAGAAACAGAGACAAGGGCTCCTCTGAACTATTACGGTTGCTCCAAAGCCATGTAATCTATATTTCAGCTATTTCTGAATTCGAGCTTTGCTTGGGCGCCAGAACGAATCGGCACTGGGAGGACCTGGAAATGGTCTTTAGCCAGTTGGTCCTTATTCCATTTGATTTTGGATGTGGCAGAATCTCTGCTGATATCTGGAAGAATCGAGAGCTCGCTCATCAACACCTCGAGATCAAGGACATCTTTATTGCAGGCATAGCCATTCATGAAGATTTGTGGCTCCGCACTTTTAACGAAAAGCATTTCAAAGGAATCAATGGGCTGAAACTATGGCAATGGTAAATCCAGATGTGGATTGAGCACATTGCCCTGCTCAAGGAACTTTCGAGCTTCGCCTGGCGGCTCAGCAACAGGCGTCCCCAAACTTATGATGAGCCTCCCCGCAAAGACGATCGCCTTCCAGAAAGCCTTTCGCGGGTCCGGGCGATAACTCAGGGCGAAATCTGTAAAAGTAAAGGGCGTCCCCGTTCTAGAACACATAAAAATTTTAAAGGACCTGCCTATGAAGACAAATAGCATCCTTAAAGAAGCGTTAACCCTGTCTCCTGCTGAAAGGGCATACATAATTGATACGTTGATTGCCACGCTTGATCAGCCCGACAGAGATATTGATAAGCTATGGGAAAGGGAAGCTGAAGACAGAATTGAAGCATACGACCAAGGAAAGATTAAAGCGATATCCTTGGATAGCATTCTTGCCAAATATAGATAGGCCGATACTTGAACATTTCATTCTTAGAAATCGCGCAGATTGAGTTGGAGGATGCCATAGCTTTTTATAATCGAGAGGCTTCCGGGCTTGGTGAAGCGTTTCTGACTGAGGTTTTGTATGCGCTTGACAGGATTAGAATGCTTCCAGAAGCATGGCACCCTTGCTCAAGGCGCGCGAGACGGTGCCGAACTAGGCGATTTCCCTACGGAGTCATTTACCAGATACGAACACAAGAGATTTTGGTTATTGCTGTCGCCAACCTCCACAGAAAGCCGGACTATTGGAAGGACCGTGTCAAAGGGTGATTTCACGGAAGTTGTGCGTTTTTCCGGATTTTCTCTTTTATCACCACGCATGAGTCTGTTAAGCATGTTCAGGCACTTAAAGCTAAATCTGCAAAAGTAAAGGACGTCCCTTCGGTTGGGGTTGACTATTGAAAATGGCTGGATCAATGTAGTGGTGTAAACTACTTTATAGGAGTGCGACACCATGAAGACCATATCGGCTGCGGATGCAAACCGGGAGTTTTCCAGGCTTCTCAGGGAGGCCGGCAAAGGCGAGGAGATTACGATTTTGTCAAGAGGCCGGCCCGTTGCAAAAATCACCTCCATTGATTCCTTAATCATGCAGAGAAAGTCCATGAAATCGAGTTTAGTCGCCCGCCTTAAGTCGTAGCCTGTAACAACGGCAAGGAAATGGACCCGCGCCGAGCTATATGAATGATTCGATTGGCTCTTGATACAAACATTCTGGCCTATGCGGAAGGGGTTGGTGATGCTGAGCGCTGCGCCGGCGCTATCAAACTTGTCGAAGACCTTCCGGCAGAGGCTGTGCTTCTCCCGGCGCAAACAATTGGGGAACTCTTCCGGATTCTTGTTTCAAAGGCTAAAAGAGAAAAAGGCCTGGCGCGAGAAGCGATCATGAGCTGGGCAGACAGCTTTGAAGTTGCGGACTCATCGTGGTCTTCATTTCAGTCTGCAATTGACCTTGCAATAGATCACGGCCTGCGGATATGGGACGCTTTGATTATGGCGGTTGCGGCGGAGAACCGTTGCCGGCTGCTCCTAAGTGAAGACCTGCAAAATGGTTTTACGTGGAGAGGGCTTACCGTGGTGAATCCTTTTGCGGCAGAATCAAGCCGTTGGCTCGATACCGCTTTGAATCGCTCTTCAGATGGAAAATAAAGACTATCTGGCTGATATAATGATGAAGAAGATAATCTAGGCTAAAAGGGAGAAATTAGCCGAGAGGGCCCGCGAGGCTCAAGTCAATTTCCGGAAGGGAATGATCAGAACCGGTACGGTAAAGGATCTCATGGAGGATCTTGATAGTAATCAGTCTCGCCCGGGATGAAAATTCAAACGAAGCTGCAACCATAGCTAAGGTCTTGGAAAAAATCTGCAAATGTAAAGGGCGTCCCCTATAACAGAGTTGACAGCTTATCAAGCGGATATATCATGTGTATAGAATACACATTGCGGGGTGCTGGATGCGAACAAACATTGTCCTTGATGAAGAACTGCTCAGGGAGGCTTTTTCGGTGAGCGATGCCAGAACAAAAAAGGATCTGATACACGAGGCGCTGCGTGCCCTGGTTTCGCTTAGAAGGCGAAGGGATCTGACTGAACTGGCAGGAAAGATTGACTTTGTTGATGGCTATGACCACAAAGCTCTGCGAAAGACGCGTGGATGATTCTGGTGGACACATCGGTCTGGATCTTGATCCTGCGTGACAAGACGGGAGATGTAACGGCTGCTTTCAGGGAGAGAATAGGATCGGAATCCGTAGTCTTAAGCCGGTTCAATCAGTTGGAGCTTCTTCAGGGCGTATTTATTTTGATCTGAGGCGCGAGGGTATAACTGTAGGGAGCCCAGTTGACTGTTGCTTAGCACAGATAGCAATAGAGAGCGGGGCGCTCCTCC
>MNYJ01000036.1 GCA_001874005.1 Desulfobacteraceae bacterium CG2_30_51_40
CTTCGTAATGGTCGCCATGTTTTTGCCTCCCTAAAATATACATCAGCACACTATATCCTGACTTATTTAGGGGCTATTATACAATATATAGCAGTAATAGCAAGTACTTTTTATGCATTTCATCAGTTGGGGTGGAAAAATCGGTGAATTCCTTGCTTACCAGGTAAGTTTCTGATATTACACGATGAGGCCTCAGATTTTTGGGGTAAAGTTTTTTTGACATGGCAGAATTCATATGTATTTACCGTTGCTTATGAACAGCGCAAATCCCTCTAAAGGAAAAACAGGCCTTCCTTGAGGCGGAGGCTATTGGGGCCAGGGCTGAGTCCCTGAGACTCAGTGTAATCAGAAGGGTGAAAGAGGCATATTACGAATACGCTTATGATGTACAGGCAATAACGATAACCGGGCAAAACATGGAACTTCTGGGCTATCTGTTAAAAGTGGCGGATTCCCGATACTCCGCCGGTCTCTCACCTTACAGCCAGACCATCAGGCTTCAGGTTGAGCTTGCAAAACTTGAGGACAGGTTGAGGTCTCTGTCTGATTTGACGCAGCCGCTGAGGGCCAGACTGAACTCCTCCATGGGTCTTCCGCCTGAAAACCCAATCCCTCCCCCATCAGAGATACCTATCATGATAGCGGATATGAGTGACGAAGAGATATTAAAGGGTATAGAGGAGAGCAATCCTGAAATAAGGGCGCTCATGATACAGGCAAGCGCGGCCGGGCAGGGAGTGAAACTTGCCGAGAGGAATTTTTACCCGGACTTCACTTTCGGACTGGAGATGATCCAGCAAGACAACGCAAGGTCGGGAGACCCGCTTCATAACGGCGACGACCCCATTGTGGCAACAGTGTCTGTCAACATACCCATCTGGTTTGAGGCAAGACGCTCGGCCGTAGCCGAAGCCGCCAACAAAGAGCGTTCATTGAAAAGGCAGGCATCCGGAACGCTCGACCGGCTGAACGCGGCCATGCAGTTAGCCCTTTTTAAGTATCGCGACGCCGGCCGCAAGATAGACCTTTTTCAAAATACTCTTGTCCCGAAGGCAGAGCAGAGCATGCAGGCAACCCTTGATGCCTTTCAGGCAGGAACTCAATCCGTTATTGATCTAATTGATTCCGAAAGAATCCTTCTTGAGTTTCAGCTCGCCTATCTTAGGGCCTTGGCCGATCAGGGAATATACATGGCGGAGCTGGAAAGTCTGCTGGGTCGAGAGATACCATGCAAGATACATTCACTCACAATAAGGCCGCCTCTTATTAAAGTGCATTAGGAAAAGACAGCAATAACAAACGCTAAGGCGTAGATGCTGACGCGATCAGTGATGAGACATGAGCAAAACAAAGAAACTCAACGTTTTTAAATTGATTTTAAAAGAAAGGAAAACCATGACAATGAAACAACTGATGAAAATCTTTTTTCTCTCCCTCGCGGTGCTATTCTTTATCTCTTCAGCCTCGGTTTACGCCAAGGAGATCAAACAGCAGAAATGCCCTATTATGGGCTATAAGCCTTCCGAAAGGCTCTTTGTGGACTATAAGGGCAAGAGAATCTACTTCTGCTGCGGCTCGTGCCCCTCAACCTTCCTGAAGGAGCCTGACAAGTATATGGAAAAGATGAAGCTTGAAGGGATTTTTCTTGAAGACAGCCCAACCGCCCAAATCGGCGCAAGCGGCAAATAGATCCAACTAGCTCATGCTTTTATATGAAAATCACCCCCACCCTTCCCTCCCTCATCGAAGGATAGGGATATAGGAAATGTGGGGATTTTTATTCTTGGTTGCACCTATTCGGGCATGATGAGGGTTTGTATGAAAATAGATTGTCATGGCGGCGTAGGCCGCTATCCAGTCCTTGTTCCGGCCTTCCCCGGAATGACGACCCGGATTCCGAATCGCATCCGGAATGACATGGGGCACTTTTACGCTTCGTTGTGCCCCAACAGGGCATGGAGGTTTATATGAAAATGCCCCTTCTGTTCACTCCTCCCCCTCGACGGGGGAGGCAGGGTGGGGGTGATTTTCATCTTTCGTTGTGCCCCAATGGGGCATGGCGGTTAGTAAAGGGGGTAAAAGGCAGATGAAGAGATCAAGCGACGCGGCCGGCCGCCGTTGGACGGCCGGCAGGTTGATTTTATGGATGGGCATTGCCGTGCTGGGTTTCATAGCCGGCTTTCTCGTAGCAAGATCGCCTCATCAACCGATAGATCAAAGGCTCCCTTCTCGGCAGGAAAGCTCAACCCACGATCATTCCTCGACACAAACACTCTGGACCTGCTCCATGCATCCCCAGATTCTGCTACCACAGCCTGGTAAATGTCCGATATGCTTCATGGATCTGATTCCCATTAAGACTGATTCAGGAGACAAAGACTCTCTGCACCCAAGGGAAATAAGGCTTTCCGAGACTGCCGCAAAACTTGCCGGGATAAGAACCGTTGAGGTAAAAAGGGGAAGCCCCCGCATCGAGGGACGCCTCATTGGGAAGGTAGGCTATGACGAAACACGCCTTGGAACTATCACTGCCTGGATGGCAGGCAGAATAGACCGCCTTTTCGTTAGCTACACAGGGGCTTTTGTAAAGAAGGGACAGGAAATGGCTGAGATATACAGTCCTGAGCTTTACGCAGCCCAGTCCGAGCTTATCGAGGCCGTAAAGGCAGCGCCCGGATTCTCCGAAAGCCGGCTTGATATGATCAGAAACTCGGCCGCCAGAACCGTGAAGGCCGCCCGGGAGAAATTGAGGCTTCTCGGACTGAACCAGGATCAGATTAACTCCGTAATAAAGCGCGGGATGCCTTCGGATCATATAACCCTTCACGCCCCTCTATCAGGCGTGGTGACCAAACGCGAGGTGACCGAAGGCATGTATCTTCGGACGGGAAGCCCGATCTATACCATAGCTGATATATCAAGGGTGTGGGTCATCCTGGAAGGTTACGAATCCGATCTTCCCAGGCTCAAAATCGGGACGGAAATTGAGTTCACTTCCGAGGCGATGCCTGGAAAAATTTTTTCAGGCAAAATCGCCTACATTGATCCTTTCGTTAATGAGAAAACCAGAACCGCCGCGGTTAGAGTTGAAGCCGAAAACCCCGGCTACACCTTGAAGCCCGGTATGTATGTAAAGGCGGTTTACCGCTTCGATCTATCAGGGTACCTGAAATCGGAGCCACCCCTCCTCGTGCCGGCCGAAGCGCCTCTGATAACAGGCAAGAGGGCTGTAGTTTATGTCGCAGTGCCCGAAAAGGAAGGAGTGTATGAGGGAAGGGAGATAGTATTGGGCCCCAGAGGCGGTGAATATTATGTCGTGGAGAAAGGGCTCAAGGAGGGGGAAATGGTAGTTGCCCGCGGTGCTTTCAAGCTTGATAGCTCCCTTCAGATTCAGGCCAAACCCAGCATGATGGGTGAGGGAGGAGCCCCTTCTCCCACCGGGCACATCCACACTTCACCCAGCCCCACACCCGAAACTCACTCAGGCCATGCAGCAGCCGAACAGGAGCCGGAAAAGCCGCTATCCATCTCCCCTGTTTTCAAGCAGCAACTTGGAAAAGCAGTCCTTTCTTATACTTTGCTTGCCGAAGCCCTTGCCGCGGACAAAGACAAGGATGCACGCAAAAGCGCCGAGGATGTCCTGAAGGCCCTTGCATCGGTTGAAGGCTCCCTGCTACCCGCTACCATGCAAAAGGAATGGGAGACAATATTGGAAAGCATAAAAGACTCTGTCGCATCCGTCAGGAAAGGAAGCGATATCGCCGGCACAAGAAAGGCCTTTGATATCATCTCCAAGGGCATAATAGCCGCGGTTACCAAAATGGGGGCCGATGCAGGGAAACCCCTGTTTGAACTTTTCTGCCCAATGGCCTTCGACAACAGGGGCGCCTTCTGGCTTCAGACGGATCAAGAGATAAGAAATCCCTATTTTGGAGCACAGATGCTCTCCTGCGGGGAAGTGAGAAGAAAACTTTCCCGGGATGAGAATTGACAATGGCTGAGACAACAGAGTTCAAATCCTTTACAGGAAAAGTAGTTGATTTCTGCCTCAGACAGAGACTCGTGGTAATACTTGTCACCCTCATGGTGATAGGCTGGGGAATAATGACTGCCCCGTTCGACTGGGATCTGGGGATAAAGAGAAGCCCCGTGCCAGTAGATGCTATTCCGGACATAGGGGAAAACCAGCAGATAGTCTTTACCGAGTGGAGGGGCCGATCGCCTCAGGATGTGGAAGACCAGGTAAGCTATCCTCTCACCGTAGCCCTGCTCGGGATTCCCGGGGTCAAGACCGTGCGGACTTTCTCGATGTTGGGGTTTTCAACCGTCTATATCATATTTGAAGAGGATATAGAGTTTTATTGGTCCAGGACCCGCATCCTGGAGAAGCTTTCAAGCCTTTCCCCGGGCACCCTGCCGGTGGATGCGAGACCTGCGCTGGGGCCGGATGCCACCGCTCTCGGCCAGGTTTTCTGGTACACGCTTGAGGGCCGCGACCCATCCGGAAAACCCGCCGGGGGATGGGACCTTGATGAGCTGAGGAGCATCCAGGACTGGTATGTGAGGTACAGCCTCCTTGCCGCCGGAGGAGTAAGCGAAGTAGCTTCTGTCGGGGGTTTCGTGCGTGAATATCAGGTGGATGCCGATCCGGACGCCCTCAGGGCATACGGCGTCAGTCTCGAGCAGCTAGTGGGCGCTGTAAAGATGTCCAACCTTGATGTAGGGGCTCGGACAATAGAGATAAACCGTGTTGAATATGTCATAAGGGGCGTGGGCTTTGTAAAGAAGATATCGGATATTGAAAGCGCCGTAATAACCGCCAGGGATGGCACTCCGGTCAGAGTGAAGGATGTGGCCCACGTAACGCACGGACCAGCCTTGCGGCGAGGCGTCCTCGACAAGGAAGGAGCCGAGGCCGTTGGCGGAGTGGTCGTCGTCAGGTACGGGGAAAACCCCCTTGCGACCATCCAGCATGTAAAGAGCAAGATTTCTGAAATCAGCCCGGGCCTCCCCTCGAGAACACTTCCCGACGGAACCATAAGCAAGGTTACGATAGTGCCCTTTTATGACCGCTCCGGTCTGATAGCCGAAACGCTGGACACCCTGAATACCGCCCTTGCAGAAGAAATCCTCGTAACAATAATAGTGATACTGATTGCCCTAATGAACCTGAGGAGTTCTTTCCTGGTTTCCGCCCTCCTCCCCCTTGCGGTGCTGATGTGCTTCATCGGCATGAGAGTGTTCAAGGTGGATGCTAATATCGTGGCCCTATGCGGAATCGCTATAGCCATAGGCACAATCGTTGACATGGGCATCATCATAACGGAAAATATACTCAAACACATGGAGGAGGCCGAGCCTGGAGAAGATCGAATACCAATCATCTACAGGGCCACAATGGAGGTGGGGAGCGCCGTTCTCACAGCGGTTTCCACTACGGTAATCGGCTTTCTGCCGGTCTTTGCCATGGAGGGAGCTGAAGGAAAGCTCTTCAAGCCCCTCGCATACACCAAGACCTTTGCCCTTGCGGCATCCATCATTGTGGCTCTCACCATCCTTCCAACGCTTGCGGCGATGTTTCTCGGTAAGAAAGGCAAAACGACAGCCGGGATAAAGATGTTGCTAAGACCCGCTCTGCTTATGATTGCCGCGGTCTTCGCCTTCTGGTTCTACACCTGGTGGTCGGGCGCTATACTCGCTTGGACGGCAGTCCGAACTGCAACCAGGGACAAAGTCCCTCCAAGGGCCGTTACCTGGATCGAACGCCTTGAAAACTGGGTGGCAATAGCGGCATTTATCTTTATACTTTCGGGGCACTGGCTCCCGCTAGGCCCGGAACTCGGAACCTCCCGGAATTTTATCTTCGCCGCCGTTTTGATCATAGGACTTATGGGGCTCCTGCAGGTTTTCCAGGCCTTTTATCCCAGGATGCTGGGCTGGTTTCTGGCACATAAGTTCATCTTTCTTACGATGCCCATGCTGGTCGTGGTAATGGGGGCATTTGTCTGGCTTGGGGCCCCCTCCTTGACATCCAGGCTCCCTTCTTACATAAGGAGCCTTAGTCCGATGGTGGCCTTAAATCATCTTTTCCCCGGGCTTGGCAAGGAATTCATGCCGCCCTTGGATGAGGGGTCTTTCCTCTACATGCCCACGACCATGCCACATGCCTCAATAGGGGAGGTTCAGGAAATACTTGCCATGCAGGATATGGCCATTACCGCTATACCGGAGGTTGAAAGCGCGGTTGGAAAACTTGGAAGGGCTGAGTCCCCGCTTGACCCGGCCCCTGTCTCCATGATCGAGACCGTCATCAACTATTATCCTGAATATCTTACGGACGAAAAGGGAAGGCGCCTGAGCTTCAGTTTTGATAGCGGTAAAGAGGACTTTTTTAGAAATATCGCCGGCGACCCCTTAGCAGCCCCTGACGGACTCCCCTACAAGGTAAGAGGTCTTTATATTCGCGATGACAAGAACCGCCTTATTCCCGACCCGGATGGAAAGCCATTCCACATCTGGAGGACCGCACTTGACCCTGGACTAAATCCTGGAAGGGAATACTGGCCGGGCATAAAGTCGGCGCGCGACATCTGGGATGAGATAGCCAGGGCCGCTGAGGTACCGGGCGTTACAGGCGCTCCCATGCTTCAACCGATAGCGGCAAGGATAGTCATGCTGCAATCAGGCATGAGGGCGCCTATGGGCATAAAGATAAAAGGTCCCGACCTTAAGACTATAGAGAAGGTGGGTCTTGAGATAGAGGCCCTGCTCAAGAAGGTTCCATCCGTTGAGCCTGCGACCGTAATAGCAGACCGCATAGTAGGGAAGCCCTATCTTGAGATAGTCATTGACCGTGAGGCCATTGCCAGATACGGCATCATGATAAGCCAGATGCAGGAGGTGCTGGAGGCGGCGCTAGGAGGCCGAACCGCTACCGTAACCGTAGAGGGAAGGGAGCGCTACGGAGTTCTGGTAAGGTATCAAAGGGAGATGAGGGACAATCTGGAAGCGATACGCCGGATATTTGTCGCATCCCCCGCAACCGGAGGCCAGATCCCGCTTGAGCAGCTTGCCGACATTCGCTATGTAAGGGGGCCGCAGGCCATAAAAAGCGAAGACACCTTTCTGCTTGGATATGTGCTTTTCGATAAGAAGCCGGCTTTTGCCGAGGTGGATGTGGTCGAGCAGGCGTCCCGTTTTCTCGAAGAAAGGATCGCGTCAGGCGAGTTTGTGCTTCCGCCCGGGGTCTCCTATAGATTCGCTGGGAATTACGAAAACCAGGTTCGCGCGCAGCAAAGGCTTACCTTGATACTGCCGCTTGCCCTCCTTCTCATATTCCTGGTTCTCTATCTCCAGTTCAAGTCGGTTATTACCACAATGATGATATTCAGCAGCATCTTCGTCGCCTGGGGAGGAGGATTCATAATGATCTGGCTCTATGGGCAGCCCTGGTTTCTCAATTTCACGATCTTCGATGTGTCCATGCAGGGCTTCTTCCAGGTGCATCCCATCAACTTGAGTGTTGCCATCTGGGTCGGGTTTTTAGCTCTCTTCGGTATAGCCTCCGATGACGGTGTTCTCATGGCAACCTACCTTGACAGCGCTGGGAGCAAAGTGAAATCTTCCTCCAGAGAAGACATCAGGAAGGCTATCGTTGAGGGGGCAACCCGGAGAATTCGGCCGGCCGCCATGACTTCCGCTACGACCATACTGGCTCTCATTCCTGTCTTGAGTTCAACCGGCAGGGGCTCGGATGTTATGGTCCCCATGGCAATCCCCTCATTCGGAGGGATGGTCTTTGCCATGCTCACATGGTTTGTGGTGCCTGTCCTCTATGATCTGCGCGCAAGACTCTGATCAGGAAATACGGATCAAAGAAGCCCTCAGAGAGGCCAACTCCGGCGAAACATTTATATCGGGTCTCTATGAGGCAGATTCCACGAGTTGAACCATATTGAAAAAAATATCTTGACAGGGGTTTGGGGGAAAGCTATCTTGGCTTCCACTTTTTAAAAAAGGCAAGCGTATAGATAATATGTATAATAGACTCGACAGCATGGTCATCGTCATTATCACCGCAATAGGGGTGCTGGTTTCCCTATTGCTTCTTGGTGTCGGGATTGATCCCACGGGCCTGATGATGACATAGCAAAATTAAAAGAGACTTTAAAGAAAACCGTTATCAGGCCCCCCTGATAACGGTTTTTTTTGGACTTTTTTCGGAGAGTGACAATGGAAAGGCAGATATTGATCTACGACACCACACTGAGAGACGGCACCCAGGGAGAAAACGTCGGATTCTCAGCCGAGGACAAGGTACGCATCGCAAGGAAGCTTGCAGAGTTCGGGATTCATTACATCGAGGGGGGTTGGCCTGCATCCAACCCCAAGGACTCCAGATTCTTCGAACTGGCTGGGCGGGAATCATTCAGGCATAGCCGTTTGACCGCCTTCGGCTGCACCTGCAAGGCCTCCCTGCGGCCGGATGAAGACCCCAACATAAAAGCGCTTCTTGGAACCGGTGTCGAGACTGTAGCCATCTTCGGCAAAAGCTGGGATTTCCATGTCACCAGGCTCATGGGCATAGGGCTTGAGGACAATCTTGCCGTTATCGAAGAAAGCGTAGGTCTCCTAAAGGCAAACGGTAAAGAGGTAGTCTACGACGCTGAGCACTTCTTCGACGGTTACAAGCATAATTGCTCTTACGCCCTTCAGACCGTCCGGGCTGCCGCAAGGGGGGGAGCCGACATAATCGTTCTATGCGACACCAACGGGGGAACGCTCCCGAACGATTTGCGGGAGATAGTAAAGAAGGTTATTCCCGAAATCGGGAAAACCATAGGCATACATGCACACAACGACTGCGGGCTTGCCCTTGCAAACTCGCTTGCTGCAGTTGAAGAAGGGGCCATGTTGGTTCAGGGAACCGTTAACGGCTATGGAGAGCGATGCGGGAACGCCGATCTCATCAGCGTAATAGGAAACCTTCAGCTAAAGATGGGCCTTGCCTGCATAGCGGAGGACAAACTCAGCCGCCTTACGGAGCTTTCAAGATTTGTAAGCGAGGTGGCCAACATTCCACCCGACAATCTGAGACCGTTTGTGGGGAAAAGCGCCTTTGCACACAAGGGTGGAGTCCACGTCAACGCCATAATGAAGGACCCCAGGGCCTATGAACATATTGATCCCACGGCCGTAGGCAACCGCAGGAGGGTCCTCGTATCCGACCTGTCCGGCAGAAGCAATATCCGATACAAGGCAAAGGAGCTGGGCGCTGCGCTGGAAGGTAAAGGAGAGGGAACTGAAAAGATAGTTGCCGAAATCAAGAGGCTTGAGGATCAGGGCTATCAATTCGACGCGGCCGAGGGCTCTCTTGAACTCTTGATCAAAAAGACTACCGGACAATTCCATGAACCCTTCCGCCTGGAATCCTTAAGGGTCACCATAGAAAGGGACGGTACAGGCAATTGCGTATCCCGGGCCACGATAAAGATCTCCGTCGGAAAAGAGTACGAGATTACCGCTGCGGAGGGAGACGGTCCCGTGAACGCCCTGGACAACGCGCTTAGGAAGGTGCTCAGGAAATTCTTCCCGAGCATAGACGAAATGAGGCTGGTTGACTTCAAGGTGCGTGTCATTGACGGAAGCGATGGAACCGCGGCAAAGGTGCGAGTTCAGATCGAATCCAGGGACGCCCGGGAGGTATGGTCAACGCTGGGGGTGTCTGAAAACGTAATTGAGGCAAGCTGGCTTGCCCTTGTGGACAGCGTACAATACAAACTCTCCAAGGAGATAAAGGGCAAAACCGCATGAAACTGAACACAGCGCGCAAAGAGGAGATGACTGCCGCAGGTTCCCCTCAGGGGTTGAATCTGCGGAGGGTCCTTAGAGGAATAGCTCCGAACAGGACGGCAATTACCGGAGAGATTCAATGTATCATTTCAATAAATCGGGGGGATGGCTCTAGCGCAGATAAGGACAAGCAGAGCAGGAATCAGCTTCTGTAGGTGCGCCTTTAGGCGCAAAGCGAACGGTTCCCGTGCGGCTGAAGCCGCACCCACCCCGAATTTTTGAGCTCATACGATTCAATAGAAGGGAGTTATTCCATGACAAATCGAGTTCTCATATTCGATACCACCCTGAGGGACGGAGAGCAGTCTCCAGGGGCAAGTATGAACAGCGCTGAGAAGATCCACCTGGCCGTGCAGCTTGAAAGACTCGGCGTTGATATCTTAGAGGCCGGTTTCCCAGCAGCATCTCCCGGCGATGCCGAGGCGGTAAGACAAATTGCGGAACGTATCCGCACGGCCCAGGTAGCGGCCCTTGCAAGGGCATCCGAAAAGGACATAGACCTTGCCTGGGAGGCGGTCAAGAATGCCGCCCGGCCCAGGATCCATACATTCCTTGCCACATCGGAAATCCACATGAAGGATAAGCTCAGGATGAGCAGGGATCAAGTCATTGATACAGCGGCCCGTGCCGTGCGTCACGCAAGGTGCTACACGGAGAACATAGAATTTTCAGCAGAGGACGGGTCCCGAACCGATCCTGATTTCCTCTGCAGGGTCTTTGAGGCGGCCATAGATGCCGGGGCCTCCACCGTGAATCTACCGGATACCGTAGGCTATGCGATGCCTGATGAATTCGGCAGTCTGGTTTCTTATCTCATTGCCAATACTAAAGGAATCGAAAGGGTGGTCTTGAGCGTCCATTGCCACGACGATCTGGGACTTGCTACCGCCAATACCCTGGCCGGGCTTAAGGCCGGGGCCAGACAGGCAGAGGTCACCATAAACGGCATAGGTGAGAGGGCCGGAAATACCTCCCTGGAAGAAATCGTCATGGGACTTCACATTAGGAGAGAACAAACGGGTCTCACCACAAATATTCAGACCAGGGAGATCAACCGCACAAGCAGGCTAGTGAGTATGATCACCGGCATAGTGGTTCAGCCAAACAAGGCGATAGTGGGGGCCAACGCCTTTGCCCACGAGGCGGGCATTCATCAGGATGGAGTCATCAAGAACAGGATGACCTACGAGATCATGGAACCTGAGACGGTAGGATTTTCAGCTAACCGCATAGTGCTTGGGAAACACTCCGGCACACACGCATTAAGAAAGCGTGTTGAGGCATTGGGTTATGACCTGAGCGAAGAGGAGCTACTAAAGGTCTTTACCAGGTTTAAGGACTTAGCCGACAAGCGCAAGGAGATACTTGATGAAGACATTGAGGTCTTGATCGCCGAGGAAGTGCTTCGCGCCCCCGAGCGCTATGAACTTGACTATCTTACGGTTGTGACCGGCACCGTAATGGTGCCCACGGCGACAGTGAAGCTGAAGATTGACGGGAAAGAGAACCAGGGGGCAGGCTTCGGGGTCGGGCCGATAGATGCGGCTTTCAATACCATAACCAAGATCACCGGAACGGAAGCCAAACTTGTTCGCTTTTCAATCAACGCCATCAGCAGAGGCACCGACGCCCAGGCAGAGGTGACGGTCAGGATTCAGGATAAAGGTCTTGCCGCACTGGGAAAGGGAGCAGACCAGGACATCTTCGTAGCCAGTGCAAAGGCATATATTAACGGCCTTAACAGGTTGGATTACCTTAAGAAAAATCCAATCATAATTTTAAAGGAAAGCTCCCTCAAGGAAGCTCCGGGAGAAGCGGTATGAAAAGACCCATGACAATCACGGAAAAGATAATTGCCGCCCACGCCGGGGCTGAGTATGTTGCGCCCGGAGATATCGTCAAGGTGCCCGTGGATACGGCCCTTGCCAATGACATCACCGCTCCGCTTGCTATCCGGGTCTTCCGCGAGACTGGCAGGGAGATGGTTTTTGACCCTGATAGGATCGTCCTTGTGGCGGATCACTTCGTACCCAACAAGGATATCGCCTCGGCACAGCAGGTCAAGACAGTGCGTGAATTCGCCGCAAAGCTGGGCATCCGTCATTACTATGAACCGGGCCGGGGAGGAGTGGAACATGTGATACTTCCTGAAAAGGGTCTTGTTACGCCGGGGGAACTTATCATCGGGGCGGACAGCCATACATGCACCTACGGGGCGCTTGGGGCCTTTTCAACCGGGGTCGGAAGTACCGATCTCGGGGTGGTGATGGCCACCGGTCGCACATGGCTTAAGGTGCCTGCCACGATAAAGGTCAACTACACAGGAAGACCCGGCGCATGGATCGGCGGCAAAGACCTTATCCTTTACACCATAGGTATCCTGGGAGTCGAAGGAGCCAATTACAGGGCATTGGAGTTCGGGGGGCCTGCTCTCAAGCACCTTTCTATGGATAACCGTTTTACCATCTGCAATATGGCCGTAGAGGCGGGAGCCAAGAACGGAATTATGGAGGCAGATGAAATAACCCTTGCCTATTTGAAGGACAGGTCTTCGAAAAGCCCCATGGTTTTCAGGAGCGATCCTGAGGCCCTATATGAGAGGATATTGAACATTGATGCGGCTTCTCTTGAGCCGCAGGTAGCCCTCCCCCATTCGCCCGACCGCGTAAAGGCCGTCTCGCAGGTCGGGAGAGTCAACTTGGATCAGGTCTTCATCGGTTCATGCACCAACGGACGTCTGGGGGATCTGGAGATCGCAGCCAGCCTTTTGACCGGCAGAAAGGCCTCAACCCGCCTTATAGTGCTGCCTGGTTCCTCCGAGGTCTATCTCGATGCCATCAAGAAGGGAATAATCGAGACCTTCGTGAAGGCAGGGGCGGTAGTCGGCCCCCCGTCGTGCGGCCCTTGCCTGGGAGGGCATCTGGGCATCCTCGCCGACGGGGAAAAGGCCCTGTCCACCACCAACAGAAATTTCCTAGGCCGCATGGGTCACCCGGGGAGCGAGGTCTATCTGGCAGGGCCTGCCGTAGCAGCGGCATCGGCTGTACTGGGAAGGATAGCAGGCCCGGAGGAGATCTGAAACATAGTCACCGTGCCGAGGCAAAAAGAAAATCGTGATCAAGACAGAAAAGGATAAGGACATGATACTGGAAGGAACAGCCTGGAAGTTTGGGGATAACGTTGACACCGACCTCATAATACCCGCCCGGTTTCTCAATGTTTCAGATGCAGAAGAACTTGGCCACCACTGTTTTGAAGACCTGAGGCCCGGTTTCGAGGGGCTTGTCAAAAGTGGAGACATCATCGTGGCAGGGAAAAATTTCGGATGCGGGTCATCAAGGGAACACGCGCCGCTTGCCATAAAAGCCGCGGGCATAAACCTTGTGATCGCGGCAAGCTTTGCAAGGATATTCTACCGGAACTCTTTCAACATTGGCCTTCCCCTGCTGGAGTGCCCGGAAGGCTCATTTGATCAAGGTGAGAGACTCAAGGCAAACCTCAAGACCGGTGAAATAACGGATGTATCAAAAGAAAAATCTTTTCAAGCCAAACCGCTACCAGATTTCATGAATGCGATTCTCGATGCAGGGGGGCTTGTGGCCCTTGTAAAGGCCAAGGGGATATTGTGAAGATTTGCAGTGTTAACTAGTGTCCATCCGGAAATGGCTATTTTCACCGATTTCGGCGTTGGGCTCAAATTTTAATCCTCGAAATACGTCAATGTATTCCTGTGGTTAAAATTATCGCCCGCCTTGAACTCGAAGAAACTATCTCATTTCCGGATGGGCACTA
>MNYJ01000160.1 GCA_001874005.1 Desulfobacteraceae bacterium CG2_30_51_40
TGGCGATGGCGCTTGGCCATGTAAGGGCGGGCCGCATGAAGCAGATGCGCTCCCTTGTCCGGCCAATAGCTCTTGCAGCCTGACAACTTCAGTTAAGTCAAGTAATTAGCCATTTAGAGATTGGCTTAAGGGGATTACTATGCGCAATTGTTAACTGTTTGGGGCAACTCAGTCCTTAAACTCATATTTTGCCGCCATGTCGTGCTATAAGGGCCTGCCCCCGCATTCCTCCGCCGCCCCGGTTGACTGCCGAGCCTGGCAAAAAATGGCGCAACGCAAATCCCTCAGCATAAAATCTCCTTGACATTATCTGCCCGGGAAAGTAAATATATCCTTTTTATGGCTCCTTGTCCCAAGCGGAGCTGTTAAGCTTCCAAAGTAAGGGACCATAGAACGTCCTGCCAGGGACCAAGGCCGAAAGGAGAATTTTGATGCATTACTATGAAACCCTTTATATTGTAAACCCAAGCCTCACAGAAGACGACTACAAGGGGGTCGTCTCAAAATACGCCTCCGCTGCTGAAAAGAACGGAGGGGTCGTCATTAATGTAGCAGAGTGGGGAAAGAAATCCCTAGCCTACGAGGTCAAGAAATTTTACACAGGTTTTTATGTGCTCCTTCAGTACTGCGGTGATGCGGGCTCAAGCGAAGCGCTCCAGCACGAGATGAGACTTGACGACAGGGTCCTGAAGTTCCAGACCGTAAAGCTCAAGAGCAACGTAGATCCAGAGCAGATAAAGGCGGAAAAGAAGCCTCTGGCCAAGGAAAAAGAGGAGCAGGTTCCGACCGAACCGGTTCCGGCTGAGGGTGTGGCTTCAACTGAAGAGACATATAATACCGTAGAGGGCGAACATGGCACTAGCAACGAATAGACCCAGAGGCAAGAGGACCTTCCACAGAAGAAAAGTATGCAGATTCTGCGCGGACAGCAGTATTGTAATTGACTACAAGGATATTGATACCCTGAGATATTTTACGACGGAAAGGGGAAAGATCCTTCCCAGCAGGATATCAGGCAATTGCGCCAAGCATCAGAGGAAACTGGCCATGGAGATAAAGAGGGCCAGGAACATGGCCATGCTTCCCTTTACTACTTCCACGGTAAGGTAACGATAGATATCTGAAAGCCGTGGTTTCCCCCGGGGGGGCCATGAACCTTAAGGAAATGGCGGGATGTCTGGGCTGGGTTTCAGCCTTTCTGTTATTCTCAATGCTGGTGCCCTTTTTGGGGCCTCTGTTGGGTTTGCTGACTCCTCAGCCTTTTTTCTATTACTCCACTAAACTGGGTAGAGTTCAGGGGGCCGCCCTGACACTTGTCGTGATCTTTATAGTGGGCGCGCTGGGAGCCTTGGCAGGAGCCGGGCGCGTGGTCATCCTGGCAGCCGAGTATGGGATACTGGGCTTCGCTATAGCGAGGCTCTTTGATAAGAAACGTGACCTTATCAGGACAGTCTTCCTTGCTACGGGGCTTTTGGCCTTGACCGGGCTAACGGCGCTCTTTTTAATGGCCGGGTTCAGGGGTGTCGGACTGGCGGATCTCGTAAGGGATTATCTCACTGCTGAGTTTACGGCAACCATTGACGTTTACAGGGAACTCGGGGTTCTGGAGACGACGGGAAATGACCTCGATTTAACTGTGAAGGCCTTTGTGGATGTATTTATCAGGATACTTCCCGCACTTATGATTGTAGGAACAGGCCTTGTGGTATGGTTGAACGCTCTTATTGCGAAACTCATTCTGACGGCCAAAAAGATTTGGCGGGAAGACGACGTTAAGGCAAAGCTCTGGCAGGCCCCTGAGCAACTGGTGTGGGGCTTGATAGTATCCGGGTTTGCAGCGTTTTTTTTATCCGGCACGGCTAGGTGGATAGCTGTAAATCTGATCATAGTCATGGGGACCGTCTATTTTTTCCATGGTCTCTGCATTATGATTTTCTTGCTGGATAAGCATAAGGTGCCTTCCTGGCTAAGGGTTGGCCTGTATATATTGATTGCTGTTCAACAACTTTTTTTGCTTGTTCTTGCGCTTGCAGGGCTTTTTGATCAGTGGATGGACTTCAGAAAGCTGCGCAAAGCAACCGGCGCTTGATATTGGAATACGGAGGAAACGTCCATGAAAGTGATATTACAGAAGGATATTGACGAACTGGGGCTGGAGGGCAACATTGCAGAGGTCAAGCCCGGGTATGCCAGAAACTACCTGATTCCCGGAGGCCTTGCCCTGGAAGCCACACCTCAGAACATCAAGGTCTTCGAGCAAAGGAAGAAGAAGATTGCAGTGAGGCAGCTTAGGGCGCGTGAAGATGCTGAAAGGCTTCGCGATGAGCTTTCAAAAGTAGTGGTCATCATGAAGGAGAAGGCCGGAGAGGAGGGCAAACTCTACGGATCTGTTACGAGCATGGATATCGCATCGTCTTTGGAAAAGCAGGGCATCACTGTTGATCGAAGGAAAATAGTCCTTGAGAGCCCCATAAAAAATATTGGAGATCACTCTGTTAGTGTGAAGATTTACCCTGGAGTCGCAGCTCAAATTAAAGTGTCTGTTATTGCGCAGGAAGGGGAACAGAAGTAACAAAAGCAGTCATCAAAGGGGGTTGATATTTTGGCTGCGACCAGGACAAGGAGACCGAAGGCCGAACCTAATTATATAAAGGTGCCGCCTCATAATCTGGATGCCGAGCAGGCTATAATCGGCGGGATACTCCTCAATAACGAATCCGTCTCACAGGTTCTCGACATCATCGGGCCGGACGATTTCTACCGTGAGGCCAACGCAGCAATATTTGAATGTATCAGGCATCTATTTGAAAAGAGCGAGCCGATTGACATAATTACCCTTTCCCAGGCCATGACTGAAAGGGGACAACTCGAGGCGGCAGGCGGCACCGCCTATCTTATCAGCCTCGCCGAATCGGTTCCAACATCCGCAGGGATTACCTACCACGCACAAATCGTTAGAAATCTGTCCGTAAAAAGAAAACTCATAGGCCAGTGTGCCGCCATATCGGAGTCATGCTTTCGTGACTATGAAAAGACCGAAGACCTTCTTGAGCGGGCTGAGCAATCTATTTACAATATCGCTGAGAGTCAAATAACCGGTCGGCTTGAAAGCCTGCACGATGTTATAATGGCCTCCGTTGACAGAATTACAAATCTCAGTTCCTCAGACGGATATGTAACAGGAACGCCAACTGGCTTTATTGATTTCGACAGAAAGACTTCCGGCCTCCAGCCCTCTGATTTAATCATATTGGCCGGAAGACCCGGTATGGGAAAGACGGCTCTGGCCCTCAATATGGCACATTACGCCGCCTCCAAGGCAAAGAAGGCGGTCGTGGTTTTTTCATTAGAGATGTCCAAATCTCAACTGGGCATTCGACTGCTTGGATTCGACTCCGGGATTGATTCCAACAAATTGCGAACAGGCTTCCTTAAAGACGGGGATTACAGTAAACTGAGCGACGCAGCCGACAGGCTCTCGGTGCTTCCGATGTATATTGACGACAGCTCATCTGTTACCGTCCTTGAGATGAAGGCCAAGTGCAGGAGATTAAAGAAGAAGGGTGAGCTTTGCCTCGTTGTCGTTGATTATCTTCAGCTTGTTCAGGGCCCTCGGAACTCGGAATCCCGGCAGATTGAGATAAGCGAGATATCAAGGTCTCTGAAGGCGATGGCAAAGGACCTCAATGTCCCGGTGCTGGCCCTTTCTCAGCTTAACAGGAGGGTTGAGCAGCGAGACACGAAAAAACCTCAGCTCTCTGATCTTAGGGAAAGCGGGGCGATTGAGCAGGATGCCGACGTAATAGCCTTTCTCTACAAGGATGAAAGTAATAAGTCTGGTGCTCAGGGAGCTGGCAACGTTGTAGATGTGAGTATCGAGAAACAAAGAAACGGCCCTACCGGTTCATTCAGGCTATTTTTTCAGAAGGAGATTACAAGGTTCAGGGATTTTACCGATATGCCCGGAGCCGTTTAGGTACATAGCCCGCTCAATCAGCTTCTTTCTCCTGGGGCCTTTTTCACTGCGTTACAGACGCTGGCCGTTATGGTCTTTTTGGATAGTGGTTGAGTGAATCAGTGCAAGTCTCTATGGGGCTGCCTAATTACAGATACTTAGTGTCCATCCGGAAATGAGATAGTTTCTTCGAGTTCAAGGCGGGCGATACTTTTAACCACAGGAATACATTGACGTATTTCGAGGATTAAAATTTGAGCCCAACGCCGAAATCGGTGAAAATTACCATTCCCGGATGGACACTAGTTAAGAATTGAAACACCCGTAAGAAGTCGCCATGAGCATCACCCCGGCGAAAGCCTTAGTCCAGAACTAGCTGATATCCCTTGATTCAGGCTCCAGGATCGTGCTCCGGGACAAGCTTCGCAGGAATGGGGAAAATAGGATATTTTGGAAATTTTACGAGACCATCAAGCAGGCTCAAGAAAATCGAAAGAATCTACGGAAAGACCGGCGGTCTGAAGGCCGCCCACCTTGCAAACCTGCAAAGGCTTTATCGCCGGCGCATCCCTGAAAAAGAGATCGTCTCAGGCGAGGCCGCCCGCCTCATGACCTCACTTTCTTTTGCAATCGGAAGACAGGTAGGAATCCTTGTCAGCCGCAAAGGTAGTGTTGCCTTTGTGGTTGTGGGAGACAGCCAGAGGATATGGATTCCGGACCTGAGCAATTTCAGGACGGGAGGCAACAGACTAAGGGGTCTGAGACTTATTCATACGCATCTGAAGGATGAGGCCATGTCGAATGAAGACATAAATGATCTTATGCTCCTAGGTCTCGATCTCGTTGCCATGGTTCAGGTTGTGGGTGAGGGGCTCCCGGGAGCGATATCTTACGCCCATATAGTGCCGAAAGAGGGCGAACAAGGCTGGACCATAAGCACGGTAAATGACATCGGACGTCTGAATGTTGATTTTAAGGGACTTATCGAGGCACTTGAAGAGGAGATGTCCGGTTCAAGAAGAGCCCATGATGTCTCGGGCCGGGAACGGGCACTCCTAGTGGGGGTCAACACAGGGCCAAGATGGCGTGCTGAAGAAGCAATGGATGAGCTTGAAGAGCTTGCCCTGTCAGATGGCGTCCAGGTGGCCGGAAAAGTCATTCAGCAGGTAAAAGCTATTGATGCGAGGTTTTTCATCGGCCGGGGGAAACTTGGAGAGCTGGCATCTCGCTGCGTCAGTTCGGCTTGCACCATGATCATATTCAATAATGAGCTTTCTCCCACGCAGGTGAGAAACCTCTCGAATTTCACCGAACTTAAAATAATAGACAGGAGCCAGTTAATTCTCGATATATTCGCCACCAGGGCAGTCACGAGGGAGGGTAAGATACAGGTTGAGCTGGCCCAGCTCAAATATACGCTTCCCCGTCTTGCTGAAAAAAACACAGCCATGTCCCGGCTGACCGGCGGAATCGGCGGAACTGGCCCCGGCGAGACCAAGCTTGAGATGAACAAAAGGAGGGTAAGACAGAGAATAGCAAAACTCAACTCCGAACTGAAGGAAATAAGGCGCCAGAGAGTGGACAGGCGCAGGCTGCGGGATCAGAAGTCAATGCCCGTAATTTCTATCGTGGGTTACACTAATGCCGGGAAATCAACCCTTCTTAATGCCCTGACAAGGAGCCGTGTGGGCACCGGCAGCCGTCTTTTTGAAACCCTTGACCCTACCAGCAGACGTTTGAGATTTCCCAGTGAAAGGGAGGCCGTGATCACGGACACTGTGGGCTTCATAAGGGACCTGCCCGAGAGTCTCATGGAGGCATTTTCTGCCACTCTCGAAGAGCTTGACGAGGCGGATCTCCTCCTGCATGTAATTGACGTTGCGAGCCCCAGACTCGAGGAAAGAATAAAGACTGTGAACACGGTGCTGGAAAGGCTCGGGCTCCAGGATAAACCTTTGCTTCTTGTGCTAAACAAGGCGGATCTTTTGTCTTCCGAGCAGGCCGGGGATTTGTCTCAAAGGCTGCAAGGGTTGGCAGTGTCGGCAGTAAATCCTGACAGTCTGCCACCCCTGATTGAAAAGATAAGTGAGATTATATGGTTGCACTTTTCCATCCGCCGGTTTTAAAAACCGATCCGTCTCTTGCTACGATAAGACCATCATAGGCCGGAAGCTTGTTAAGAAAATTCCTTCCCTCTTCCGGTCCCATCACAAATACCCCCGTTGCCAAAGCGTCCGCTTCCATAACTGTAAGAGCGGTAACCGAGACGCTCGATGCCTTGACAGGAGAATGTCCGGTGGCTGGATTTACGATATGATGAAATAGCTTTTCCTTATCGAAATAGACTTCATAATTACCCGACGTTGCGATAGAGCCTCCGCTCATCTTGATTGTGTCGGGATAATTGTCTTTCTTTTCGGGGTCCTGAATGGCAATGGTCCAGGGTTCTTTTCCGTTTTTCATGCCTTCCGCCCTGATGTCTCCTCCGGCGTTTATAAGATGATTGGCCACTCCGTGCGCTGAGATGACTTCAGATGCTCTGTCAACAATATATCCTTTTGCTATGCCGTCCAGGGTGATACCCATGCCCGGCCTTCTGAAGGCAACGGTTCCGCCTTTTACATCAATCATGTCAGATCCTACGAGCGCTAAAGCTTTCTTCAAATCTCCTTCGGGGGGTTCTCTGAATTCACCTTTTTCAGCGCAGGCCTTGAAGATATCAACAACCGGCTTTACCGTGATATCAAAGTATCCGCCTGTCAGGTGATGTATCTCCTTTGCCTTGACTATTACCCCTCCGAGTTCCGGCGGTACGTCTTTCAGGACGCCCTCCTTATTGAGATGGGCGACTGCTGCCGCCTCGTCGAACCGGTTCATCATGCGGGTAAGCCGTTCGATTTCCTCGTAGGCCTTGCCGACTGCTTCTTCGGCCCTGTCTCTGGACGGGTCCATTACGGTAATGGTAATGTATGTTCCCATAGAGAGCCTTGTACGGCTTACCTTATACAGACTCCTGTTAAAAAGAACAGATTCAGCCCACGCGGGTACTACGGTAAGGGACGAGAACCCCACACCCAGGAAGCCTGAGAGCTTAAGAAAATCCCTTCTGTTCATAACCCCCTGGGGGGATTGACCTTTAAGATTCATGATGATCCTCCGTTTCTGATTCCAGGCTGGAAATATAAGCACCTCTTACGGGACCTTACCAGCGTGTTAAAGAATTGCTATGCCGCGACCGCTCTTAGCGTTTCGGATTCTGACTTCGATGTCCTATAATACCGGAAGATATGCCTGGGACACTTCTCCACGCATATCTCCTTGCAATCCGGTCCGAACTCCATGCATTTTTTATGATCAATTTTCACAATATCGCCTTCAAAGGAAACCGCCTTGGCAGGGCATACCTTTACGCAGAGTTTACAGGAAATACAGCCCACCTCGCAGACCTGTTTTACGGCAGGACCTGTATCCTTGCTACTGCAGGGCACCCATACCCTTGCAGCCTTGGGTATAAGCTCTATAATCTTTTTTGGGCATGCCTTCACGCATGTGCCGCATCCTACACAAGTATCTGGATCCACTGATGGAAAGCCGTCCTTCATGGTTATGGCATCAAAGGGGCAAGACTCGGCACAATCTCCGAAGCCCACGCACGCGTACTGACAGGCAAAGGGCCCTCCAAAGGCCAGATTTGCCCCTGCACAAGAAGGATGCCCCGTATATTTATGCCTCTTTCCTACCTTTCCCTCAATTCTGGAGCAGCGCACAGAGGCTATTATATCCTGCACCCCGGTAACCTTCTTCCCGGTAATCTCGGCTACCATCTCGGCTACTTCAGCCTTCCCCGGGAAACACAGATTAGGAGGCACATTCGGGTCATGCACTACTGCTTCAGCATAGGCCTCGCACCCCGCGAATCCACATCCTCCGCACTGGGCTCCTGCCAGTACCTCAAGAACTTCTTCTACCTTGGGATCGCCTTCTACAGCAAATTTGTGGGCAGCCATAGCGAGTCCTACACCGAAGAAAAGGCCGATGCATCCAAGAACCGCAAGCCCACCCAAAGCCAGTTTCAGTAAGACAGGATCCATTTTACTCCTATTAGATCAGAAAAGGGACATGCCTGAAAAGCCCAGGAACGAGAGGGCGAAAAGCCCACCCAGTATAAAGGCAATCGGCAGCCCTCTGAATGTCGGCGGCACATCTGCCAGTTCGAGCCTTTCTCTGACCGATGACATCAAAAACAGTGCTATCAGAAAGCCAAGGCCGGCTCCTAATGCCAGCATAAGGCTTTCAACCGCATTATATTCGTTGTCAGCCAGGATCAGAGGCACGGCAATTATTATACAATTGGCTATTACCAATACAAGATAAACCCCGAAAGACTTAAAAAGAACGGGATTCACCTTCCTGAGTATGGTGTCCACGGCCTGAACCGAAAGGGATACGAGCCCTATAAAGACCACAATCTGGAGAAAGTCCAGCCTGAAGGGTTTAAGCACAAACTGGTAAAGGAACCACGACATCATGGCGCTCACAACTATTACGATAGTGAATGTGATGCCCATTCCTATGGCAGTAGGTTTCTTCTTTGATGTTCCGAAAAAGACACATAACCCCAGATACTTGGTGAAAACAAAGTTGTTGATTATCATGGCCCCGATAAGTATGGAGAGCAGATAGCCGAAATAAAACTTCTTTACATTCACCAGTGCCGAGCCCAGGTCACGACCCTCGGATATTATTCCTTTCATAAAAAGGCTATGGGTGGAGGTCTGGTTCAGCTTTTCATCAAGCGTTATTGTTAGTGTCATCCTGTCCGGGCTCAGGGAGATATTGGAAACAGGCAGATAGATGTCCGGATCGGTTTTTTCATTCACCCGGAAATTGGCAATGTTTGTTGCCCACTTCTCGTCAACGGGACCGGCAAAGGTTATGACAATGCTGTTGGGTCCCTTGAAGGAGGTAGATTTGATGAAATGATGTTCACTGCCGCAGCCAAGGAGCAAAGGCAAAAGGAAGACGGCTGCCAGAGTAAACACTATATATCTGCGCAAGGTAGCGTTCATAATGCCTTCCTTCTACGGTTATAGACTATCTCCATGTAATTGAAGACGGCCATCATGAGCCCTACACAGAAAAAACCGGCAGCCGGCAGGACAAAGAAAAGAAGTGGTCTGAAACCCAGGACGTCATAGCCCAGTATGGTTCCCATCCCCAGAAGTTCTCTTACGAGGCCGAGGGCGACCATACCGAAGGTGAATCCAAGGCCCATGCCCACGCCATCCCAGAAGGAAGGCCCGACTGGGTTCTTGCACGCGAATGTCTCAAGGCGCATCGTGATGATAGCAAATGCAACTATCAGCTTAACAAAGATCCCCATCTCCTTGTAGGCGGCAGGAACGAAGGCGGCCAGCATCAGGTCTATGACCGTAACCCATGTGGCAATAGTCAGGGTATAGGTAGGAATCCTAATCCTGGGATGGATGTAATTCTTTATTGCCGAAATAGTGCAACTAGAAAATACCTGCACAAAAAGCACCGCCACGCCGAGAAGGATTCCGTTCATGACGGATGTACTTATGCCTACTGCGGGGCACATGGACAGGGCAAGGCGGAAAATGGGATTTTCCTTGAGTATTCCGTTAAAGAAAAGCTGAGAGTTGGTCTTTTTTCTTGCCTTCAACTTGGTGCTCCTTATCCTTTACCTCTTTCGCTAAAAAGCAACCGCTATTTGCTGAGCGGCGATAACCTTTTCGAGGGCCTTCAACCTGTAAGAGAACTTCTTAGCCGCGTTTATGACTCCGTCTGTGACAGCCCTGCTGGAGATGGTCGCTCCGGTAATTGCGAATATGTCCTTTCCTTGATACTTCTGCCTCAGGGCATCAACTTCCTCTCTGGAAACGGCCCCCTTCCCCAGGGCCTTTCCCTCAAGTGCCAGCTTGTATTCGTCAGGAAGAGGTTCTTTTACTACCTTGAGTTCTTTGAGCCTGTCAAAGGCTTTGCCCTTGAACTGATTCTTGAAATAGGGCTGGGCGATTTCCGCCCCCAGCCCGGGATCTTCTTCATGTTCCATTATCTCAAGCCCTATCACGGAGAATCTCGCGTCGAGGGCAAGCATCACCTTGATAAAGGTCTTAAAACCCGGGAACTCACTCGGAAGAAGATAGGCTATACGGTCTTTGCCCTTGAGAGCTACGATAGAGGAATCGGCAAACGAAAAGATGGTTGAGCGCTTTAATGCAGACTTAAGTGCGGTTTCGCGTTCAGGCCCTTCAGAGGCAGCATCAGGCTCAATCTTAAGGGGAAGCTTCTCGACAAAATCTCCGTCGGGGGTTACAATCATAAATTCAAAAGTCTCGCGGCCGTTTTCAAAAACAGGGAGCATGTAGCCAAGCCTGATATTACCGTTCTCATTCAGGATATATCTGTAAATAGTTGCAAACCTGAGTTCTGATGGAGGAGGGTTTGCCTTCCCGTATCCCAGGAGACCGAGCATGGTCTCCTGAACCTTGACATGCTCATTATGTTTCTTTGCCCTATCGGTGATAGCGAATACGGAGCCCATGACTACTGCCGCGACCAGGCAGGAGATGGTAAGGCCGATTATTATCCTCAATATCTCTTTCATTTCATGGCACCTTTCGGCGGGGCAAAGCGCTTTGGTCTGAACCATGTCTCGAGCGCGGGTGCAAGCGGGTTCATGAGAAGGATGGCGTAGCAGATACCCTCGGGGTATCCTCCCTTAAGCCTTATGAGAACCGTAAGAACCCCTATGCCGGCACCGAATATGAGCTTGGCTGAAGGTTGAGTAGGAGATGTTACATAATCGGTGGCCATATATATCGCCCCAAGGATAAGGCCTCCAGAGATCACAGAAAGTATCGGATCTCCTGTAAAATACCTCTCTCCGCCGAATACCCAGGTAAGAAACCCCGCCGTAACTATTATTGATACAGGGACATGCCAGGTTATATATCCTTTGTAAAGGAGATACAGGCCGCCTAGAATCAGAAATAAGGCGGATGTCTCTCCTATGGATCCCGGCTGCCATCCGAGGAAGAAGTCTCCGTACATCTTTAGAGTTGAACCGAAGCGTTCTGTGAGTCCTGCCATGCCGTAATGCTTCAGCACATATAGAGGAGTAGCCGTTGAAACAGCGTCAACACCTGAGCCCACGTACTTAAATATGGACAGGTCTCTTATCGGAATAAGCCACGCCGATGTCATGGCCACCGGGAAGGTCGCAACCAGAAAGGCCCGCCCTATCAAGGCAGGGTTGAATATATTGAATCCTATCCCGCCTAGAAGATGCTTTGCCACATATATGGACATCACTGCACCCAGTATAGGCATCCAGAAGGGCACGCCCGGAGGGACGATATAGGCGAGAAGAAGCCCCGTTACCACGGCGCTTCCGTCCCTGATGGTTACCGGCCTGTGGAGCAGCTTCTGGCTGACGGCCTCGGCTGCGACGCAGCTTGCCACACTAACGAAGGTAATAAGGAGGGTCTGGATTCCGAAAATGAACACGGAGAGGATCAATGGCGGCATGAGGGATGCCGATACCGTCCACATAATCCTTTCTACAGAAACGCCTCTCCTTATATGTGGCGAAACCGATACATTCCAGATTGCTTGGCGTGTTTCGCTGTTCACCTCTCCGCCTAAGGGTTCTCTTTCGATGACTTTACTCCTCTATAAAAAAATTATTTCTTAGCTTTCATTTTAGCAAGTCTTATAAACTGCACGAGGGGTCTCCTGGCAGGACATACAAAGGCGCAACATCCGCACTCAAAACACTCGAAAAGACCGAATTGAGAAGTATCCTCAGCCCGCCCGGCCTCTACATAGACCCCTATTTCATTGGGTGAAAGGCCCATGGGGCATGCATCAAGGCACCATCCGCACCTTATGCAGTGGCCGTGAGGCGATAGATCAATCTCATCTTCGGTCAGAAACAGGACGCCCGAAGTGGTCTTCATGACAGGAACATCAAGCGTGGGTATGGCAAATCCCATCATGGGGCCGCCCATAACGACCTTGGCAAGTCCGTTCTTCGTGCCTCCGAGATACTCAACAATATCCTTGAGCCTGGTCCCAATCCTTACAAGAAGATTCGCAGGTCTTGAAATCCCCTTGCCGGAGATGGTAACGACCTTTTCGTAAAGTGGTTTGGCAAGACAAACCGCGTCATACACGGCCTTTGCCGTCCCTACGTTCTGCACGATAACGGAAACATCGAAGGGAAGACCGAAGCCCGGTACCTTTCTACCCGTTAGGCTCTGGATAAGCTGTTTCTCGGATCCCTGAGGATATTTCACCTTGAGAGGAACAACCGAAATGCGCTGCCCGTTTGAAGATGCCTCCTTCACGGCCTTTTCCATGGCATCAATGGCAGCGGGTTTGTTTGCCTCAATTCCGATCTTGCATTCGTTGATGCCTAATATCCTTAAGATGATGGATGCGCCTCCCACAACATCCCCAGGGCTTTCAAGCATGAGCCTGTGGTCTGTTGTGAGATAAGGTTCGCATTCCGCGCCGTTTAAGAGAAGGGTGTCAACCTTTGCAGCGGGAGGGGGGGCTAGTTTGACATGGGTAGGGAAACCTGCCCCTCCGATCCCCACTATGCCTGCCTCCTTTATACGTGAAAGCATTTCATCCCTGGGCATGGCCTTCCAGTCAGCCGGCCCATAAGTCCTGGGCTGGGCCTGGGTATCTGTCAGTATTGTTATTGAGGGAGCCTTTACGCTTGTAGGATGGGGGGAAGTGCCGATATTCTTAACCGTTCCTGTAACGCTGGCGTGCACTGAAGCTCCGAGCCCGGCGCTTACGGTGCCTATAACGTCCCCTTCGTTAACAATGTCCTTTTTCTTTACCAGAGGAGAACAGGGCGCTCCGAAGTGCTGCTGGAGGAGGATGTCCACCTCCGCCGGTATGGGCATTCTTTCTATTTGGAGATGTTCTGAAATCTCCTTATGCTCAGGGGGATGTATTCCACCCTTGGGAAATGTGAGAAGTTCTCTATTCATAGCCTGCCGATCTTAAGTTGATTTCCTGTCTCATTACAATCTTTTTGAGAGAACCGAGGGAATGATATCCTCATGTTTTTCTTTGTCAAGAAATTTTGGATACGAGCAATGCCTTGGCTTCTTCGACGTCCCTTGCGATCTGATCTGAAAGTTCCTTGATGGTCTTGAACGCCTTTTCGTCTCTGATCCTTTCCAGGAGAATCAAAGATATCTCTTTGCCTACAAGGTTCCCGTCAAATCCCAAAAGATGAGCCTCGATAGAAAACCTGCCTTCAGGAAATGTAGGATTATAACCAATGTTTACAACGCAATCGAAGACCCTGCCTTCTGCAACGGCCCTCCCGCAGTAAACTCCTGTCCTGGGTATGAGTTCTTCGTTTGCTGTAAGGTTGGCGGTAGGAAACCCCAGGAGTCTCCCCCCTCTGCCCATGCCCTTTACAACCTTGCCGGTGATCTCGTGGTATCTGCCGAGCAGTATGGATGCCGCCTTGAGTTCGCCGTCTCTAACCAGACGCCTCACGGATGTGCTTGATACGGTTGTGCCTTCTATAGAAACGGGAGACATGACATGGAGAGAAAATCCCAGAGTTGCCCCCATCTTTCTTAGAAGCTCGATATCGCCCCTTCTCTTGTTGCCGAATACATAATCATAACCCACCACTAGTTCCTTGACGCCTATCCGCTTTACGAGGATATACTGGATAAAGTCTTCGGCGCTTATGGAGGCGAATTCTTCGGTAAAGGGAAGGCAGAGAATTACGTCTATGGAGGCGTTTCCGATTAGTTCCAGCTTGCGCCGAACATCGGTTATCATGGGAGGAGCATCATTGGGGCGGAGGCGTTTAAGGGGATGAGGGTCAAAGGTCATTACTGCCGATAGACCTCTGATGGCCTTTGCCCTTTCCTTGACCATATCAAAAAGCGCCAGATGCCCCCTGTGGACTCCGTCAAAATTGCCGATAGTAAGAACAGGATTTATGAGTGGTTTTTCAAGTTCATCCAAATTACGAATAAGCCGCATCTCTATACCTTGTATGGGCAAACCAAAATGGGAAGCCCATGTGTGAAGTCTGCTTCATAGGACAAAACCTGTTGACAAAGCATCGTTCATACTATAGGATTTGAAAGATTAAATGGCAATGGTTTTCAGTGCCGAAGTGGCGGAATTGGTAGACGCGCTAGGTTCAGGGTCTAGTGGGCGTACGCCTGTCGGGGTTCGAGTCCCCGCTTCGGCACCAACTTCTATAAAAACAATAAGTTAAGCCTCATCTGTAAGCATTGGTTGTGTTTGGTTCCGGTTGGCCAGCCGCCAATTGCCGTGCGCAAACATCCTGCTTTGCACAAGTGTCATGAAGATCCCATACATTACCGCAGGTCTCTGCTTCAGCCTGTCTTCGTTTCGGCAGATAGTGTCTTAATGGGTGCATTCTTAGGATACTTATCCTGCCTTGCGTGATGGACCTTGACGGCGGTTGGCTCCGCTGCATTCATCTCACGGCTTCCATGGAAGGAGATGTAATTCCCCTCTACTTCCATGCCTTTTTTTATAAACGAAGCGGAAATATTTTAGTCCTCTATCTCGTGAAAAATAATCTTTACCTTTGAGATAGTATTATGTATATAACCGACGCGAAGAAGCTTAACCGCATTGAGCGGTCTCAATCGGTGAGGAGATATAGATGGTTGATAGTAATTTACAAACAGAGGACAGGGACGTTTTGCAAGACCTGGCAGAAAGATACGGCGTAGAAGGGGTTCGCTCCTGTTATGCCTGCGGCACCTGCGCAGCCGGATGCCCCGCCAGAAGGGTAAATCCCGCCTACAACCCCCGAAAGATAATCCGGATGCTTGTGCTCAACGAGGCGAAATCACTTCTTGAGAAAGACACAATCTGGCTTTGTTCGAGTTGTTACACCTGTCAGGAAAGGTGCCCTCAAGGCATAAAGATTACAGACTTGATCACCGCTTTAAGGAATCTGGCGGTTCAGCAAGGACGGAGCCCCTCCGGTGTGGGGATGCAGGCAAACCTTGTCCGCAGCCAGGGTCGGCTCTATGCACTGGATGAATTCGATGACAAAAAACGAAAAAAGGCCGGCCTGCCCTCTCTTTCTCCACAAATTGAAGAAGCCGTCCGGCTGCTGAAAGAGGAATCATGAAGTACGCTCTTTTCTTGGGCTGCACGATACCGGCCCGCTCCAGAAACTATGAAATGTCCTCAAGGGCTGTGGCCGCCAAGCTGGGCATTGAGTTCCAGGACCAGATGGATTTCTGTTGTTGCGGCTTTCCGATAAAGGCCTCGGACGAACACGCTGCGACACTTCTGGCCGCCCGCAACCTGGCCCTGGCAGAGGAAATGAATCTTGAGATATGTACGCTTTGCAGCGCCTGCACCGCCATGCTTGCAGAGGTTGCTCACAAACTGCGCTACGATGAGGGATTCAGGGAAGAAATCAATAAAGATCTGGCTGCCATTGGCCGCCAGGTAAAGGGAACTGCCCGTGTAAGGCACTTTGCTCGTATCCTCCTTGAGGACATTGGAGTGGAGAACATCCATAGATCAGTAACGGTTGATCTGAAAGGATTTCCTGTCGCTGTTCATTACGGATGCCACTATCTCAAGCCTTCATATATCTATGAGGGGGGAGAAGATCCCGAGGCGGCGAGGTCTCTTGATGCACTGATAGCCGCGGCCGGCGCCAAGTCCATCTCATACATCCGAAAGAAGTTTTGCTGCGGAGGCTCCGTGCTGGTGGCAGACGAGAAGACCGCCCTTGGAATGGCAAAGGAAAAACTCGATCAGGTCCAGGCCGCCGGCGGCCGCTCCATGGTTGTGGTATGCCCCTTCTGCAGCGTCATGTATGACGATAATCAAAAGAGCATTGAGAGCGCATTCAATGTTTCTTACCAGATTCCCGTATTATACCTTCCCCAGGTCCTGGGCCTTGCAATGGGCATGGATCGAAAGACCCTGGGGCTCAATATGAACGTAGTTAAGACCAGAAAGATAACGGAAGATATCCTTGGCGCAGAATAGAGACAGCATACTAGTGGTTGGTTCCGGTGTCGCCGGCCTGAGTGCCTCTATGAGCCTTGCCCGGCAGGGATACAATTGCATCCTTGTAGAAAAGGCAGGCTCGTTAGGGGGGCACGCGGCAGGCTACACCTGCAAGGCGATAAACGGGAAGTGCCAGAAATGCGGGGCCTGTCTGGTTGACGATCTTCTGGCCCGGTTTGGCGACTTTCCTGAAATCCAGGTTTTTTTAGAAACCCGGATTGATCGGATTGAAAGGAAGAAAAAGGGCTTTACAGCGAGCCTGAACGGCAAATACGGCCTCAAAGACATAAACTGCGGGGCCATTTTGCTGGCCACGGGTTTCAAGCCCTTTGATCCGAATGAAAAGTCCAATCTATGCTTCAGCTCAATACCCAACATGATAACCGCAGTGGAACTCGAGGCGATGCTCAGGGATAAGGAGTTGCCGTATCGTCCCTCGGACGGCAGGCAGCCCGAGACCATTGCCTTTGTTCAATGCGTGGGAAGCAGAGACCCAAAGCGGGGGCATCCTTATTGCTCTCAGGTCTGCTGCGGCTATGCGCTCAGGATGGCTGGGCGGCTACGCGACCTGGCGCCCAAGACGAAGATTACGTTTTTCTTTATGGACATTCAGACCTTCGGAAGGTCTTTTTCCCAAAGGTGGGCAAGCCTGCAACAGGATTTTATCTGGATAAATGAAATACCCGGTGACTACTTTGTCTCAGACGGAGATCGAGTGGGAGTCTCGGTCGAGGTGGAAGATGAGATTGTGGATTTATCCTTTGATATGATGGTGCTTTCAGTCGGCATGACCCCTACCGATGACCAGCTCACATATCAGCAGATGCTTGACCTTTCTATGAGCAGCGAGGGTTTCATGCTCCCCGACGAAGACAGGGGCGTCTTTGTTGTCGGAAGCGCATCCGGTCCTATGAGTATAGAAAAGAGCATCACGGATGCTGCCGGCTCGGCAACCAGGGTAATCGCCTATATGGAGGGAGCAAGATGAATCTGCGAACCATTGATAAAAGAGTTATGGTTCTAGGCGATGGCGAAACTGCGGTAAGGCTGAGCAAGGCCCTGAATACGTCAGGGCTTGACTCGTATCTGCTGTGGGCCGGAGGCACCCCGCCTGAAGGCATCCCGGAAGGCATTGCCGTTGAATTATCAGCTCGACTCGTTGCACTGCAGGGCCAGGTAGGGGATTTTACGGCCACCATCCTTAGCTCAGATCAATTCATCAGAAAACTGGCCGGTTCCGTAATGGTTGCTTTTGAAAGCCGCACCGAGCCTGTCTTTGACGTGGCTACCGCCCCCATGCACGAAGGTGTGGCAACCCTTGAAGATGCGGAGGCGATTCTGAGAGGTGAAAGGCAGATATCCGGAGACGTCAAGACGGTCGTATTTCTGGACCGTCTGGATGGGGCGTCAACTCCGGCATCCAGCGAGCGGCAGTTTAATGCCATCCTCTCATTCCTGGATCGGGGCATAAAGTGTTATGCCATTGGATGTCAGATGAAGGTAGCAAGCCGAAACCTTGAACTCCTGTATGGCAGGGCAAGGGACGGAGGCTGCGTTTTTTTCAAAAACGATTTTCTCTCCATCTCTTTCACACAAGGCAGGCCTCTTATCCGCTTCGAAGACCTGATCCTTCATGAGGAAAAGGAGATTTGCGCGGACATGGTTATCCTTGCGGAGAACTTCATGCCGGGAGCCTCACTTCCTGAGCTTAGAGAGATTCTAGGGGTTGAAACCGACAAGGCCGGCTTCATGCAGGCAGACAATGTCCTGCGCCTGCCTCTCCAGACAAACCGACGGGGCGTGTTTGTAGTCGGGCCAAGCCGGGCGCCTGTCACAAGGTGGGACCTTGATCAGGAAATCCCGGCGGCAGTAAGTCAGGTAAAAGAACTCTTTGCGTGGGCGGAAAGTTTTCCCTACGAAGAGGTGATAAGCTTTGATATTGACGCATGCGCCAGGTGTCTGACATGCTTCCGCAGTTGCCCTCACGGAGCGATCCACTTTACCAATCGCCCCAATTTTCTTGCCCTGGCCTGTCAGCAGTGCGGGATTTGCACCGCCTTTTGCCCCAATGAAGCCATAGAGCTCCGCGACATGGAAAAAGACAGGATCAAGGGTCTTATTGCCAATGAAAGAAAAGGCTCGGATAGCGCCCCGGTGGTTGTCTTTGCCTGCGAAAAATCAGGCGCCAGGATACTTAATTCCATACCTTCAGAGGACACCCTGCTAAGACGCATCCGATGGATACAGTTGCCATGCGGGGGTACTCTCAGAACTCAATATCTGCTGGACGCTATAGGAAACGCCTCAGAAATCCCCGAACGAGTTATGGTTCTTGCGTGCCACGAGGATAACTGCCGATCAGGAATGGGCACGATAAAGGCCAGAGCCACGGTTGAGCGGGTAAAATCCTTCCTCGACAGCGTGGGCTGGAATCAGACAAAGATAGAATTCATCTCCACGGCGTCGAATGAGGCGGAGCGCATCAGAAAACTACTTGCCGCATCATGAGCCGGGGCTTAAAGGATATAGCCATAGCGAAGTAAGCCGCTCCCCAGCCCTTGTTTTGCCGGAATGAAGAGTGACCAGGGCATGGCCGTTAGCAGGAATATTAAGAGATTCCGCAAACTGAAACTCTCACCTCAACCTGCCGGCAATCGAAAAGATCAGATCGGCGTTTCGATCCTGCTCTTTTCCGCTTCCGTCGAATCTATCCTTTGAGGCCTCCGCATAGCTCGCCCTTGCGTTCTCGCCGAGATGACCTGCCGCCTGCTGATTGAACACAAATGTGCGCACTACCCCTGTCCCTTCAGGATTCATATATATCTCCAGCATTCTTCCCTGCTGGGGAAAATCTATGAGAGAGGAGGTCTGGATTTGCCAGAAGCCCAACCCCCCTGGTGCCTGGTAAGGAGTTATCCTGTGCTCATGATCGTGACCGCAAAGAAGGGCTATCACCTTGGGACTTGCAAGGAGAAGATCAAGAAGCCTGCTCTGATTCTCTTTTATACGCGCAATAGGATGATGAGAGACCACAATCCCCAGGTAATCCGAGTGGCTCTTCAATTGCCGGGCGAGCCATTCCAACTGCTCGTCGCTAATCTGGCCGGACGCGCTTCCTTCGCTTCTGCTCGTATCAAGCACATAAAATCGGATTCCCGGCCTCGCCCTTCCTCCCCTGAGACCTCCATGCACCGGTGGAAGGGCCGTGAAGGTATAGAACCCGACTCTTACGGACGGATTCACTTCGGACCTCGGGCTGAAGTCAAACCCCTTGGCCCTGGAGCCGTAGGTAGTACCGGCAATGTCCTTTCCTGTGGGAAAGTGCTTTTCTATGAAGGCGTTTTTGTCCAGGAAGTCCATGCCTGAATAGGCCTCTACAAGCCGTGAGGGTATGTTGCCAAGGACAAGCCGGTCATGGTTTCCGACCGTCTGAAACCAGGGAATATTTAGCTGATTCATCTCGGTCAAGAAGGAAATCAGCTCCCTTATCGTTCCTATATCAACCGAATCGCCCGTGTTTACGACAAGATCTATATCCGTGTCTGCGGCGTTTAGGGTCTTTATAAGAGCCCTGAGCACATCAACGTCGAAACGCTCAATAATCTCAGGTCTGTCGAGGCCTCCAAAGCCGATGGAATCACCGAATCCGTCAAGCATTTTCTCAAGCTTCGGATGCCCTGTGAGGCTGAAACCCTCCAGTGTTATATGAACGTCTGAGAGCTGAGCCAGCGAAAGCATGCGTGTTGATTCCGGGCCTGGGGCATAGGCACCTTTAATATCCCCGAGGTCTCTTCTCAGTATAAATCTGTCAGGCCTTTTAGGAGGTCTTGCCTCCCCTTGGGCCGGCGCGTGAAGCAGGCTGTCGTCAAGAAATTTTCCAGCGCAGCCCGTAAAACCTGCTCCCACCCCTCCGATTCCGGCAACAGCGCAAAGCCTGAGAAAGCCGCGTCTAGACCATCTCATAGGAACCTCCTTCATATCAAGCAGTTAGAGCCGGTGGCAGGCCAGCCTACCGGCCATTTTTCCTTAAGCCTCTTAAAAACCGACTTGATCCGGAATCCAGGTTGTCATTCCGGCGAAGCCCTGGAAAAAACCGGGTATCGAAGAGGGGCCCGGGACAGGCTATGCCGGTATGGCGATTAATTTTCATGGAGACTGTCAACCTAACAGATTATCCCTTTTTCCTTTAGATATCCGGTAATCCGTAAGGCCGCTTTCCCCACATCCAGCGTGTGGGAACGGATAAGAAGTTCAGGCGACTCCGGAGCCTCATAGGGAGATGATATTCCGGTAAAATTATTTATGATCCCGGCTCTGGCCTTCTCATATATGCCTTTTTTGTCCCTTTCGGCGCAGACATCCAGGGGGCAGTCCATGTGCACTTCAACAAATCGGCCTTCATCAATGAGGGATCTGACCTTCCGGCGATCCTTGCGATACGGTGAAATGAAGGCCGTAATTGCAATTATCCCCGCATCCACAAACAGCTTCACCATCTCGCCTATGCGGCGGATATTCTCGGTCCTGTCGTCTTCCGTGAAGCCTAGGTCGCTGCAAAGCCCCATTCTGACGTTATCCCCGTCAAAGACATAGGTGGAACATCCCATATCGTGGAGTATCTTCTCAAGACGATGGGCGCACGTGGATTTGCCTGAGGCTGAAAGGCCGGTAAACCATATAGCCGCGCCCTTGTGTCCGTGGAGCCTTTCTCTATCATCGAGGGATACCTCCCCCTTTACCTGGAAAATGTTTCGTTTTTCAGAGGGAATAACCATTTAGACCTCATAACAGCTTCTATTTGCAGGAGTAATATTCTAGATACCAGTCAACGAAACCGCCTATCCCCTCTTCTATCCCGGTTGCCGGTCTGAAGCCTACGGCGGAAAAAAGATCATCTATGTCGGCATACGTTGCGGGAACGTCTCCCGGCTGCATGGGAAGGAACTCCTTGAGGGCCTCTCTGCCGAGCTTTTTCTCCAGAGCGCCTATGAAATCCATAAGCTCGACCGGATTATTGTTGCCTATGTTGAAAACCCGATAGGCAGATGGGCTTGAGCCAGGGTCGGGACTATCGCCGCTCCAAGCCGGATCGCCTGTCGGGATCAGGCCCAGCACCCTTACTACGCCCTCTACAATGTCATCAATGTAGGTGAAGTCCCTCTTCATCCGTCCGTGGTTAAAGACCTTTATGGGTCTGCCTTCAAGTATGGCCTTCGTAAAGAGAAAAAGCGCCATGTCGGGTCTTCCCCACGGGCCATATACGGTAAAGAACCTGAGGCCGATGGTGGCTAGCCCGTAAAGGTGGCTGTAACTATGGGCCATAAGTTCGTTTGACTTCTTGCTCGCGGCATAAAGGCTTATGGGATGGTCCACGTTATGATGAACGGAAAAGGGCATTTTCGTGTTGAGACCATAAACCGAACTGCTTGAAGCGTAGAGAAGAAGAGGCACCTTCGAGTGCCGGCAACCCTCCAGAACATGTAGAAAACCAACCATATTGCTCTCGACATAAGCATGAGGGTCGGTAATGCTGTACCTTACTCCCGCCTGGGCCGCAAGGTTCACCACCCTGTCAAAGCGGTTTGAAGAAAAAAGCTCCTCCATCGCCTTTCTGTCTGCGAGATCCATCTCCAGGAAACGGAATTCTTCAAAAGGAGAGAGGATTGCCAGCCTCGCTTGTTTGAGGGTCACGTCATAATACGGATTCAGGTTGTCAATGCCTACTACTCTATGCCCGAGTTCAAGAAGCCTTCGGCTCAAATGAAAGCCGATAAAGCCTGCTGCGCCTGTAACCAAGATTTCCATAATTCCAAGAGACTTTCCTTTTAAAGCATGAAAATCACCCCCACCCATCCCTCCCCCGTCGAGGGGGAGGGAATAATGCCGCGGCATCCCGACGCTTCGACGGTAAAGGGGAAGAGGGATAAAGGGTAAGGTGTATTTTCATATAAACGCCATAAAAAAACCTTTGTTTTCAATACCAGTTAAGGTGGGGAGTGTCAATGAACATGAGCACGCAATCAGGCAGACTGTCTGCCGTATATTTGCGCCTGTTTTCCTAGTAAAACCAAACCTCCAACCCTGCAAACTGAGAAAATGCCTGGTTCTATTTTCCGGCCTTTGGGGGACTAACAAGAGCCTCCCCATTCAGCACGGTCACGCCATCCTGATTGACGCACCAGGTTCTGAGCCTGGCCCGGTTCTTACCGGGGTCAAGCTCCAGCACCTCTGCATTAGCCGTGATGGTATCTCCTATCCTTACAGGGGCCAGAAATGAAAGTTCCTGCTTCAGATATATACACCCCGGGCCCGGCAGTTTGTTTGCCATGACTGCCGATATGAAGCCCGCACAAAGCATACCGTGCGCGATTCTGGTCTTGAAAAAGGTCTTTTTCGCGTACTCTTCGTTTATATGGGCGGGATTGAAGTCGCCTGTAACGCCCGCATAAAGATATATATCAGTTTCTGAAACAGTCTTGGAAAATTCCGCCCTGTCTCCTATCTTCAAGTCCTCTATCGTCTTTCCTACCATCAGTTATCCCCATTCAACCAGCATTTGTCCTCAGCCTCGGAGGAAGTATTCTTACCTTTCGCAGCCCCTCTCTTAACAATATCGCGTCAACAGGACAGAACCGCGCACAAACACCACAGCCGAAACAGGCCTTTTCGTCCACCTGCGCTTTGTCGTCGGCGTTCATGGATATGGCCTCCGTCGGGCATCTTTCCACACACTCACCGCAGCCCACGCAGAGTTCCTGGTCAACGACGGAGAGGTGATAGGTGGAATTGCAAAGAGGAAAGACTCCATCCCTCCAAAGGTTAAGGGTATCGCAGCAATCCTTGCAGCAGTTGCAGATACTCGTCTCGGGCCGGTCTTCCCGGCTCATGGGATGGAATGCCTTATGAACCAATCCGGCCTCCTCCGCCTCCCTCATGATCTTCAGGGCCTCCTGCTTTGTGACCATCCTGGCAAATCCCTGCGCTGCCGTGTGTCGGGCGGATTTACCGAATGTAAAACAGTTCAGCGTAGGGGCCTCTGTCTTACAGGGTTCTCCCAGCACTGATCTCCTCTGTCTGCAAAAACAGTATCCGACCGCGATCTCATCGAATTTTGCTATTATCTCTTCGATGGACTGGCTGGGCAGTATGAATTCATCCGGGACAGCCATCTCTTTTGAAATCGGGATAATCTTTATAGGCTTTCCGTCTCCCCCGGTACTCGCGGGGACGGTCCTGTCCACGGGAGGGGCCGATTTGAAGACCGGCACAAGGTTATCATAGTTTGCTTGTATCTGATCCCTGACCTGCTCAAAGAGTTCCTGGAAAAGCGCCGCGAGCCTCTTTTCCTCCCCCGTACCCTTGAGTTCCCCCATGAACTTATATTCCATAAGTCCCACGTTCATTAAAGGGAGAAGCCTGTAAACCATAACTCCAGAGGAGCTTGGCTGATTGAAGATAAAGCCCTTTTTGGCCAGGCTCCCGGCAATCCTTGCCGCCTTATCGGCGCCCAGTCCGCTCGAAAGCGCAAGCTCATCTTCCGTCTGAGAGGGTTTGTCACGGAATGCATAGATGAGATCAAGCTCCTCAGGCACATTTCCTACCGCCGCCTTTAAAATACCTATGCTCGTCTTGTTTACCGGGAAGGGAACAAGTCCCTGGCGGCATACCACCTCAGCCGCCCTCTTAAACCTTTCTTCCAGAGAAATCTCATTCATGTCCTCGCCCCTTTAAGTTACTGTCTCAGTGATATGAGTATCAACAAAACCGGCCGCATTTTCCGTTAATGCCGGGGCAACTCCCGGCTCAATGGCTTTCATCTCTGTCTATGGATAGGCACCAGCCTATAATAGACCAAAGGTATTTGTAAAGATGGTCTGTGTCTCCGAAGAACCATATCTTTGAAAGGCAAGCCTTGCTTCAGGCGCTTTCATCCCCGGTAGCGGCTACGGGTATCATTTCAATAAATCAGGAGGATGGATTTGCGCAGATCAGGACAAGCAGACAAGAAAACAGCTCCTTTAGGTGCGCCATCAGGCGAACGGTACCTGTGCGGCTAAAGCCGCACCTACCCAGAATGTTTGAGATCATACCCCTACCGAAAAAGAATGTACTCCTAAGAAACAAGCCTTTTTAGTTGACAGCCGGAAGAAGCCTTTCCTATACTAGCTTCAGATGTTGTTCTTTACCAAATCTTAGAAACAATAAAAATAAGGAGGGGTATCGTAATGAAGAAGTTGATCCTGGTAACTGTTTTGCTCTTCTCGTTGGGTCTGCTTGCAGGGCATGGGATTTCTTTTGCAGAGGATACAATCAAGGTCGGCATCGTTCTTCCTCTTACTGGAGATCAGGCCAAGTTTGGTGAAATCGAAAAGCTTTCCTTCGACATGGCCCTTGAAGAAATTAACGGCAAAGGCGGCATTAAAGGCAAGAAGATTGAGTTAGTCATCGAAGACGATACTGGAAGACCTGAAGTAGGCAGGTCGGTAGTAGAAAAACTCATTACCAAAGACAAGGTAGTAATGATAGGAGGCGGGTACAGCAGCTCCGTTACCTATGCCGTGGCTGGAGTATGCCAGCAGAATCAGATGCCGTTCCTTATCAATACCGGAGCGGCGGATAAGATCACCGAACAGAAATGGGATTACATCTTCAGACTTAACCCTCCGGCAAGCAAATACTCGGCTTCAGTGGAAGAACTGCTGGCTGAGGTAATCAAGCCCAAGACGGTTACTATCCTTCATGAAAACTCCCTCTTTGGGACAAGCAGCGCCAAGTCCTTTGAGAAGTCATGCGAAAAGGCCGGCTACAAGGTATTGCTGAAGCAGGGCTATGAGGCGGGCGGTATAGATTTCAAGCCGGTTCTGACCCAGGTAAAGCAACTCAATCCTGACGTAGTCTATATGGTGTCCTATGTAATGGACGCTGCCTTGATAATGAAGCAGTCCAAGGAACTAAAGATAAACCCCAAGATGTTCATAGGCGGAGCCGCCGGTTTCACCCTTCCCGAGTTTCAGCAGAACGCGGGAGCCGCATCCGAAAAAATCATCTCCGCCACCTTGTGGCATCAGGTACTGCCCTTCCCCGGGGCCATGGATTACTATAACAAGTTCAAGGCTAAATTTAATAAAGAAACTGAATATCATGGGGCAGAGGCATACGCGGCGGCGTATGTAATCGCCGATGTTCTCAACAGGACCAAATCACTCAAAAACGAGGACATAAAGAAAGCCCTTTCCGAAACCGACATGATGACGGCATTCGGGCCTGTCAAGTTCACTAACTGGGACAAGATGACTAACCAGAACAAGGCAAGCTCCTACGTCGTCCAATGGATAGACGGAAAGCTGGAGATGGTGTGGCCCAAGAACCTTGCAGCCAAGCCTTTTGTCTTCCCGGTCAACTGGCTGAAAGTGTGGGGATATTGATTTCTCCTAAATAGGCGATACGTTCGAGGGCAAGAGCCGGCCGCCGGCTGAGGCCCTCGAGAAAAATCAACCCTTTTCCCAGAGGTGGAGCCTATGACTGTCTTTCTTCAGACCCTCGTAGCCGGCGTCCTCATCGGCGGCATCTACAGCCTTATAGGGATCGGCATGACCCTCATCATGGGCGTAATGGGTATAATAAACCTTGCCCATGGCCAGCTTATGATGGTAGCAATGTACATCACTCTGGTACTATTCAATGTACTTCATTTTGATCCATACATATCTCTTTTTGTGGCCATGCCATGCCTTTTCCTGCTGGGAGTGCTCATCCAGAAGTTTCTCCTCAACCCCCTCATGAAGATAGAGTCCATTCTACCTGAAAATCAGGTACTCATGACCGTAGGCATAGGAATGGTTCTAACAGAGATAATCAGGTTCATATTTTCATCAGATTACAAATCAGTCAAGACACCTTACAGCTCCTCCGCTTTCTTCATCGGGGATATCTCATTTAGTCTTCCCATGTGCATTGCCTTTGGTGTTGCGCTGATATTTACTGGCCTGCTTTTCTGGTTTCTCCTCAAGACCGATATCGGGAGATCCATCCGCGCAACCGCTCAGGATAAAGACGCGGCAACCCTAATGGGCGTAAATACCGGGCGGATAACAGTCATCACATTCGGCCTTGGTTCCGCTCTTGTCGCAGCAGCCGGGAGCCTCCTTCTGCCCATCTTTTATCTCTTTCCGGATGTCGGCGGCCCCTTCACGCTCAAGGCATTCGTCATTACCATTCTCGGGGGTCTTGGAAGCACAGTCGGAGCGATAGTCGGCGGAGTGGTACTTGGTATCGCGGAGTCCCTGGGCGCAACATATATAGGCATGGGATACAAGGAGATGGTCGGGTTTGTCATCTTCGTTCTTGTTTTGGTCTTTTTGCCCGGCGGCCTGAAGCGCCTCACCAAGATATAAGGGAGGAGCCATGAAATCCAAAAACATTACCCTGATAATACTGGGAATCTTTTTCCTCCTATTCCCTTTCATAATTAAATCGGAATACTACCAGCATCTTGTAATCATAGCACTCATGTGGGTTGTCATAGGATCGTCATGGAACCTTCTGGCGGGATACACCGGCCAGGTATCCTTCGGACACGCAATATTTTTCGGCGTAGGTGCATATACAGCAGGGATTTTCGTAACCAAGCTGGAGATATCCGCATGGTGGGGCATGCTCTTCGGAGGTTTCGCAGCCATGCTGATAGCACTATTCGTGGGTTGGGTATGCTTTAGGCTTCGAGGGCCATACTTTGCCTTGGCTACCCTTGCGGGAAGCGAAATCATCAGGCTTGTGGCCACCAACTGGGAAAGCCTTACTGATGGGATGGTCGGGATACTTATCATTCAAAGCTTCAGAAGCAAACTCCCATATTATTATATAGTCCTGGGACTCGCCGCCGCATGTATATATGCCATCCATCTCCTCATGAAATCAAAATGGGGATATTATTTCGTGTCTATAAGAGAAGATCAGGACGCCGCGGAGTCTCTTGGCATCAACACAACTCTATACAAAAATATCTCCCTTCTCATAAGCGCATTCTTTGCGGGCAGTGCCGGCGCTTTTTATATGAATTACATGGCCTTTATTGATCCGCACGTGGTTTTCTCTCTTCACTATATCTCCATTATGGCCATTCTTGTAGGCATTGTGGGGGGGGTGGCGACCATCATGGGGCCTGCGGTCGGGGCCTTTGTAATGGTTGGTGTGCAGGAGACCTTTAGAAGCGCCTTTTTCGGTGTCGCTCCCAGATGGATCAGCGAGGCGCACGCATTAGTCTTCGGCCTTCTGGTGATATTCGTCATAATGTTTATGGCAAACGGCATTGTTGGTGACTGGGGAAAGATAAAGAGGGTTTTGCTTGGGACCAGGCCGTCGGCCTAGAGGGAGGAAGACCGTATGCCGCTTCTTGAGTTAAAAAAACTGGTCAAGGACTTTGGCGGGCTAAAGGCAGTCAACGAGGTAAGTTTTCAGGTAGAAAAAGGGGAGATATTCGGCCTTATTGGGCCAAACGGCTCCGGAAAGACGACCATATTTAACTGCATCAACAACTTTTATCCCATCACTAATGGCGACGTAATCTTTAAGGGCAAAAGTATCAAGGGATTGAAGCCTCATAAGGTCTGCCACCTGGGGATTGGAAGAACCTTTCAGGTTGTAAAACCGCTGGCCCGAATGACCGTACTGGAAAACGTCACAGCCTCAGCATTCTGCCGTTTCAATACAATTCGCGAGGCACAGAAGGAGGCTGGTAGAGTTCTGGAATTCTGCAACCTGAATACCTCAAAGGAAAAACTAGCCAAGAGTCTCCCTATAGGAAGCAGGAAAAGGCTAGAAATCGCCCGAGCTCTTGCCACCAGACCTGATATGATACTTCTGGATGAGACCGCGGCCGGCCTGAATCCATCAGAGCTGGACGAGGCCATTGATCTTATCAGAAGGATAAGGGAAAGCGGTATAACCATATTGATCGTAGAACACATTATGAAGCTTATCATGTCCATTTCCGATCGTATTCACGCCATAAACTTCGGGCAGACGATAGCTGAAGGCTCACCCAAGGAGGTAGCCGACAATCCAGCCGTCATCGAAGCCTATCTTGGAGAGGAATATGCTAGAAGTTAAAGGCATTGATGTATTCTACGGCGACCTCCAGGTGCTCTGGGATGTCTCCTTTCACGTTGACCAAAGGGAGATACTCGTCCTTGTAGGCGCTAATGGAGCAGGAAAATCAACGACTATTAAAACCGTCTCCTCGCTGATCACGCCCAGAAAAGGAAGCATCGAATTTGACGGCGTGAGGCTTGATCAAACTCCACCTTACAAGGTAATTGAATCCGGCCTTGTTCATGTCCCCGAGGGCAGGCGCCTCTTCTCCCTGATGAGCGTCGAAGAAAACCTCATCATGGGTTCCCTTTACGGTGAGGCAAAGGAAAAGCGTTTTGCCACGGTGGAAAAAGTCTATGACATTTTCCCTAGGCTCAGGGAGAGAAAAAAACAACTGGCTGGAACCCTTTCAGGCGGAGAGCAGCAAATGCTTGCTGTCGGCCGCGGCCTTATGTCTCTTCCCAGGATGATGATGTTTGATGAGCCATCCCTGGGGCTGGCGCCTATCCTCGTGCAGGAGATTTTTCACATGGTCAAGAGGGTAAATGAGGAAGGGGTTACGGTTCTCCTGGTAGAACAAAACGTCAAGCAGACCCTTGCCATGTGCAATCGGGCCTACGTACTTGAAAACGGTAGAATTGTCCTGGAGGGAGAAGGCAAAGCCCTCATGGATAATGCACATGTGAAGGAAGCCTACCTGGGAATATAGGAGCATTGACCACTTAACAGGCCACCAAAAAACGGCCATCTGCCGCGTCTTGCTCATCCTTCTTCACTGCGGAGTGCTCTAAGTACTCATCATTCCCATGGATTTGTCCCCGCATTTGTATGATCTCAAAAATTCGGAGTAGGTGCGGATTCCTGGTCTGCTTGTCCTGATCTGCACAAAGCCATCCCCCCGATTTATTGAGATGATACTCGCATTTGCTCTTACGCCCCACCCTTCGAGTGGGTCCCCTTGAGCACATGCCTTGGATATTGACATTTTTCCTCAGAATGACAACAGCGGTTTTTCAATGCCATGTTAAGCCTATTCATCAGCCGAAAGTCTCATCAGTTACCTTTCCTTGAACTTTCAGTTCCTGTGATTATATACTGAAGCAATATGAAATCGCTCCCCGGCGCACCACTGAATAAGAAGAGATGACTCCGGGAATTTTTTATGGATGCCATTCTATATTAAAATAGATAGTGTCCATCCGGAAATGAGATAGTTTCGTCGAGTTCAAGGCGGGCGATAATTTTAACCACAGGAATACATTGACGTATTTCGAGGATTAAAATTTGAGCCCAACGCCAAAATCGGTGAAAATAGCCATTTCCGGATGGACACTAGATAGTCAT
>MNYJ01000112.1 GCA_001874005.1 Desulfobacteraceae bacterium CG2_30_51_40
CGGAAGGACTGCCCCGCCTTGAGGGGATTGAGACGTATCCCATTCCGTAGTGCAGGAATGGTTTGTTGAGTCGGAAGGACTGCCCCGCCTTGAGGGGATTGAGACTAGTCGTGGAGGAGGGCGAAAGGAACCCCGGCTATGGTCGGAAGGACTGCCCCGCCTTGAGGGGATTGAGACTCCTGCCCGACCCCACAATGCGACAGCCGGAAATGTCGGAAGGACTGCCCCGCCTTGAGGGGATTGAGACGACTGGTTTTCATGCTTCCCCCAATCTGCATCCGGATCAGGTCGGAAGGACTGCCCCGCCTTGAGGGGATTGAGACGTCTTGTTGGAGACCCCCCCGATGACATAGTCGGCGGGTCGGAAGGACTGCCCCGCCTTGAGGGGATTGAGACTGGTATCCATCTCTCTCTCCTTTTACCCCTCCGAAGAGTCGGAAGGACTGCCCCGCCTTGAGGGGATTGAGACCATCGCCGCCGACGTACCAACTCCGGTAGCTGTACCGTCGGAAGGACTGCCCCGCCTTGAGGGGATTGAGACGTATCCCATTCCGTAGTGCAGGAATGGTTTGTTGAGTCGGAAGGACTGCCCCGCCTTGAGGGGATTGAGACTAGTCGTGGAGGAGGGCGAAAGGAACCCCGGCTATGGTCGGAAGGACTGCCCCGCCTTGAGGGGATTGAGACTCCTGCCCGACCCCACAATGCGACAGCCGGAAATGTCGGAAGGACTGCCCCGCCTTGAGGGGATTGAGACGACTGGTTTTCATGCTTCCCCCAATCTGCATCCGGATCAGGTCGGAAGGACTGCCCCGCCTTGAGGGGATTGAGACGTCTTGTTGGAGACCCCCCCGATGACATAGTCGGCGGGTCGGAAGGACTGCCCCGCCTTGAGGGGATTGAGACTGGTATCCATCTCTCTCTCCTTTTACCCCTCCGAAGAGTCGGAAGGACTGCCCCGCCTTGAGGGGATTGAGACCATCGCCGCCGACGTACCAACTCCGGTAGCTGTACCGTCGGAAGGACTGCCCCGCCTTGAGGGGATTGAGACAGACACCATGCCCTGCAAAGGCGCCTTAAAAGCAACGTCGGAAGGACTGCCCCGCCTTGAGGGGATTGAGACCATCGCGGGCGGGTGCGGCTTCCAGATGCTCTGTTGCGTCGGAAGGACTGCCCCGCTTTGAGGGGATTGAGACCTCAAAAGCGTTGCAAGCGCAGACACTTTTCCTCTTAGCCTTGACATCCATGGTTATGATGATATACATATGACGATATCACTTAGGAGATGCCAATGGGATCATCGAGGACTATAATAACGCTCCCGGAAGATGACAGACGCTGGCTGCTCAATTACAGCCGATCTCGGGGGATATCTATGGCTGAGGCCGTTCGTCAAGGGATACGGGGCCTCAAGGCCAGCGAGCCCCAAGATATATATTTATCGCTGCTCAAGCGAACACGCGGCCTATGGAGGAAAGGAGAAGCCCTCCAATATCAAAGAGAAGTGCGGTCTGAATGGGACGAACAATGATCAAACTGATTCTTGATTCGGTGATTTTGATAGATCACCTGAACAGCGTGAAGAAAGCCTCGGATTTTCTGGAAGCGCTTGATCCTGGAGAAACAGCCATTTCCGTCATTACCCGCGCCGAGGTTCTTTGCGGGGTAGATGATGCCGCCTTCGAAGATGTCAGTATGCTGCTGGATCAGTATATCTTGCTGAACCTCGACAAGACAGCGGCGGATACCGCTGCAAGGCTAAGGAAAGAGGAAGGCTGGAAACTGCCGGACGCATTTCAGGCGGCGTTAGCACAGTTGCATAATACCAAGCTATGCACTCGCAACACCAGTGATTTCAATCCCAAGAAGCACACCTTCGTGGAAGTCCCTTATACCCTTTGACACCTTCTCTTTCTGTCACGGCACCCCAGGACAGTACCCGGCCTCCAGCCCCTTTCTTTTTCAGGCTCGAAGACATAGCAATCCTCATATAACCGCGTCATTTTTTATCCACTGCGGTCACGGCCTTCCTTAACATCAGTCAATTGCAGAGCCGCTAGATCCTGCCATTCGCTCCAAACTTGACGCAGAAAAACTTCTGCCAAAGATGCCCCTGCTGGGCCGGTCGATAATATTTTGAAGATTTTCCCTTCGAGGCCGTATCTCCAATACAGACAGTGATCCTGTCAAATCGAACCTGAACGGCCAAGGCCAAAAAAGGAGGGAAGCCAATGACATCAGTCCCCGCAAAAATCATTGCATACCCAGGTCATACAGAATCCACCTCGGAATCCAAACCTTCTCTTAATCCACCCGGCATAGGGATATCCGCGCCTGCGCAGAAAGAAGCCATAACTCTGGAGGAGATCGCGGGCAACAGCGATCTTCAAGCCCAGATCGAGCTTCGACTTAAGAGCATGATATCAGAACTAGGCCTTCTCAAGGCAGAAAACCGCTGGCAGGAGATAATAGATCTCTTTCATCCTCTTGAAGATAAAGAGCCTGAGATTGTCAAGTTCTGCCTTGGACTTGATCTAAGAGGCGAAATCGCCTTTTGCCTGAGCCAGATAAAGAGGTTTGACGATGCGATCCGCCAGTATGAAATCTGCCTTTCCCAGGCGCCGGAAAGCTTTCGACTCCATTCAGCCCTGGGATTTACCTTCTATAGCTGTCTGCTGGCAGCAAAAAATCGAGAAATCCTACTGCCTTCGCAGGAAAAAAAGGCCCGCATACGTAAGGCGCATGACCATTTCTCGCGTGCTGAAGCACTCAAACCCGATGGGGTTACCACTTTTTACCGTCACGGGATGCTCTGCAAGGGGATAGAGGACGACTATAACAGCGCCGTTACACTGCTTCAAAAAGCGGTGGAAAACTGGCGCAAGTATAGTCCCGAGACAAAGAAAGAAAGGCATCAGGAGCATAAGAACTACGTCAAGGCGCTCTACGCGCTGGCCAGTTGCTCCATAAAGATGGACCATCCTTCAAGGGCCCTTACCCTCCTTGAAGCCTGTATCGAAGAGGATAAGGGCAAGGACTTCATTAAGCCCCATCATAAGGGCTTTGCCATGGGTAAGGTGCTCTTCCATCTTGGGAGGAATATTGAGGCGGTCAGAATATTGGAGGAAGCGGCCTCGCTTTCCAAGGATGACGATAATGACTTCATCCTGGAGCTTAGCGCAAGGGCCTCCCTTGCCCTGAAAGATCCAAAGAGGGCCTTTGCTGCTATTGAACGGATACCGCCCAACAAGAGAAGGCATTATGTCAGATGGACCGAGGCGGATTGCCTTTTCGCTCTTGGAAGAAAAGATCAGGCCCGCGCTGTTCTAAGGCGGAGTGCAGACAAGGACAGAAGGAGCAAGCACCGTTCCCTGATAAGACTGGCTAAAATGGCTTTTCTTGAGGGAAATTTTACTGAAGCCGCATCCTGCGCCTCAGAATCTGTGGAATTTCACCGGGAGACATACAGCACCCCCGATGCCGATGGCCTCTTCTGGCATGCAGCCTCATGCCTGCGATTGGGAGATGTCGGAACGGCTAAGGAGCTGACCGACGAGCTTGCCGCGTTTCGGCCGGGATTCCCGCACATTCAAAGGCTGAAAAAAGAGATCGAAAAAAAACATCAGGGCCTGACGTGATTCACACCTAGCGGCCTTGTCCGGGGCATGCATCTCCAAGTGCGATGAAAACTCCGTTTGCCGCCATATAACAAAGAGGAGGATAGGCTATGACGATCCCGCAGACCATAACAGGACAAAAGACGGACTTTGAGCTTCTCTTGAGGAGACTAAGGGAAGCCATTATCCGTAATGATCAGCCGGAAAGGGCCATAGCAATACTTAAGAGGAGGGAAACGCTCCTTCAGTTAAGCCCCGAGCAGTGCCTGGAATGGAGCAGGCTCGCACAGATGTCGGGTGAGATGGATATAGCTCTCGACTCTCTCGCCTACGTCAACGACAAGCAGCCTGATATGGATCAGGCCTGGATAGAGCACTGGGAACTTCTTAATCTGCTTGGAAAGGGGAAGGAAGCCGCAAGTTTAAGGGCCAGGGCTTTGACCTTGAGACCCGATTTGGCTGTGAGTTTGATCAGGCCTGTCGAAGGGCCTGAGCCGGAGGAACAAGACTTTGTTGTAGATGAGCCCTTCTTCCGCTCCAAAAGGGAGGAGGAGCTTATTCTCAGATACATGCAGGTATTTCAGGGCCGCGAGGACTGCTTCGCCAGACAGTGGGCGGATAAGCAGGCAAAGACCTCCGGCTACGTCCCCGTTAGAAAGCCTATAACGCCAACTGAAATAAGGGAGCACCTAAGCGGGCTCAAGACTTACGGGATATATCTTCTTCAAACAGACAGCAGGGTCAGGGTCGGGGTTCTCGATGCTGATCTGAAGATAGTGAAGGGCAAGGACACAAGCGGAACAATCATCGGCCAGGCAAGGCGGGAGAGGGATTATCTGCTTGAAAGGACAGTCGCCCTTGCAAGAGAAGACGGACTTGAGCCGATCGTGGAATTCAGCGGAGGGAAGGGTTATCATTTCTGGTTCGCTTTTGAGGAGCCTCAGGAAGCGGCCAGGGTAAGGGGTGCCCTCGGACGGATAGCGCAAAGGCTGAAGGGGGATCTTTCTTTTTTCCAACTCGAGGTTTTCCCCAAGCAGGATAAACTGGCAGGAAAAGGATTCGGAAATCTCGTAAAGCTCCCCTTGGGAATACACAGAGCAGCCGGAAAGCCGTCATATTTCCTTCCAAGAGTTGAAGGCGACATCTGGCAGCAGCTTGAGTCATTAAAGGGCCTTAAATACTCGACCCTATGCGCCGGCCCTGCCCGTGATACCGCGTCAAAAGTACTGCTTCACCCCAGACAATCCGAGTGGCTTGCGCCGTTTGCGGAGTTGAAGCTCTTGATAGAAAAATGCCCGGCCCTGGGCCGCATCATTATGGCCTGCCGCAACTCAAAGAGCCTGGGGGTAAGGGAAGAAAAGATCCTCTTCTCCACGATCGGCTTCCTTAAGCGCGGGAAAACACTGATGCACGCTCTTATGCAGAATATCCCCGAATACAACCCGCACCTTGTTGACTACAGGCTTTCAATGCAGCGGGGAACCCCTCTTGGCTGCAGAAAGATCCATTCGCTGCTTAACCTTTCAATGGATTTCTGTGATTTTGTCAACCCTGCCCCCTACCCTCATCCGCTGCTGCACTTCCCTGAATGGAGCGCGGATCAGGGACAGGGAAGGGCCGAAAGGGTGTCAAATCTCCAGGGAGCCCTGGATCAGCTCAGGCAGTGCATAAGCACGGTTATCCGCTTCCTGCCTGATGGGAAGCAATCAGCCTTCTCACAAGAAAACCCAGGAGACCGGGCCGAAGAAAAACTCCAGGAAACCATCTCAAATCAGATAAGTTAAGAGAATAGATATGCAGAGAGTTTACGTACTTGATTCAGGAAGTTACCTCAGAAAATCAGGCGACAACCTTGCCCTGGTAAGAGACGGCTCCGTGGTTGAGGAGATAAATATAAAAGGAATAACCCAGCTCATCCTCATGGGCTATACCTCCATAAGCGGGGCGGTCCTCAGAGTTCTCATGGAAAACAGGATCGAGACGGTGCTCCTTAATCCAAGGGGACGTTTTCAGGGCAGGCTCTCGGTTGACGAGCACAAGCATGTGACAAGAAGGAAAAATCAGTATATCAAATTGAGCGATCCAAAATTTGTTCTAAACACAGCGAGGTCTCTTATCCAGGGAAAAATGCGAACTCTGTCAAGATTTCTGGCCCTGAGAGGCACACAGTTTGGAATAGACTCGCTCTTTTCCAGGGCGGCCGCCATAAAGGCCATGGAAAGGGCACTATTTGATCCGCACATGGATATTGACGCCCTGAGGGGTCTGGAGGGAAATGCGACAAAGATATACTTCGATGGATTCCATCTCATGCTCAGAAACCCGGCCTTCTCATTCAAAGGCCGCAACAGGCGCCCTCCGCTTGACCCTGTAAACGCGCTTCTTTCCTTTGTCTATACATTGCTTACTGGAGAGGTTCTTACAGCCATCAAGATAGCGGGGCTTGATCCATACCTCGGGGCCCTCCATGTGGAAGACTACGGACGCCCATCGCTTGCATGTGATCTCGTTGAAGAGTGGAGGGTTTTTCTGGGGGACAGGCTGGTCCTCGGCCTTTTGAACAGAAAGGCCATGTCGAATGAAGATTTTGTCTTCAGGATTGTTAAGGATCATGATTTCATTGATGAAGATGATCTCAAGAAGAAAAGGCCCGTTGAAATGAAACCTCTTGCCTGCCGGGCCTTCCTTGACGCTTATGAAAAATGGATGTCTCAGAGGGTAAGTTACCCTGAAACCGGTTTGAAGATAAGCTACCGGAGCGCGATTCTTGAGCAGATCAGGAAGTTCGAAAAGTACATCGAGGGCGAGGAGGATATCTACAATCCTTTCCCCTGGTCTCAGATAAATTGAGGAACCATGTTTTACCTGGTGTGCTTTGATATCGTTGATGATTCAAGCAGACAGAAGGTTGCCAAGGCCCTGAAGGGCTATGGCACTAGAGTTCAGAAATCGGTTTTCGAGTGCCCCGAGCTGACGGAAAAACAGTTCCTGAAACTGAAGGAAAAAATGGAAGGTCTAATTGATTCCGGCGAAGACAGCGTCCGGTATTATCGTCTTTGCGGCCAGTGCCTGCCACAGTGCGAATTATCAGGATTCGGAGAAAGGCCCCAAAAAAGGAATTACAAGGTACTTTGATACCTTGCTCGTTCCTATATCGCGATTCAGAAAAGTCTTCCGTGTGATTCTTCCCCCACCGTTCATGACGGCAATACGTTTTCACCCCAGAGCATGAAAATCCTCCTCCGGCTCTGCACTCTGCGAGGTCGAGGATTTCCCTCCCCCCGCGCGGGGGAGGGTCGGGGTGGGGGTGTATTTTCACGGTAAATTAAGATTGCAAGATCAATCACTCCCTTGATATAGTTTCTTCTGTATCAGCTTAATAATTGGGGGATGGCTTTACGCAGACCAGAGATCAGCTTCTGTAGGTGCGCCTGCAGGCGCAGCAGGGCGCACGGTTCCCATGCGGCTGAAGCCGCACCTACCCCCGATTTTTGAGTATATACGTTTCTCTTGTGATATGACACTAATAATGGGGAGGGGTTGAATATTAACAACAAATCTCCATACGAACGCCTTCGATCATCTCTTTGGTGTGAGCCCAAGCGCCCGGCTGCAAACCCATTGCTGGCACTTGGCGCTTCGATTAAGACCTTGCCTTTGAGTTACTGGGAGCCGGCCATGTTGTTTGCCGGGGCAAAAGACCTTGAATTGAGAAAGATCACGGGCTTTTTTCCCGCAACCATGAAGGGCAAGAAATCCACTCACCCGATCTTTTCTCTTAAGTCTCTGGGTAATTTCGGCATTCAGGTGTGCCCCTGCACATCCAGACGGCATAAAGGCCGTTTCATAAAAAAGAGCTGTAACCTCGAAGTTACAAACAACACTACCGATCGCGACTCTTATCTGCTTGAGGAATATAGCTTTCCCATCTCTGTTCAAACCCCCATGGAGTCCAGGCTGCGGTTCCTGGGCATAGTCCCTGAACGATGTCTGGGGACTATCAAATGATGGTGGATTCCCTCAGAAAGTGGCTTTCTGGCCCGGAGTGTTATAAAACCTTGATGCAGTGTGCCGCGACTGTTCGCAGAAGGGCAAAGGCACTGGGATTCTCCGCAAGACTATTTCCATTTGAAAGCGACGAGGAACTGGTCAATGAGCTGTGGGCATTTCTGGCCTCGATTGACGGAAGGCAGGAAGCTGAGCTTGCCGCGGCAGCAGCGGAAGGCAGCTTCTCGCGCCTGGGCTTTCTTGCCGCCAATGGGTTCATCAGCAGGCTCATTGACAAACAGAGGACCGGCGGCCAAAGCGCGTGGCATGCCTATTATCGGCATGTGCGCCAAGTTCTTTCAGCATCTAAAGAAATAAGCTATAAGTCTATTAAATCAGGGGCATATTACTCCTTGTCCGAGGAAATGGATCTTTCTATAGAGCCGTGGAGCGACAGGGATTATTTGCGCTGGCCCCCTCCTCCAGTTACTCTTGATAATCCGAAAAAGAGTAGAGAGATTTTGGAGCTTGCCCTTCATTTCTATGATGATGCAGTCAAGAGATCAGGGATACATCAGTGGGTGCCGATAAGGGAGCTGGTTTCATATATTGTTGCCCGATTCCCGGAGCTGCACCGAGGTGGAGAAGCCCAAGAGCAGCAAATGGATGGGGAAGAAACCGAAGGACGAGAAAAACTCCAGGCTGAATCGCCTGCCCCTGAACATCTGATAACCAGGATGGACGTAAAAACCCTTGCAGCCAGCTTCGCCCATAAGCTTGATTCCAGAAAGAGGAAGATCTTTTACCTTCATTACGGAAGGAACATATCCGGTAAGGAGTTGGCACAGGCCATTGGATATAAAGGAGAAAGCGGTATTTCCTATCAGATATCCAAGATAAAGCATTCGCTGCGGGAATTTTGCATGATGTGGCCGGGACTTTCGCCTGAAGACCTAAATGACGCGCTTTTTGATGAGTTCATTACACATCTTCTTGATTTTTGCAGATCAGAGGGCTGATGCCGTTATTATTAGATGAAGTGAAAGATTTTGCAGCCGCCTCTTGGCGTGGATATATGGTTATGAATGACGGATATGTGGTATAATGCATTTTAACGATTGTAACTCCGATTTTTCAGACTGAAATAATCGCTGCGGGAAGCAGTAATCGCATATTGCCCCTATTGCGGAAACAATATGGTTCTGGGAATTGGAGGAAGCTAAAGGGTAATGCCACCGTCCGCTTGGCTGATGGAACACTCCGATTAGCCGAATTGCACTGGTTTGAAGCTCACGGCATCGGGAAAAGGAAAATTAGAATAAAGCAGTTTTTGGATTAAGCCATGATCAATAAATGTAATAAAGTATCAACACGGTTTGCAGTATGTGTGGACACAGATGACCCTGATTTACTAACCGCTGGCATGGGCTACCAAGTTTTACCTGATGATAATGCCGAAAAATCAGATTATTTACGGGTCATTGATAATGAGGGCGAAAGTTACTTACATCCAGCCAGGTATTTTGTTCTTGTGGATTTTCCACACCCGATTCAAAAGGTTATATTGCGAACAAACGTTCCGGTTATGCGAAGCGTTGCTTCAGAACTCATCGCATAGGCTGACAGCCGTGAAACTTTTTATAAATCTCGCCAACCAGGCACTCCAGCCGACCGGCGGGAAAAGCGTCCGCCGGGCCGCTGAGCTTTTGAGTCAGTCGCCATTTTTTACGCCTGGAGGCTACGAGATAAGAGATGTTTCTATCGGAGGACTCGAATGGAAGATAAACTAGAGATCCTTCAAAAAAAGATCGCCTTTCAATCAGCCATTTGTCTGCGCACCTGCCCGCCTGACTCCATGATTTTTGACTCTGATCCCGAGCCAAAAGTCAAGAGGCACATAAACACCTGCCCCCTGTGCCTGGAACGACTGGAGTCGGCTGGAGAAGCGGCCGCATGGAAGATTATTGGCTCTGCCCTCAAAGCCCCTGCGCCTGTCTCTGTGGAAAAAGTCTTACCCGGAGAAATAAGGCGCGTAGCAGGCCGGATGGCTGGATGGGGCCGCCTGCCTGCCGGGCCGGGGCGTGCAGCGCAGGCAGGGGAGCTAAAGTATTTCAATCCACCAGCGGTGCTTGTCCTTTACGAGCTTGATAAGAACTATTTTCGAGTGATGCAGACTCATGACGATCCAATACTTATGGGGCCTGATGACGTTTTCCTCGGAGATGGGCTTGGGTTTGCGGAGCCTTGGAATACCTACCCTCTGCGCTCGGATGAATTTGGGGATTTGTATGGCACTTTAGGAGCAGATCTTCTCAATGAAGCAATAAAGGCGGAAAAATCGAAATTCAAGGAGATAGATCCCCATTCTGTTTTATTCGCCTTTCGCACACTTGAGCTTGAAACGGGATCCTTCATGGCAGCTCGATCTGTAAGCCGCCTCATAAATCACCTTGAAACGGAAAATAAAGGCGTGGTACTGCCTTTCAGTACCCCAAAAGAGCTTGGAAGCTTCATGGCAAGGACAAGGCCCGAAGTCGTCCTCTCCCAGCAGGGTAAAAACGTCTATGAGATAATTGCGAGGACGGATTTTCCGGAATTGCACATGGCCCTGGCAGCGGAAAGTGAGCCTGGCTGGAGGGTTGCCATCTTTATCGTTTCCAGGGATATCGGTTTGGATGTAATCGCCGCATTTTACAAGATTACCCTTATGCAGCCGACCCCTGACGGACTGCTCGTTACGGGCAGGATGAGGAAAGCGGATTACAGTCCAAACGAGGTATGGGGATGGTGGGCATCAAAGGAAGGCATATATTCGCAGGCCTCCCAGTGCGCAATAGACCCGGAAAGCGGTATCTTTCGCGTTGTTTTCCCCGGTATCGGAGAGGACATTATCTCAAAGGGGAAGGCCACGCTTCTCTTCATAAGCGATGGAAGACTATAATTGGGATATTGAAGAGCATCTCACCTACCGCCGGATCTGGGGCTGCGGAGAGCGTCTGCCGAACCTGCTCAGGCCCCACTCCCGCATCTGGCCCAATGACCCCCTGAGGATAAAAGATTATTGCGACCAGCTCCTTGAGGGCACTGACAAACAATCCAGATTCCTTACCCTGTCCTGCTGCGCCGCCAGCGCGCTTCTGAGCGCTGATCCTTACAGGGAAAAGGCTTTTCAATGGCTGAGAACAAAAACTCTGCCTGGAGACATCGGGCTTCCCTTCAAGTCTTGGCGCGGTATTTCGTCATGGAGATGGATTAGGGTTCATATTCCTCTTCTAAGCCCTCACACAGGCAAGGGGGTTATAATTGATGTAATGCTTGGGATGGGAGATGGGGAAGTTTCTCCACCCTGGACGACATGGGTTGAAGAAGTCCTGGATGAAACAGCCAGGGAGGCCATAGCCCGGGTAGCGGAAAGGGTGAGCCAGGAGCAAACAGACCTTAAACTCTTTTTCTGGCCTATTATGGGCCTGCATGAGAGGACTTTCATCACAGGTAAATCTCTTGCCCTGTCCGTTTATCTGGGTTGGAAGAGCCTCGCAGCCGGGTTGACCGCACCACCTCTTGCAGCTACAGGAGCTATTTCCAGAGAGGACTCCCTGGACGTCGTGGAGGGGATTACTGAAAAGGCTATTGCCGCATCAAGGCATGGTCTTAGAGGTTTCCTCTACCCGAAAGGCTGTTCCATTGATGCCCACGAAAACCTTTCCATAGAACTTATCCCTGTTGAAGACCTATCTGAAGCTGAGGCTCTCTGGAGATTCTATAGCCCCGGCACGGTTGCCTCCGTGATTCATGCAACCAATCGCTCTGCCCCCCTCCACTCTCGCCTCATCTATCTCACGGACATACCTATTGGTCTTCTGAAATGGCTCCAAAAGAATAAGTTATGCCTTGAAGATATGATGCGGGAAGGTTTGACAGATGAAGGCACAGCGGAGAATTTTGTAACAAGACTTGAGCAGATTCTGGTAGATCTCCGCTGCCCCCTCGAATCAATAGAGTTTCTTCTATCCTCGATCTCTCCTGAAATGATTGAGGACGTAGGCTCACGAAGGCCCGATATCGCTTTCCGGGCCTGCGAGGCCGGGGTTGTCTGTTTCAACCACCTAGGCAATTCAAGAGAGGCAGAAAAATGGTCGGGGAGGGCAACTTCCCTTATCCCCCTTATCGCCCCGATGCAAGGAGCGGAAGCAAAAATCTTTCTCCTTCAAAACCTGGGCATCGTGCAGGCGCACAACCGTTTTCTGTTTGATCCTCTCGTAGAACAAAGACTTTCAAATGAACTCGTCGAATGCCTCAAACACATGGAGAAAGAACTTCTATACCGCCGCATGACAACTCCTAATGCGGTTTCGCACGACCTTGGCGCCTTTTACGGCACAATATCCCAGAACTATGGATTCTGCGGACCCGCTTACATTTATTCTTTTGAAGGAACCATTGAAAAGGCAATGAATGCATTCGGTGGCGGCTCAGTTTCTGGAACGGCCCATAATGACTGGCAAAGACAGCATTCCTACAGGGTCTATGCCTACCTGGATGCCGGCAGATATGACGAGGCCGAGCGGGCACTGGCCGAGTACCTTAATTGCGGCGCTATCCATCAATATCAGCCTGATAATAATTCATTCCGCCATGCGGCACTTATGAGATTTCTTGCCCAGACCCGGCATTCGTCCCACGAGTATTTCAAATGGGCATCACGTAGGTTGGCTTCTGTTCCCGGCCGGCATCCATGGCAGTTATGGCTCTACAATCTGGGATGCTTGAAAGAAGCTGATGAAAACCTCATGCGAGCGGCTTGGACAAGATCAGCGTCCATCTGCCTAAACCAGGGCGGCGAGACACTCAAGGTCATGGCTCTTCTTCCCCTCTCCGCCCTCTATTCAAACGGCCTGGCAGGAGCCGATTACTTGGAACCAAGAGTCGAAGGGATTTTAAAGACCATTGAAACCGGAGTACTGAATAGCCGGCATTTTAATTTATTGCTCAGTGCACGCAACTGGGAGGATTCGCTCCATATCACGGCTGAAAAGGCACCAACACTTTTCCCCTTCAGCTACCGTTAAGATTCCTATTCAGACAATGCGCCTTCCTTTCGCCGATTATGACTGCAGCGTAAATATTATCTGCGTCATGTCCTTCCAAGGAATTCGATAAGACGCCTGTCCCTCTTCGATAAATCTTTCATAATGATCTCAGGGGCCTTCGGGCCGCAGTTAAAAAGGAGATCAAACACGGAGAGATTGCGAAAGAACCCCCCGGCCCAGAGCTGGGGATAGGGAACGGGCCGCCTTGTGAAAAAGACAAGCTCTATGCCTGACTGCCTGAAGGCCTCTTTATCAAGGAACTTTCTTGCGCTTGACTGGGCAAGAAAATATGACGCACCGCATGACCTTGCAATCTCAACAGACACCAGCGGCTCCTTCGCATCCACTTCCATTTCCGATAGAAGCCGCAGTTGTGCCTTTATACCCAGGCATCCGAAAAGATATCGGATAATCTTTAGGTTTAACTCACAAAGCCTTTCGTGACATTCTGAATAGAGCGCCTCAAGGAATGGCAGATGGTCTTTAAAAAAGGGGGCGTTGCCATAAGCTGCCTCAAGGCCTTCGATATGCTTGCGCCTCCATCCTCTTTCATCACATATCCTGACATCGGAGATGGTCTGAAGCCCCAGTCCCTTCTTCCACACAGGCACCTTAAGCCAGAGCATCCCTTCCGAGTTCTTGAACCGGTTGCGGGTGATCCAGGTAGATTTGAGCGGGAGTTGGACCCTGTCCATTATGACGACGGTATCGGCAAGGAATGCCTTCAGGAAAAAGCCAGGGTATGGAGCAAAATAGGGTTGCTGCGCAGCTACGATCATCTACTTTTCGCCTTCATGAACTGCATAATCTGATGATTGCTCTTGAGGTATATTCCGCCGTGTCCGCCGCTCCGTCCAGAGGCAGGAAGGAGAGGACATTGCTGGAAAAAAGGCATATAGCCGAGGCGGAAAACTCCTCATCTGGAAGGTAAAAGACATATCTGAGGCATACCTTGGGAAGAGGGTAAAGCAAAATGGAAAAATCCCCGGAAGCGCCTCTTTCCTCCACTCTTCCTCTGAACTTCAAGGCTATCTGTTCCGAACGGCCTTTAAACCTTTCCACATAGGGCACAAGAATCCTTTCAACATTGGCGGCAAAGGCCCCATGATACGGCATGCTGTTTGGAAGATCCTTGAATGACTTGAAAGGCTCCTCTATCAGAGGATCAACGTCAGCGCACGCCGCATATAGAGAAACCACCACAGCTTCGGGGTCATCAGCGGAAGTCCCGTCGGCACTCAGGGCACCGGGAGATATGAGGTATCTCTTCCCAAACGCCCATAAGCCAACGCCTGAGTCGCCCTCTTCCCCGCCGAGCTTTTTCGCAACCCCTCTATTGCTGTTTTCCGCAAACGCCTTTCTTAAGTTATCCTCTATAAGCCTTCCATAACCCATCTTAATAGTACTACCCCCCTATTCATTTCAGACTAACGGCCACGCCCGGGCAGGGCACAACGAAGGATGAAAATGCCGCATGTCATTCCGGACTTGATCCGGAATCCAGGTATAAAAGCTCGGATACCGGCCTCCGCCGGTATGACGATGCATTTTCATATAAACGGCCATGTCCTGATGGAGCGCAACAAAGGATGCAAATCACCCCCACCCCTCCCTCCCCCGTCGAGGGGGAGGGAATAATGCCGCCGCATCCAGACATTTCGACTCCTTGTGCCCCCGCCGGCATATCAACAGTATAGTCCAAGTGGTCTATACTCTCAATACATCAACATAGGCCCCCCTTTACAGGTTGTAAAAATTTATGACATGAGAGAATTCATTCCCGGGATTGCTCTGAGTACCATGCCAATATAACTAATTAATATTAAATTGCTTTTATTATTGAGGCCATCGAGATAAGTGCGGTAAGGAGTTTGCTATAGTTATATAGGTAGTGTCCATCCGGAAATGAGATAGTTTCGTCGAGTTCAAGGCGGGCGATAATTTTAACCACAGGAATACATTGACGTATTTCGAGGATTAAAATTTGAGCCCAACGCCTAAATCGGTAAAAATAGCCATTTCCGGCTGGACACTAGGTAAATCACCCGGAGTACTCCTTGCAATCGGCCCTCCAAATCGGTTTGCATTAAAGGCGCCTGTTTTGTTAAGATTTGTCCAAGGAGGTATTGGGTCTCATTAATAATTTT
>MNYJ01000139.1 GCA_001874005.1 Desulfobacteraceae bacterium CG2_30_51_40
GTTTCTAATACAAAGCGGGGAGACCGAACAAGAATTATTAATGCGCGTATTATGGACCGCAATGAAAGGGGTATCTATGAGTAAGGCTAAAGAAACAGATGAACTCCGACCGGAGTATAAACGGGAAGACCTTGGCGTAGGAGTCCGTGGTAAATATTTTAAGGACTATAGCAAAGGCACAAACCTTGTCCTTTTAAGCCCCGACGTCGCAAAAGTATTCTCTTCCGAAGAAGCCGTCAATGAGGCACTTCGGTCCCTTATTAATCTGGCAGAAAGATCAAAAGGCCGAACAAGTCATTCCACCGAATCGGCCAAGAAACGGGCCTCCCGGTGAACTCGGCTTTGGGGACAAAGTGTTGAAATGATCCTATGTACCATACAAACAGAAAGGGCTTGGTTAGAACTTCAGAACAGAGGAATTCTTCGGGCAAGACGGGAAAATATCACTGAAGAAACCTGGTTTCAACCATATCGGTGGATGGTCTAACAGATGGAGACCCGTATTGGCCCTCCTCCAAAATCATGGTGTTTTCCTTTGTGGGCATGGTTCCAATGGGAGGGTAAAAAGCGACGCAGACCAGACCTTACAGCGCATCAGGAAGCAGTCTAATTGCGCATTGCGTGGCCATGAATATATATCAATATCAGGATGATGGCCTGGTGCTGCCCCTGATTTAACTCAGTAGATGAAGAGAGGCTTATTGATGAAATTGACCCAGACACGGTATGAAATCAAAAATGGTGTGGCTACCGTTACCCTTGATCGCGCGGATAGAATGAATGCCTTTACCTTGCCCATGAGAAACGAACTGATCGAAATATTCGGAAAAGCCGATCAGGATGATTCCGTGCGTGTGGTGGTGGTAACGGGTGCCGGCAAGGCCTTTTGCGCCGGAGCGGATCTCTCATCCGGGCCTTCCACATTCGACCGGAGCGCCCGGGATGGCCGCAACGTGCGCATAGGAGAACATCGGGACGGCGGGGGCCAGGTTTCTCTGGCCGTTTTCAGATGCCGCAAGCCGGTCATTGCGGCGATCAACGGTCATGCGGTGGGCATAGGCATTACCATGACACTTCCCATGGACATGCGAATCGTCTCAGAGGATGCCAAGATCGGGTTCCCATTTACACGCCGCGGCGTTGTCCCGGAGGCCTGCTCATCGTGGTTCCTGCCGCGGATCGTAGGGATTTCCAAGGCGACTGAGTGGGTTTATACGGGACGGGTCTTCCGCGCCTCGGAAGAGGCGGGTTCCGGCCTTTTCAACTACGTGGTGCCCCAGGAGCAGGTGCTGGAAAAGGCGATGTCCATCGCGAGGGAGATTACGGAAAACACCTCAGCGGTTTCCGTAGCCCTGGGCAAGGCGCTCCTGTGGCATGGATATGCGGAGCCCGACCCTCAATCGGTCCACCTTATAGACTCTCGCTGCTTTTTCTGGATGGGCGGACAAAAGGACTCCTATGAGGGGATTGAAAGTTTCTTGCAGAAAAGGCCTCCGATGTTTTCCATGAAGGTCTCTTCCGATATGCCTGATTTCTATCCCTGGTGGAAAGAACCTAAAATCTAGTTCTGGCCTCAATTGCCCGGCAAGATTATTGCCGCTTGCCGGGGTACAAAAAGATATCAAAGACACGGATCAGGGTAAGGAAAGTATTTATTAAGGAAAATATCGATGCGTAAATAACAAGAACATCAGGAGGGCCAGAGGACATGGCGTTAAATCCGGACTTCATTTCTCCCTGCGGTCTTTATTGCGGTGTTTGCGCTATTTATATTGCAGCGCGGGACAATAACAAAAAACTCAAGGAGGGACTCGTAAACCTGTACAAGGGAAGTACTCCAGGCAAAGGAACACTTCCCAACAGCGAAAAGCTTTCGCAGGAAGATATTCATTGTGGCGGATGTTTGTCGGATGATCTTTTCATGCATTGCAGGCAATGTGAGATCAGGACTTGTAATATTAGAAAAGGTTACACGGGTTGTCACGAATGCGATGTTTTTCCGTGTCAGCACATTGATAGTTTTCCCATGGCCGTTGGCAAGAAAGTCATTTTGCGGTCCATACCGTTTCGACGAGAATTCGGAACTGAAAGATGGGTTGTGGAGGAGGAGGCCCGCTATATATGTCCTGAATGCGGCAACAAGGTTTTTCGCGGTGCCATGAAATGCAATCAGTGCAAAGCCAAATTGAATCTGGACTAACTGCCATGCCCTGGCAGGGCACAACGAAGGATGAAAATCACCCCCACCCCTCCCTCCCCCGTCGAGGGGGAGGAGGTAAGGGAAGGGCCATTTTCATATAAAGGAACTGAGAAAGCCTCCAGTTTCCTTTTCGGCTCAGACCGACCGAGATTGCCGTTTGAAGGCTCCACTCATTGACACGACTCTAGTTTTTTCCTAAACTGCGTTGATCTTGAACAAGCGCCGTGATGCCCGGTTAAGTAAGACGGTTGCGCGCCACTTGCGGGACCACCGTTTCCGGCGCACTTGCATCGAAAGGAGATATTTGAAAAAGGATACCGGCAGGGCCTTGAGCCTTAGCGTATATACGGAAATGGGATTTCTGCCCATGTGCACCTCCTTTGTCGAGCATGGGGCGCTTGCCTTCGGGCTTGACGAGAGAGGGGCCACGGCCCTTACCCTCGCGGTGGAAGAGATATTCTCATATCTTTGCCGCATAAGCAGTCCTGATCGCGGGGTTACTATCCGCTCCTCCTCCAGGCGTTATTATAATCTCGTTGAGATATCCTGCCCTGTTAAGGACTTTGACATGCGCCTTTTCAACCTCACTGCCAGGGTCTCAGCCGAGGATGAAACTGCACTTGAACAGATGGGGCTTCTTATCGCCTCAAGGTTCGTGGACAGGCTCAATGTGACGCAGGGACCGGATAATGGCATCCTCCTCTCCCTTGTAAAAGAGAAATCTTACCCGGAAGCGGATCAGATCATGACGATGCATCCGAAGGAGGTCAGTCGTTTTTCCCTGATAAGGCCGCAGCCGGAACTGCTCAAAATAATTACCACGGCCGTAAAAGCCCTCTACCCCCCTTATCTTTTCCCAAAGGCCTTCCTATATCCGGGCAAGGTGGTTGACATGGTTGAAGGCGGGGAATACGAGGCCTTGGCCGCAACAGGGCCTGACGGCTCCGTGGGAGGGGCACTGCTGTGGCACTGGGTGAGTGAGAAGACGGTTGAGTGTTTCGGGCCGTATCTTTTTGGACAGGCCAAGGGCTCGGCCATTTCCGGAGAGCTGATGGAGGCCTGCATCGGAGCTATCGCGAAATCCCCTGCCCTCGGTCTTGTAAGCCTTCTTCCCACAGATGAACTTCCAAGGGAGCACTTTGAGGACCTCGGGACACTAACGCTTTTTGACGAGAAGGGAAATGGAACGGCCTTAACCGCCTATTTCAGGCAGATGCACGAAGACCCCGGCGCCTATTCGTGGTGTCATCCGGAACTTGAGCCTTTTCTCCGCTCTCAGTACGGTCGCCTTGCGATGCCAAGAGAAATCCTATTCGTTAGAGACCTGGGAGAAACAAAAAGCCCCTTCTCAGTCCTTTCAGTGAATATTGAAAGAAGCGGAAACAAAGCAACGATTCGACCCGTTCGCTCCGGAAAGGATATGCAGGAAAACCTGATCGGGCATCTGTCTCTCCTGAAAAAGGAATCCCTTAAAAACGTCTTTTTTGTGATGGATTTGGGAATACCCTGGCAGACCGAATTTACTCATCCCCTTCTTCAAAGCGGGTTTTCTCCCAGGGTAGTGGTTCCCTACGGCGGAGAAGGTGACCAGGTAATCTTCCAGTTGGGCGCCTGATCATCATGCACGCGCCCCAATTGGACAGACTCGTCCCCGAGTATATAAAACGCTTCGAGCCTTACATCCCGAGCAAACCGGACAATGAACTAAAAAAATTATACGGCTGCAAGCGGCTCCTGCGCCTCAACAACAATGAAAATCCCTTGGGCCCACCGCCAGCCGCCCGGGATGTGATAGACGGGTTTCCTCCGCCTGCCGCCTCGGTCTATCCCAGCGGAGACGCCTATTACCTGCGTTACAAGCTGGCTGAGAAATTCGGGCTGCATCCGGATCAGTTCCTTGTGGGTAACGGCGCAAACGAGGTCATAACCTTTGTGATAAAGGCCTTCTGCCAGGAGGGTGACAATATAGTCACTGCGGATAAAACCTTCGCGGTCTATGAATGGGTAGCGGAGTTTTCAGGATTTGATGCCAGGCTTGTGCCTTTAAAGGACTTCGGCTTTGACGACGCGGGCATGCTAAGGACTATTGACAACCGGACCAAGCTCATCTTTGTCTGCAACCCCAACAACCCCACAGGAACATACTGGAGCAGGGAAAAACTCTTGCGATTCCTGGATGTGGTGGACGGCCGTCAGATCGTAGTGCTGGATGAGGCGTATTTCGAGTTCGTTGAAAAGGAGGATTTTCCAGACGGAATGGCCCTCATGGAAAGCTATCCCAACCTTGTCGTATTCCGCACCTTTTCAAAAATGTACGCCCTGGCGGGGTTGCGCATAGGCTACCTTGCTGGATCCAGGGAGGTTGTGGATATCATCCGTCGCACATGCGTTGTCTATTCAGTGAACTCCCTTGCCCAGCAGGCGGCTCTGGCTACCCTGGAAGACGGTGAACACATCACTCGCACGAGGCGGATGGTTAGGGAAGGAAGGAATTTCCTGGAGCGTGAACTTGGGAGGCTTGAGCTTTCCTTTGTGAGCGGAGAGGGTAACTACCTTATGCTGAGGCTTCCCATGAGCGATACCCTGGCCTACCGGAAATTCATGACCCGCGGAATTATGATCCGATCCATGACCGGATTCAGGTTTCCAAACTACATAAGAATCACCATCTCCCACATGGAAGCAATGGAGGCCTTTATTGAGGCCCTTGAGGCGATCCTTGCTGAAATGCCTGACAGGAGGCCTTGATGCCGATCTGCACGGGGCCCAGGCATTCTAAGCAGGCGAAAGAGGGAGGGGTGGCGGTGATTTTCATCTTTTATTATGCCCTGCCCGGGCATGAGAGTCAGCAGGTATATGGGAATGAATTTTAACACAAAAGCCGGTACAAAAGCATGAAAGACACACCCCTTGAGATAGGAAGGGCTGCTCCAAGATTCGACGCATACGCCAAGCTGACAGGCAAAGAGAAATACGCCTCTGACTTCTATGCACCGGATATGCTCTGGGCCGGAGTGAAGAGGGCAGGCGTCCCCCACGCAAGGATCAGGTGGATAAAGACTGATGATGCGATACGCATTCCTGGAGTGCTTTCGGTTCTAACATCAAAAGACGTAAGGGGAACCAACAGACAGGGCGTGGTAAGGAAAGATCAGCCGGTGCTAGCGGACGACAAGGTGAGGCACTGCGGAGACCCTCTGGCCCTGGTTGTGGCAGAAGACAGGGAGACTCTGGCAAAGGCCCTGGCCTCCATAAGCCTGGATATTGAGCCACTTCCGGGCGTATTCGACCCTGAGAATGCCATGGCCCAGGGCGCTCCTTTGGTACACGAGGAAAACCCTGAAGGAAATCTTCTGTTGAAGGGATCGCTTGAAGCCGGAATGGGAGAAAAGGGCTTTGAAGAATGCGATGAGACTGTGGAGGCCCTATTCAGACTTCCCAGCCAGGAACACGCCTATCTTGAAACAGAGGCGGGATGGGCCATTTTCAAGGATGATATTCTTGAGATAACCGCTTCAACGCAAAGCCCTTTCAGGGATCGCTACGAGGCGGCAGAGGCCATCGGATTTGACATGCACAAGGTCCGCATCATCGCTCCCTATTGCGGAGGGGCCTTTGGGGGAAAAGACGGGATAACGGTTCAAAGCTTACTGGGTCTTGCGGCCCTTAACAATCCAGGAAGGCCGGTCAAGATGTGGTGGGCCAGAGAGGAGAGCATCCTTGCTAGCGCAAAACGTCATCCCGCGCGCCTCTACTACAAGCTGGGGGCAAAAAAGGACGGAATATTTCATGCCCTCTCGGTCCGAATATACTTTGACACAGGGCCGTACGATAACCTCGGAGGAGCGGTAACGGCCCTCGGACTGGAGCACTCGGGGGGGCCTTACCGCATTCCCAACACCAGCCTCAAGGCATGGGCTGTCTTTACGAACAACCCGATCGGCGGCCCCTTCCGCGGATTCGGAGTCCCACAGGTCACAGCCGCCATGGAACAGACGGTGGACATGATGGCAAAGAGCCTCGGTATCTCTCCACTCGATATCCGCGTCAAAAACGCCCTCAGAAGAGGAGACAGAAATCCTGCGGGCACAACCCTTACCGGTTCGACGGGAATCGGGGAGTGCTTGAGAAAGATATCGGCGAGCAGGCTGTGGCAGGAAAGCGAGACGTGGAAGAAGGCTTCCCCGCCCTTCAAGAAAAGAGGCGCGGGGCTCGCCTCCGCCATGCAGGGTATGGGTTACGGTCCTCTGATTCCTGATACGGCAAACGCCAAGATAGAATTAACGCAGGAGGGCCTCTTCAGGGTATTTTGCGGAGTTGTGGATATGGGCCAGGGAAATGCATCCACATACCTTCAGATAGCAGGTGAAATACTCAACCAGGGCCTCTCCGGGATGGAGCTTGTTCTCCCGGATACAGCAAGAACTCTGCCCTCCGGTTCATCATCGGCCAGCCGAACGACATTTACCTATGGAAATGCACTTATAACTGCTTCAAAGACAATGAAGAAAAGATTGCTTGAGAGGGCATCAGACCTTCTGATGGCAAAGGGGCCTGAGGAGATGACGCTTGTGCCCGGCAGGGTCAGGCACATACCAAGCGGAAAGGAGATGCCGCTTTCCGCGCTGGCAGGTATCCTGAGCGATGCAGAGAGGACTTCTGTTGCCAGGTACAGAACCCCCTCGGCAAAGGATAGCCCTACCCGCGACCCAAATTTGTCGCTTCACGGAATCCCTCACATTGTTTTTTCATACGCGGCGCACGCAGCATTCGTTGAGGTTGACACCCTCACGGGCCTGACAGAGGTAAAGGGTTTCCTGGCGGTGACCGACTGCGGCCGCGTCCTGAATCCCCAGATATTTGAACAGCAGATACAGGGCGGGATCGCGCAGGGACTGGGTTATGCACTGTGCGAGGAACTGAAGACGGATCGAGGGGTGATCCGCACGCCTGATTTGGGCACCTATATCATCCCGACCTCGATTGACCTCCCAGACATGGAGTCAGCGGCTGTTGAACTTCATGAGGAAATGGGACCATTCGGGCTTAAGGGCGCAGGCGAGATAGCCATGAACGGCCCCTTCGCTGCTGTGGCAAATGCCATTGCTGACGCATGCGGCATAAGGATATTTGAAGGCCCGATGACGCCGGAACGTGTGCTTGGGGCCTTAGAAAAGAAACCGTCCTGCCAAGAGGAAGGTTAGCTATATGAAAATCCGCTTTTGTCTGAACGGAAAGAATTTGGAGATTGAGACGCGGCCCGATCGCCGGGTGGTTGATCTAATGAGGGAGGATCTGGGACTTACCGGCACGAAGGAGTCCTGCGGGTCTGGTGAGTGCGGCTCCTGCACCATCCTAGTGGATGGCCAAGCCAGGCTTTCCTGCATCATGCTGGCGGCCCAGTTGGAGGGACGAAGCGTAACCACCATTGAAGGCATATCCGGGGAGGAAGGTCTTCATCCCCTGCAGGAGGCATTTATTGCGCATGGAGCCGTACAATGCGGCTATTGCACGCCCGGAATGGTCCTTACATCCCTTGCTCTTCTGGGCCGAAAACCCTGTCCGACCCGTAAAGAGATCCGGGAGGCTATAAGCGGCAACCTCTGCCGTTGCACCGGCTATCAAAAGATCGTGGACGCGGTTAAGACTTTCGCTTCCGAAAGAAAGGTATATCAAAGGTGAGACGGGTATTTCTTGCCAATAACACTAATGAACTCTGGGACATGCTGCGACAGTATCCCGAGGCGGCAATTTATGCCGGAGGAACAGACCTTCTGGTTAGGATGCGGAAGGGGATTTGCGATCCCTCCGCGCTTATATGCCTTGAAAGGATGGATTGCCTGAAGGGAGTTAGAGAAGAAGGAGATCAGATATTCATAGGAGCCTGCACCAGTCACACCGCGCTCCTTGCAGACCCCATAGTTCAGCGCAGTTTCCCCGTCCTTGCCGCGGCAATCTCCCGCCTCGGCTCACCGCATATACGCAACATGGGAACCATTGGCGGAAACATAGTAACCGCCTCACCGGCAGGAGATACCCTTCCCCCATTGTACATCCTTGGAGCTGCCGTCGAAATCATGAGCATGGATAAAACAAGACGCCTTTCCCTTGCGGATTTCATCAGGGGACCGGGGCATACAGATCTTAAGCCCGGAGAGATACTGGCTGGCGTGTGGATAAAAAAAGATCAGCCCTATAATATTTTCAGCCTTGAGAAGGTAGGACAAAGAAAGGCCCTGGCCATTTCCATCGCAAGCCTTGCGGCTCTCCTGCGCGTTTCCGGGGAGGGCATAATCGAGGAAGCCCGCCTTGCCTGGGGAAGTGTAGGTCCCACCGTAACAGTGTCCAAGGAGGCTGAATCGTTTCTGGCAGGAAAGCGCCCGGAACCCGGTGCCCTCGGTGAGGCAGCAAGAATTGCAATGGATGCGGTATCGCCCATTGATGATGTGCGCGCCTCCAAGTCTTACAGGAGATTGGTATCCGGCAATCTAGTCCTCCGCCTGGGCGCAAGCGTTGACGGAAACTCGCCGCAGCCCGCCTGGCTGCCGCCAGCGGACTAGGGGAGCAAATGTCTCTTCCAGAATCAAAGGTGACCTGGAGCAGGGAGATCGTCTTTATCTTTGCCGCTACCTTTCTTGCCTATTCGAGCATCTCGCTTTTCTTTTTCTATTATGAGTATCTACGGACCCTCCACATTGATCCCCGATCGTTCGGCCTTCTCATATCGGTCTTCTCTGCCGTATCTTTGCTCGCAAGGCCCATAGTGAGCCCTTTTTTTCACAGGGGAAACGCCTACCGTTATCTGGCGTTCGGAACTCTCATGCTCGCTGCAACCCTGGCAGCCTACAGCCTGGCAAGTGAATTCTGGGAGATGTTTGCGGTGAGATCCTTCCACGGACTTTCCTTTGTCATCCTCGGCGCGGCTCTCATGACCATTACCGTCGAATATGTGCCTCAGGGAAGAAGTGCTCAGTTCTTCGGCTTTATCTCAATAATTGTTTTGATACCCAACACCCTCATTCCCCCGATCCTGCCCTTTCTGACCCACGCGCTCGGTGGATTTACAAGGGTCCTTCTGCTCTTCGGCGCTATCACCCTTTTGGTGCTTCCTCTGGTAAGATTGGCCGGATCAGCCGGGCCTTCACCCCATTCCATGAAAGCAAGTCAGAGACCATCCGGCAAGGAGATTCTAACCAACATCAAAGATGTTCCGGTTGTTCTGGTTCTGCTTGCCATGCTTTTTCTCTATAGCGCCTATGCGCTGGTCTTTTTCTTCCTGGACGGCTTTGGGAAAGAAATCGGCATTTTAAAGACAGGGCTCTTTCTTACCCTCGCCACGATAGGCGAGATAGCGGTACGCGTCTTCGGAGGCGCCTTCTTTGACAAAACTGATAAGATACGCCTTGCCTTCTTTACGATGCTTGGTCTCTGTCTGGCATACGCTGTACTGGGGCGCATAAAGGGGAGCGGAGCTTTCTTTCCCCTGGGCCTTCTTCTGGGCCTTGGCTGGGGAATAGCCATGCCGGTCTTTAACGGTTTGATGTTCGACATATCAAGGCCGGCTATGAGGGCCTTCAATACAAACCTCGGTTTTCAGATGTTTCAGGGAGGGTTCTTTCTCGGGCCGTTTGCCGGGGCGCCCATCGTCTCACGCTGGGGTTACGGATTCCTCTTTGATGCATGCGCCCTGGCAAGCCTGATATCGGCCGTGTTGCTTTTATGCCTCAAAGGCACGATAAGGGATAATGGACGAAACAAAACGTCCAAGTAGGAGGAATGCATGACAGGATATAAGGATGATGAATATTTTGTAGAGGACGGACAGGCATGGGAGGCTGATCTGATGCGGCCTTCAGATGCCAAAGGTGTTGCGAGGCTTTTTGTCTCCGTCTATGGCAATGATTATCCCATAAGGACCTATCTTGAACCTGAACGGCTGATCGCTGAGAACAAAAGCGGCAATATCATCTCCGCTGTCGCAAGGACCACGGGAGGACAGGTGGTCGGTCACAAC
>MNYJ01000129.1 GCA_001874005.1 Desulfobacteraceae bacterium CG2_30_51_40
GTTTCTCGCTTTCTTCCATCCCTGTTTGGATATCTATGAGCCATCGACTGGCCGGCATTCGTCGCTACAAACCACTGAACAGGCGATCGAACGGACGCATATTGCCAAAAAGGTCTCGTGGTAGGTTCTAATCGGGTCGCTCTTGTTTCTTTTGCCCTCAACCTGGAACCTTGAACCCGGAACATGTGAACGCTTACGAAAATAGAAAGTTATAGCGGCGCAGCCTGTCCCGGACACCGATCCGGGAGCCGGTACACAGTCTTTCATGCCTGGATTCAGGATCAAGTCCGGAAAGACGTGCGGCATTTTCATTCTTCGTTGTGCCCATTCAGGCATGGGGATTTATATGAAAATGCCCCTTCTCTTTACCGTCGAGACGCCGGGATGCGCCGGCAGTATTCCCTCCCCCTCGACGGGGGAGGGCGGGGTGGGGGTGATTTTCATCTTTCGTTGAGCCCCTTTCAGGGCATGACCGTTAGAAGAAACTCCGCTTGCCTCGGTGCCCGCCTGTGAGTGCCGAACAGGCATCAGGCATGTGCCGGGTTCTTTCATGGAGTTTAAGACTGCCCCCCTCTCACGGGAAATACAGGCGCATTAAGGCCGAAGTTTCTACAACGACCTGTCAGATCAGGTTTTTTTCGTTTTCAACATCGTTGCACTAGCAAAGGAGCTATTTCTTGGAGCGTAAGGCACTGGAAGACCTTTTGAGGGGACTAAAGAGCGAAAAGTTTACTGTTGAGGAGTGTCTCGAAAAACTCAAGTCATTTCCCCTGGAGGATATGGGATTTGCTTGCATAGATCATCACCGTCACTTGAGGCGTGGGCTCTCGGAGGTGATCTTCGGGCAGGGCAAGGATACTGAAAAGATCATCTCCATAATGTCCAGTATGGCTGAAAAGGAGGAGCGCATACTGGTGACAAGACTGTCCGCAGATAAGGCTGCGGCGATTTCAGCAGTATTTCCCTCCGCGGTATATCACCGCTCGGCAAGGGCACTGACCCTTTCCATGACACCTGCCGCAAACAAGGGAAGAGGCACGATTCTGGTGATTAGCGCGGGAACTTCGGATATGCCTGTTGCAGACGAGGCGGCGGTTACCGCGAGATTTATGGGAAACATTGTCGAGACGGTTTATGATGTGGGGGTCGCAGGGCTCCACCGTTTGTTTTCATTCAGGGGACGGATACTAAGCGCCTCTGTTATAGTGGTTGTGGCGGGCATGGAAGGCGCGCTTCCAAGTGTCGTGGGCGGGCTTGTTGACAAACCGGTGATTGCCGTGCCGACCAGCGTGGGTTATGGCGCAAGCTTCGGCGGTATAGCCGCTCTCCTTGGTATGCTTAACTCTTGCGCATCAGGTGTGACGGTGGTGAATATTGATAACGGCTTCGGCGCAGGTTATGCCGCAAGCCTCATCAACAGGCTCTAAAAGGATTCCTGACGGCTGGGGAAGGCGACAATGAGAGCGGTGGTCCAGAGAGTCAAGGAGTCGAGAGTAGATGTGGAAGGCGTGAGTGTCGGAGCAATAAGAGAGGGTCTCCTTGTCTTTCTTGGAGTCGGCGCAACTGACAGCGATAAAGATTGTGAATATCTGAGCCGGAAGATAGCTCATTTGAGGATATTTTCAGACGATAAAGGTCTGATGAACCGATCCGTAATTGATACCGGAGGAGGTGTGCTGGTAGTGTCTCAGTTTACTCTATGGGCCGACTGCAGGAAGGGCAGAAGGCCCTCTTTTGGCGGAGCAGCGAAGGCTGAGACGGCTCGCATACTTTATCAAAGGTTTATTGAATGTCTTGCCGCCGAGGGCTTGAGGCCTGAAACAGGGCGGTTTCAGGAAGATATGGAGGTCCATATTGTAAATGACGGCCCTGTAACAATCCTTCTTGACAGCACAGGGGGATTTTGAAGGAGCCTGCGGGTATATACGCAGCAGGCTCGATCGAAGGTATAATGCACTGGCATGCCGGTTGTATGAATCTCAATTTACTTTCAATTCCATTTCAAGCTCTTTTATCCTCTTTCGTATTTGCTCCTTGTCCTCCCCATCGTCATCGGGTTTTTCAAGCTTCATCCGGAGGGCTACAAGCTCCATAAACTTTCTATGCTCTACGCAATTTACCGACATCTGAGAGCTCCACAGAGCTGACTGTAAGGTTAAGGCTTAGTTTGTTTTTGTTTTTCATAACTCGTGCCCATCCTTAAATGGCTATTTTCACCGATTTCGGCGTTGGGCTCAAATTTTAATCCTCGAAATACGTCAATGTATTCATGTGGTTAAAATTATCACCCGCCATGAACTCGACGAAACTATCTCATTTCCGGATGGACGCTATCTTACTTACCGATACAAAATCTGCTGAAGATCTCATCCAGCAGATCATTTCCAATGCCCTGTCCGGTTATCTCGCCAAGGTGTTCTATCGCCCCTCTCAGTTCAAAGGCGGTTATCTCGGCGGGGGAACCTTTTTGAAGTTCAGAGCCCGCCCGCTCGCAGGCCTGAAGGGCGCTTCGCAACGCCTTTGTCTGTCTGAGATTAGGCGCCAGGTGTCCATAGGCGACATCATTTCTTCTGCTCTTGAAATCTCTTATAACGGCACTTCTTAGTTCCTCGATCCCGTGGCCGGTAAGAGCTGAAACTTCGACGCAAGTTGCATCAGGAATCAGTTCCTGGATATGGTTTTTTCCCAGTACCGGTGGCAGATCGCTCTTATTGAGCACCGCAATAAGCCTCTTTCCCCTGCATCGCTCAAGGATATCCACGTCTTCTTCCTGGACCGGGACCGATCCGTCAAACACCAGAATCAGCAGGTCGGCGTCAAGGATGGTCCCCTCGGTTATTTCTATCCCTTTTTGCTCTGCCTTATCGAAGGAGACTCTTATGCCTGCCGTATCCATGAGCCTTATGGGCAGACCGTCAAGGATTATTTCGCTTTCTATCATATCTCTCGTAGTGCCCGGATCAGAGGTAACTATGGCTCTTTGCTGTTTAAGGAGTCTATTAAAGAGGCTTGATTTCCCGGTGTTTGACCTGCCCACGATGGCGGTCAGGGCGCCCGCAATAGATAATCTGTTTTCCTCACCGCACTCAATGAGAGAGATAAGAGGATAAATTACGGCTCGTTCCAGGTCTTCTCCGATCTCATCTGTTTTGAGTTCTACTTCCTCTTCTTCAGGAAAGTCTATCGCAGCTTCAACACGAGCCAGGATGCCCATGACAGATACCCTTATCGCCTCTATCTCGCGGCTGAAAGCGCCCGCTAAATGTGATGATGCAATTTGAAGCCCTTTCTCGCTGCGGGCCTCGATGAGATCAATGACGGCTTCTGCCTGGGCGAGGTCCATCTTGCCGTTCATGAAGGCCCTGAAGGTGAACTCTCCGGGTTCGGCAAGCCTTGCGCCCTGGTTGAGCAATATCTGCATTATGCTGGTAAGTATAAGGTGGCCGCTGTGGGAATTTAGCTCAACTACATCCTCTCCGGTATAAGAGAAGGGCGCTTTCATATAAGATAAGAGCACCTGATCCAGCACCCGGCCTGTTTCAGTATCTATTACATGCCCCAGATAGAGTCGTCGAGCGGCTATTTCGGCGGAGGGCCGCGCGGGAACGAAGAGGCGCTTAGCGATAGCCAGGGCGTCAGGCCCGCTTATCTTAATTATGCCGATTCCGCCCCGACCGACCGGGGTAGCTATGGCTGCGATAGTTTCCCCATGTACGTCCATCGGGAGAAATAAACCCCTGTGATAACCGCAGCGCGGTCTAGATATCTTCCCGGGAGCGAGCGCGTCCAGGCTGCCCGGATGACGATTTTCTGGGAATAATAACGATCTTCTTCATGGTGCCGTCGCCGCGGCTCTTGGTTTCAACTTCTCCATCCTCCCTGAGGGCTATATGGATAAGCCTCCGGTCATAGGGATTCAGTGGTGCTGTTGAGACAGGCTTCTTCGATATCTTGGCCTTATCGGAGAGTTTCATGGCCATATCGACTATGGAATCATGGTGGCGCTGGCGGTAGTTTTCGGAGTCGACTATCACCTGAAGCCTCTCTTCAAATACCTTGTTGACTATCCTGTTGACTATAAACTGCAGGGCGTCAAGGGTCTTTCCCCTCCGGCCTATCAGGAGACCCGAGCTGTCTCCCGATATCGTCAGTCTTATTGTTCCGTCTGTCTGCTCCGATTTTACCTGAGCGGTCTCGACGGGTATAAGGGAGAGGATTTTTTCCAGAGATGATCTTGCAAACTCCACTCCTTCGGTGGTCTCCTGCGCGCTCGGTTTAACCGAAGGGATGGAGGAGGGGCTTTCTTCTCCAACCGGTTCATCAGGAGGCTCTTGCTTTATCTTCACCCTTATCTTGGCCTTTCTTCCGCCGACGAGTCCGAAGATGCCTGCCGAACCAGGTTCAATAATCTCTATTTCCATTCGTTCCGCTGGAAGTCCCAGTTCCCTGCGTGCGTGTTCAATGGCATCTTGGGTGTTTTTACCTTGAAATTCATAAGACTCCATAGAGTTCCTCCTTAGGATTATGCGGACCTTTTTTGAATTCTATACTGCTGGGCGATGGAAAGCAGGTTATTGACCAGCCAGTAGAGAACAAGGCCTGAGGGGAAATTTATAAACATGAAGGTAAAGATTATAGGCAGGAACATCATTATCTTTGCCTGCGACGGGTCACCCGGCGTGGGGGTCATTTTTTGCTGGATGAACATGGATGCCCCCATGAGAAGAGTAAGTACAGGTATCCCAGAGGGTGACGTCATAAGGGGTATTTCAAACGGGAAATTGAAAAGCCGGTCGGGAGCGGCGAGATCATTTATCCACAGCATGAAAGGGGCATGCCTGAGTTCGATAGCGCTACCAAGTATCCTGAAAAGGGCGAAAAAGACAGGGATTTGAATGACCATGGGAAGGCATCCTCCCATGGGGTTGACCTTATAAGTCTTGTAAAGACCCATAAGTTCCTTGTTCATCGCCTCTTTGTTTCCCTTATGTCTCTCCCTTATCTTTGCCATTATGGGCTGGAGCTTCTGCATCTCCTTCATGGATTTGTAGCTCTTGTGTGTCAAAGGCCAGAAAAGGATCTTGACCAGTATTGTGAGCAGTATTATGGCTATGCCGTAGTTGGGCACATATCCATAAACAAAGCGCAGTAAATAAAGCAGTGGTTTGGCGATTATGTCGGTCCATCCGAAGTCAACCACCTTGTCAAGGTTGTGGCCTGCCTGTGACAGTATTCCGAGTTCTCTAGGCCCAAGGTAGAAAAGAAATCTTTCCTCTGCCTTCATGCCCGGCTCAATAATTGTCTCTGCGCCCTGAAAAATTCCCTCGAGGATGCCTGATTCCAGTTTCTTGCCCCTGAAGGTCCCGCCCATTGGTTTATCAGGTATGGCGGCAGAGATGAAATAGCTGTCCTGATAGGCCAGCCATTGAATCTCCCCGCTCAGGCTCTTTGCTTCCTTCTCTACGTCAGCCTCTTGAAACTTGCCGTCCTTCAGGACGACAAGACCGACGTATGAGTAATAACTTGCCTTGGAGGAGGGAGGAAGCGATCTTACGGAAGCAGAAAAAGAACCATGCGCGGGCTTGTCTGAGATATTTCCCGCCTCTACTGATACTTCGATCACGTAGCTTGATGGATTGAATCTGAATCTTTTCTTATGAACCAAACCGTCGTTCGAGGAGGCTGTAAACAAAAGCTCCGATGGACTGGAACCGGCTTCGAGCCTTATGGGTCCACCCTGCACGTCATAGAGCATTAACGAATCGGACCCGGCAGACAGGGAAAAACCGAGGTCAATGTGAGAATCTCTTGGATTGGATAGATTTATCAGTTCTATGAAAGGCGAATCAGGGGCGATTGTTTCGGTATATTGCTTGAGCTTGAAACTCCTTATAGTCGGCCCGAGCGAAGAGAAGACGGCTTTATAAAGAGGAGTTTCAACCACTACGAGCTTTTCTTCCGACGGTACTTTCTGAGGTTCGGACTCAGTTGGGGTGATAGCCGAGGTGGCTGGCTGCTGCACGGGTGATTTCTGCACGGCCTGTTTCTGAGGTTTGTCCTGCTCTTCCTTTACAGGAGTTTTAGTGGGCTCAGGGGAGAACATAAGTGACCATCCCACCAGAATGATGAATGAGAGAGCAAATGCCAAAAGAGTTTTTTTATCCATTATCAATTCCCAAATTCGAAGTCATTTTTTGCGGCTTTTTGTTATAAGTCCATCTCGTTGCCGCCGTTGATTAACGCAGACAGACACGACGGCGAGCTTGCCTTGCACATTTACCGCACTTGCAGCAACGGATGCTTGTCCTCCTGAGCGCCTTCATATTAAAGGATCATAGCCGCCCGGATGGAAAGGATGGCATTTGCACAGTCGAATAAGGGCAAGCCATCCTCCCCTCCAAAGCCCGTGAATGCGTATTGCCTCCATGGCGTAAGTCGAACATGAAGGATAGAATCGGCAAGTGGGCGGCAAGAGGGGGGATATGACCGCTTTGTAAAACACTATGATGCCGATGGCAAGATAACGCATATTCTTAACCGTTTTTGTTAAAGGTTATTGATATTAGCTCAAAAATCCGGGGTAGGTGCGGCTTCTGCCGCACGGGAACCTTGCGCCCTGCGCCTGAAGGCGCACCTACAGAACCTGATTCCTGGTCTGCATGTCCTGATCTGCGCAAAGCCATTCCCCCCAATTATTGAGCTGATACGATTATTGATTCAATTTCTTGTTCAACAAGCCTTAAATTGATGCACGGCTCAAAGCGCTTACCAATAATGAGGGTGTCGCATCCTGCAGGGAACTCAGGTCTGTGAAGCCTGAAGCACTCCCTCAGTAACCGCTTCATTCGGTTTCGCCTGACGGCTGAACCGGTCCTCTTGCTGACCGATAAGCCCAGCCTCTGAGTACCCAATTCATTTGACTTGAACACCAGGATAAAATGGTCTGTATGAAATCGCCGCCGTGATGATTTCAGATTGACAAATTCAGCTCTCTTCAATAATCTTAGACTCTTAGGGAAGGCGTAGCTTTCCCGGGAAGGGAGAATCCTGTCCGGCCTTGGGGCTGACTTCATACTGTGAGTCTTTTGCGACCCTTTGCCCTTCGTCGCTTCAGGACTTTGATGCCTCCCGGGGTTTGCATCCTTGTCCTGAATCCGTGGGTGCGTGCTCTTTTAAGATTGCTCGGTTGATATGTCCTTTTCATGATGATGTAATGCCCCTTTGTAAAATCAAATGTAAACTGCCATTTTAGAGATGGGGGCTTTATTTGTCAATATAAAGATTACGCTAACGGTCTCGAAAAAGATTATGAGGGGACGGGTGTGTAGGCGTATAGTGAAAGGGTTCCTATTTTCCATTTGATAATTCTCTGCGCTTTGTATAACAAATGAATAGTTGAGGGAGTCGTAAAAACTCCACCTGCTGCGTTGCGCAATGCCTCGTCATAGTGACGCAGTTATGACCGCGCCTCACATTTTGGGGACTGTCCTCTTTGAGCCTGGACGCTCCACCCTCCGGGCGGGTCCTGATGTGTGCGCTTTGTGTGTGGAGTTCTTTCATGTGTGGTCCCGATTTGGACTTTTTGCGAGATCTTCAATTGTTGCTCACCCTGTTGCGACTTTGAAAGGAGATAAGGATGTTTCTTGATTCAATCTTGGGGCTTTTTTCAAACGATCTGGCCATAGACCTGGGGACGGCCAATACACTTGTCTATGTCAAAGGTAAGGGCGTAGTCCTGCGTGAACCGTCTGTGGTGGCTGTAAGGAGAGATGCTAAAGGCTCCAATAGAGTGGTTGCCGTTGGCAGGGAGGCCAAGCTCATGCTGGGCCGCACACCCGGGAATATAACGGCTATACGTCCTATGAAAGACGGCGTTATAGCTGATTTTGAAATAACGGAGGCTATGCTTCGCCATTTTATTAGAAAGGTTCATAACAGGAGAAATCTGGTAAGACCGCGTATAATAATATGTGTACCAAGCGGGATAACACAGGTGGAAAAGCGGGCGGTGAGGGAGTCGGCCGAATCGGCCGGCGCAAGGGAGGTCTATCTTATAGAAGAGCCGATGGCGGCGGCTATTGGAGCTGGGCTTCCCATCACGGATCCGACCGCCAATATGGTTGTTGATATAGGTGGGGGAACTACCGAGGTAGCCGTTATCTCACTTGCCGGCATAGTGTTTTGTAAATCCGTAAGAGTTGCAGGAGACAAGATGGACGAGGCCATCTTGCAGCATATAAAGAGAAAATATAATCTGCTTATCGGCATATCAACTTCTGAGATAATAAAGACCACTATAGGCAATGCGTATCCTACGGATAAGATAGAGACAATCGAGGTAAAGGGCAGGGACCTTGTTACCGGCATCCCCAAGATACTCACGATTGATTCCGACGAGGTAAGAAAGGCCATCTCGGAGCAGGTTGAAACGATCGTGGAAACCGTGCGGATCGCTCTCGAGCAGACTCCGCCCGAGTTGGCCGCAGACATTGTGGACAGGGGGATAATGCTCACCGGAGGGGGTTCCCTCCTCAAGAATCTGGACATCCTCTTGAGGGAGGAGACGCGTCTTCCAATAACGATTACCGATGATCCCCTCTCTGCAGTAGTGCTGGGCTCAGGCAAGGCGCTGGACAGCATAGATATCTTGAGAGAGGTTGCAATCAGATAACTGAAAGGATCGAGGACAACGGTTGAAGGGAGTAAATCGCAGTCCCGGGTTATGGATGGGGGCGGTACTGGCCTTTATCTTCTTCTTGCTGCTTTCGTGGGGACTTCGCACCGGGGGAGACTGGAACCTGCTGGACGAAACAGTAGTGGAAATAACGACTCCGTTTCAGTCTTTCATATACTGGAGCGTAGGAGGTCTTAAGCGCTTCTGGCATCATTATTTCTACCTCGTAGGGGCCCATGATGAAAACCTTTCTCTAAAAAAGGAAAACGAGGACCTGAGGCGGGAACTTGGAATCCACAGGGAGCTTATATCAGGGTGCGAACGTATTGAAGAGTTGACCGCATTCAGAAAAGCCCTCGATCAACCTACCATTCCGGCCAGTGTCACTGGAGTTGACCCAAGCGGCCTGTTTAAATCCATCATAATTGACAAGGGAAAAAACAAGGGAGTAGGGCTGGATATGGCGGTCATCAGCGCGAGGGGTGCAGTCGGAAGGGTAGTCTCGGTCTCGCCCAATTATGCCAAAGTGCTTCTTATAATTGATCAAAATAGCTCGGTTGACTGCTTCGTTCAGAGATCCAGGGAAAGAGGAATGGTAAAGGGATTTTCGGAGAAGGAGTGCCGGCTGGACTATGTGCCGGCGGCAGGTGATATCATTGTTGAAGACATGGTAGTAACATCCGGTCTTGATGGGATATTCCCCAAAGGGATTCCCATAGGACGGGTCTCTGCTATCGAGGAATCAGAGAGCGGACTGTTCATGAATATACGGATCAAGCCGGAGGTATCATTCTCGAGCATTGAGGAGGTACTCGTTGTGCTTGGAGGTGGGGCAAGATCGTCAACTCCGGAATAAGATCAGCAGGTCGCCATGCCATCTACTGGGCTGCAGGGAGCCTGAGCATTCTCTTCGCAGGCAGTCTTTCCATGGGGCTCGGGTCGGCCATCCCGGGGGTGGATATTTCTGCGCTCCTCATCTGCCACCTTTTCATCAGGTCAGGGATTAAGAGCGCCTTTCTCTTCGCTATTGGGATGGGCCTGCTGGCAGATATTTATTCCGGAGGAGGTCACGGGATATTCCTCCTGGCTTACGCTGTTTCCTTTGGAGGAATACATGCCTCAGCCCTTTTCATGGATCTCGAGCATCCGAGAGGTCAAATCATAATCGTAACTCTATGTGCCTTCTTGAGGCGGATCGGCCTGGTTCCAGGTTTTATAGCATTCTCATTCGGGCAGCATCTACCTGGCGGTTTTTTTTGGGGCGGCATGGTTACGGCTGCTTTAACAGGTCTGCTTGCGCCCTTCGTGTTTTATCTTCTGGATAAATTGATTTTAAGGATTGAAGGCGAGGAGGAGAGCCTGGTCAGACATGACGCCTAAACAGATCCATTCCTATCCCTTGAACAGGAAGGCCGGATGATAAGCTCTGATTTTGATCCCCTCTCAGAGGAAATACTTAAATCTCGTCTTTCAAAGGCCAGGCTGATCGTCATCGCTTTGTTTGCGGTGCTTCTTGTGCAGTTATGGCTTATCCAGATTGCATGGGGCCCCATATTTCGCAGGCAATCCGAGGGTAACAGGATACAACAGAGGGACATTACCCCTTTTAGAGGAGTCATAAGGGATAGAAACGGTGATATCCTTGCCGGGAACCGGCCTTCTTATGACATTTATGTAGTGCCAAAGGAAGTGGGTGACAGGGTGGAGCTTGCCGATAAGCTAAGCTCACTGACCTATATGGACTCGGATAGCGCAAACGAGAGACTGAAGTGGGCATCGAAAAGGTCGTCCTACAAGCCGGTTTGCATAAAAAAAGACATCTCGAGAGATGAACTTGCTGTTCTGGAGGCGCATCGCTTTAACCTGTCCGGCCTTCTGGTTGAAGCAAAACCTGTGAGATATTACCTGTACGGATCTTTGGGCTCCCATTTGATAGGCTATCTGGGTGAGATAAGCGAAAAAGAACTCAGGAGCGGAAAATACCCTGATAACAAGGCCGGCGATATGATCGGGAAGGCAGGCGTTGAATCCGCCTGGCAGCACATGCTTACCGGTGTACCCGGTACTGAACGCCTGGAGGTGGATGCCGCTGGGAGGATAATCCGGGTGCTTTCGAGAAAGGCGCCTGAGTCAGGCCAGAGCCTCTGGCTGACAATTGACAGAAGGCTGCAGTCATTGGCAGACAAAGCCCTTGAGGAGAAAAAGGGGGCGATTGTCGCTATGGAGCCGGCAACCGGGCGGATACTTGCGATGGCGAGCAGCCCCTCCTTTGACCCGAACGTCTTTGTGGAAGGGGTAGGACAGGACACATGGAGCCGAATCCTGAAATCTGAAGGCTATCCGCTCCAAAACAGGGTTGTTTCCGGTCAGTACCCTCCAGCATCTGTCTTCAAGATAGTTTTGGCGCTTGCCGGTCTGGACAAGGGGATTATCTCGCCCGAGGATGAGATATTCTGCTCAGGGTCATACCATCTTGGAGGACATGAGTTCAGATGCTGGAAAAAGGGCGGCCACGGAGCTGTAAACCTCCATAGGGCTATTGTTGAATCCTGCGATGTATATTTCTATAATCTGGGGAGGAAACTGGGCGTGGATGTGATAGCTTCATACGCCAGGCGACTGGGTCTTGGAGCGCAGACAGGTATAGGTATCGGTGGGGAAAAGCAGGGACTTATTCCCACCAGGGCGTGGAAACTCAAGCGGGTGGGCGAGGTGTGGCATCCTGGGGAAACCATGTCGGTTTCTATCGGTCAGGGCTATGTATCAGCTACTCCGTTGCAGATCGTAAGGATGGTGTCTGCCGTATTCAACGGCGGAATCCTTTACAGACCTCAAATAGCTTTGCATATCGAAAATGCCGCAGGAGAAAAGACGCACGTCTTCCAGCCCGTGAAGGAGGGTGAGATAGGAATCAGCAAAAAGGCAATATCTGTTGTAAGAGATGCCATGATAGGAGTAGTGAACGAACCAAGGGGGACCGGGTCAAAGGGCATATCAAAGGAATTTGTAGCGGCCGGGAAGACGGGCACCGCGCAGGTGGTAAGAATCTCAAGGGAGCGGAGCGAAGGCGAAGGAGATCAGTCGGAACTGGCGCCTGAACTCAGAGATCACGCCTGGTTTGCCGGTATTGCACCGGCAGATGACCCTAAGATTGCCGTTGCTGTGATAATTGAAAACGGAGGGCATGGCGGGAGGGTTGCAGCGCCTTTAGCAGGCGAGCTTTTTTCCGCCTATCTGGGTTCAAAGTAATGCCCCTCTTCCCTTTCCCGTCGAGGGTGAGGGATATGGGAAGTCGGGAGATTTTCATTCTTCGTTGTGCCCCATTCGGGCATGAGGGTAGGCAAGTGTTTGATAGAAGACTTATTCAAAATTTTGACTGGTTGCTTCTGATATTACTGCTGCTGTTGGCTGCAATAAGCGTGGCTAACCTCTACAGTGCTATCTATCCTACAAAAGCATTTGGAGGCCAGGCGATTTTCTACAGGCAGATCTACTGGTTTATCCTTGGTTTTTCAGTATTTCTGCTGGTTACCACCTTCAATTACAAGAGCCTGGAAAGGCTTGCCAGGCCTGTCTGGCTCATAAGCGTGGCCCTCCTTGTGGCGGTTCTGATACTTGGTAAATGGACCGCCGGGAGCCGAAGATGGCTGAGCCTCGGTCTGATAACCTTTCAGCCTTCCGAACTCGCTAAGATATCGGTAATACTGCTATTGGCAAAAATGTTATCTGAGAGGGACCATGTAGCGGAATATACCTTGAGGGAACTTGTAAAGCCCATACTGATAATCCTTATTCCTACAGCCCTTATCCTAAAAGAGCCGGATCTTGGTACCGCCCTGCTCCTAGTGTTCGTTTCCGGTTCCATGATGCTTTTTGCAAGGATAAACTGGAAGATATATCTCGGCATAGGGATCACCGCTATAGGTTGTGTCCCGCTCCTATGGCTAGGCCTGAAGGATTACCAGCGGGAAAGGATCCTTACCTTTCTGAATCCGGACAGGGATCCCCTGGGCGCAGGTTATCACATAAAACAATCGAAGATAGCCATCGGCTCCGGTCAGTTATGGGGTAAAGGTTACCTGGAAGGAACGCAGACAAAGCTCAATTTCCTTCCTGAACAGCATACGGACTTCGCCTTCTCCGTCTTTGCAGAGGAGTGGGGTTTTGTAGGGTCTATAGTGCTTCTGGCCCTCTATTTTATTTTGATTTTGTGGGGACTTGACATCGCACGCAATTCCAAGGATAAATTTGGTACCATGGTTGCGGTTGGGATTGTATGCATAATGCTTTGGCAGGTTGTGATAAATCTTGGTATGGTCATGGGGCTCCTTCCGGTTGTAGGCATCCCGCTTCTCCTTTTCAGCTATGGAGGCTCTTCTCTCATATCCACGATGGCTATGCTCGGTCTATTGATGAATATAAGTATGAGAAGGTTTATGTTTCAGGAAGGCAGTGGGCTTGGGCAATAAATAAGGAGATACGAGCGGTTGAAGATTATCTTGTGCGGCGCAAAGGGCCAGCTTGGAACTGAATGCAACGGTTTACTGAGTCAAAATCACTCAGTCCGGGCCTTGGGATCAGGTGAGCTTGATATCCGTGACGGTAAAGCGGTCTTTGCTGCGGTAGAGGACATAAACCCCGACGTCATTATAAACTGCGCCGCCTTTACCAGGGTTGACGCCTGTGAGACGGAACGCGAATCCGCCTATGCTCTTAATGTTAAGGGGCCTGAAAACCTTGCCCGTGCCGCAAAGGAGCGCGATGCGCTTCTGATTCATATCTCAAGCGACTACGTCTTTGACGGCAAAAAGGAGGTGCCGGTACCCTATCTGGAGTCTGATCCTACCGGACCTGTTTCCTTTTATGGACGGACAAAATGGGAAGGAGAAGAGGCCGTAAGGAATGAGTGCCCCAGGCACATGATTGTGAGGACGGCTTGGCTTTACGGCGAGAGGGGAGGCAATTTTTTAAAGACCATGCTGAGACTTGCAACTGGAAGGCCGGATCAGCCGATAAGGGTGGTTAACGACCAGTACGGATCTCCTACCTGGGCCCGGCGTCTTGCAATGCAGATAGGGGCTCTGATTATGAGCGGAAAAGGAGGCACCTACCATGCCACCTCCGAAGGGTGGTGCACATGGTATGAACTGGCGGTCTTTTTCCTTGAAACCATGGGCATCCGCCGCGAGGTGCTGCCTATATCCACGAATGAATATCCTACCGCGGCCAGGAGACCGAAAAATTCGATACTTGAAAACAGCCGTCTCAAGGAGGAAGGGATAAATGTAATGGTTGACTGGCGAGAGGATGTGATGGAGTTTTCGCGGAGGGCAGGAAAACTTCTTATTCTTGAGGCACAGGGAGGCCGATGAGTTGAAAAATCTGCTTGTTACTGGTGGAATGGGATTTATTGGTGCCAACTTTATCAGATATCTTCTATATGAATCGGATTTCAAGGGTTCTGTGGTAAACGTAGATCTATTGACCTACGCAGGGAACATGGACAACCTGGCCGGGGTGGAAAAGGAGTTTCCGGACCGATATAGATTTGTCAGGTGCGATATATGCGAGAGGGAAAAGATGCAGGAGATATTCGACCGGTTCAAGGTGGATTCGATTTGTCATTTTGCGGCGGAATCCCACGTGGACAGGTCTCTGGTGCGTCCTGACGCATTTATCCAGACCAATATCGTAGGGACGTTTAGACTCCTTGAAATTGCTAGGGGCCTGGGCGGAGGGCTTGAGCTTTTCCATCATGTGAGCACGGATGAGGTGTTCGGAAGCCTTGGCGATGAGGGATCTTTCACGGAAGAAACCCCCTACAGGCCGAACAGCCCTTACTCTGCATCCAAGGCTGCTTCCGACCATCTGGTGCGCGCATACAGCAAGAGTTACGGCCTCCCCGTTACGATTTCCAACTGTTCCAATAACTACGGTCCGTATCAGTTTCCTGAAAAACTTATTCCTCTTGTTATCCTTAACGCACTTGAGGGTAAGCCCATGCCTGTTTACGGAGACGGGCGAAACATAAGGGACTGGCTCTACGTAAGAGACCATTGCTCGGCCATCTGGGCGATAATGAAGGAGGGCCGTAGAGGGGATACATATAACGTGGGCGGCAACAATGAGATGGAGAATATAGATGTCGTAAGACTGGTATGCGATATACTTGATGAATTCTGCGGCCTCTATGAAAAGGAGCCGAGAAGAACGCTTATTGAATATGTAAAAGACAGGCCCGGCCACGACAGGAGATACGCCATTGACAGCAGCAAATTGACCGGCGAACTAGGATGGAATCCACAGGAATCCTTTGCCACGGGCATCAGGAAGACTGTGCGCTGGTATCTGGATAACAGGTTATGGGTTGACAGGGTAAGAAGCGGAGAGTACAAGGCCTGGATTGAAGAACAATACGGCTCAAGGCCCGGCCGCAAACTCGGATAAGAGGGCGACTGCTCCGGGCCGGTCAAAACTTTTTGCCGGGTGAAAGGCCATGCCTCAATTGGGATATGTGTTTGCAGCGGAGGCTCAGGAGGAAGGATGAAGATTATTGTTGCCGGGACTGGATATGTCGGGCTTGTTCACGCGGCGGTGTGCTCCGAATACGGGCACGAGGTTTATGCCTACGATAATGATCTTGAAAAGCTGAAGGCTTTTCAAAGTGCAGACCCAAGCCGCATTGAGAGTTACGTAAACGAGCCGGAGCTGGCAAATATCATTCGCGAGACCTATGGGAAATATCTTTTTTTTGCTAATGAAATAGATCCTATCATTGAGGGTACGGCCGCCATTTTTTTCTGCCTTCCTACGCCGCCCAATCTGGATGGAAGCACAAATCTCTCATACTATTTTGAGGCCGTGAGGAGCATTGCGCAGGCCGCGGCACGGCGTAAGGACGCGAGGCGAATCGCCTTTATCAATAAGAGCACCGTGCCCATCGGAACGGCCAGGAGGCTGGAGGAATTGATCAAGGGCTATGATGTGAAAAACTTCGGGGTGGCCTCAAATCCTGAGTTTCTTGCCGAAGGAAGCGCCGTTGTTCAGGCGCGCAGGCCCGACAGGGTGGTCGTGGGATGCGACTACGATGAAGACTTCAATATCCTAAGACGGGTATATAGCCAGTTTCTCAATCATGTCAGGATAAAGTATATAGAAACAAGCCCGGAGACGGCCGAAGCAATAAAGTACGTGGCCAACACGATGCTGCTCACATATATATCCTTCTGGAACGGGGTAGGAGCCAAGATAGGGGAAAAGATACCAAATGTCAGAATTGACGACCTGCGTCTGGGAGTGACTGCTGACGAAAGGATAAGCACATGGGGTTCCTTCGTGAGTAACGGGGCCGGCGGAAGCTGTTTCGGAAAAGATATAGCCTCTCTCATCTATCAATTGCGAAGGGTAAACGTCAACACCAAGATGCTTGAAGCCTCCTATGAGGTGAACGAATACCAGAAGGTCTATCTGGTCGACAGGGCCGTGAATGAAGCCGGCTTTGATTTTAACAGAAGGACGGTTGCCCTTCTGGGACTGGCCTTTAAGAGACGTACCAACGATATGAGGGATGCTTCCTCCATAAAGGTAGTTGAGGCCCTCCTGGGAAAGGGGGTTTCAGGTATTAGGGCCTATGACCCCATGGCGGTTGATACCGCGCGGCACGTGTTTGATCCTTCAAGGAATGTGCTTTTTGAAAAGATAACCTATTGTGAAAGCGCCGCCGACGCCATAGAGGGCTCTGATGCGCTGTTCGTCTCCACGGACTGGGATGAATTCAGGGGGCTTTCCGCAACCGTTGAAAAGGCCGTAAGCCCTCCCTACCTGATCATAGATGGAAGGCGCATGATACCTGATTTCGAAGATCTTGTATCTAAGGGGTACACGTATATGGCAGTCGGCTCAATGGTGATGAAACCGTAGCGGAGAGCTTTATCATGAAAGGAATAATACTGGCTGGGGGTTCAGGAACAAGGCTTTATCCGATAACCAAAGTCGTGAGTAAGCAGCTCATGCCGGTTTATGATAAGCCCATGATATATTATCCCCTTTCTGTTTTGATGCTTGCGGGCATTAAGGAAATCCTGATTATATCAACTCCTGAGGATCTTCCGAGATTCAGGGCGCTTTTCGGTAACGGATCCTCTCTGGGTCTATCCTTTTTCTACGCGGAACAGCCCAGACCCGAGGGACTGGCCCAGGCGTTCCTGATTGGCGAGGAGTTCATCGGCGGTGATGAAGTGGCCCTGGTGCTGGGCGACAATATCTTTTACGGTCATGGCCTCGGCAGGATACTGAGCCGATGCTCTGAATTGAAGCATGGCGGCATCATATTCGGATATCTGGTCAAGGACCCGGAAAGATACGGGGTCGTTGAGTTTGATAAAGAAGGTAAGGCCACCGACATACAGGAAAAACCTAAGAAACCCAGATCCAGATATGCCGTTCCCGGACTTTATTTCTACGACGGCACGGTGGCCCAGAGGGCAAGGTCTCTAAAACCCTCAACAAGGGGAGAGCTGGAGATAACTGACCTTAATAGAGAATATCTCAGAAGCGGGGAACTCAAAGTCGAGATCATGGGAAGGGGATTTGCGTGGCTTGACACAGGCACCCACGAATCGCTCCAGCAGGCATCAAGTTTTGTAAGGGCGATCCAGGAAAGACAGGGACTCAAGATTGCCTGTGTTGAGGAGATAGCCTATCAGTTGGGCTATATAGGAAGAGATGATCTGAAGACTCTTGCTTCCGACATGATCAAGAACGAATACGGACAGTACCTGATGGCCATAGCAGAGGCTGATGAGGGAAGGAGGGGCCTTTATGAAGTTTATTGATGCCCCGCTTCCCGGAGTTGTTGTGATTGAGCCGGATGTTTACAGGGATGGAAGGGGTCTTTTCCTCGAGACCTTCCACGATGGGAGATACAAGGACGGAGGAATATCGCGTTCCTTTGTGCAGGACAACCGTTCCCGCTCGCGCAGAGGTGTCTTGAGGGGGCTTCACTATCAGTTGAGACACCCCCAGGCGAAACTGATTTATGCGGTGAGGGGGGAGATATTTGACGTTGTAGTTGATATAAGAGCCGGCTCAGCAACCTTTGGAAAGTCTTATTCAACAGTTCTTGCAGGAGATAATTTCAAACAGGTATTTGTGCCGGAAGGATATGCCCACGGCTTCTGCGTCATTTCCGATGAGGCGGAAGTAATATATAAATGCACTGATTTTTACACGCCCGGAGATGAATACGGAGTTCAATGGTGTGATCCTTTTCTTGGGATCGCGTGGCCTGTAACAAATCCTATTCTTTCTGAAAAGGATGCGAAATATCCTCCTCTTCTGGATATCCCGGCTGAACTTCTGCCCAACGGTCATGGCCGATAGCTTAGGTGACCTGGAGGGTAAATCCTCCCCCTGTTGCCCCCCGTAGTCTCCTGCCAGAAAGGTTGACCACAAATGTTTTCTTCCTGTCCAGGGTGATATAGAACCTCAGTGGCATCGCCTCGGTGCAGGGGCGATTGAGGCGAGCGTCATGGCATCTGATAAGTGTAAGGGATGCAAAATGCACGTACGCGATTTACACAGCCCCCGTGTATGATAATCCCCTCTTCCATCCCTCCTCTGTCCCGATCTTCTTTCGGTATCGGTATCGTCTTTCAACGATAAGCCTCGCCTGTCCTCCTCGACCCAGATACCGAAATCAACAAAAAGAGTGCACTTTAAAGGTATGAATTAGGCAAATGTTGAAGTGGCGTAAGGCCCCTCAATTTCCCTTTTTTGTTGCACAAGCATTGGGCCCCAGCCGGGGAATCACCCTTGGGCCGGCGACAGGGCTTTCTCCTTCAGTAGTCCCACCTCCAGATAATTCCTATCCCCCCTTCAGAGTCTGCTCCTACCTCACTTTCGAGCGATATCTCAGGAAGGATCTCCACCTCTACTGAAGTCTTGCTGCTTTTCGGGTGAATCCCCCTTTCGACCTGCAGAAAAACCTTGTCTCCCAGATAATTCCCGACTCCTATGCTGGGATCTCCGTTATCCCTGTCACCCATCTTGACTTCTATATTATCAACTCCGAGGATCTTCCTCGCCCTCCCCATTATGTCAAGCCCCCCGCCTCCACCGGTAAGGGTCATCGCCGCATCGGCAAGTGTCAATGCCTGGAGCGGGGTAATCCTTGACAGGCTTCTTCCGAAAAGGATTCTTGCGAGTATCTCATCAGACGGCATAGGGGGATCGGAAGACAGAGTAAAGACCGGCGCAGAGAGAGTCCCCGTCACATTAATCCTGGCCGTCAGCCCAGAGGCACTTGCTTCCGCCAGGGCATTTATATGCGTGGATGATGTGGAATCTCCACTAAGGACTAGCGTGCCTTCCTTCAAGTCGAAGCGTCTTCCAAGGAGATTGAATCTTCCTCTTACTATTGATAATATTCCTGATATGTCAGGCCTCTGTGCTGAGCCAGTAAGGTGCATTTGCCCTTCCCATTCCGATTCAAGGCCTCTTCCCCGCAAAAAAATTCTACCAGGGCTTTCAAGCAAAAGGTCCAGCGATATGTTCTTGAAAAACCTGTGAGGGCTTTCCGGCTTCTGCTTGATAAGCGCTAAAGGAGCAGGTATCTCTATGACCTCAAGTTCAACCAAGTCGGGAGGAAGCCTCCCGGGGATGCGCAGATCGCCGGGTCCCACCATCAGCCTCCCGGTCAGAAACAGGTTTTCCAAGCTTCCCTTGATATAGGCCTTCCCGGTTGCCTCGGTTCGAATATCATTGCGGTTTAACATAAGAAACCTCTCAAGATAGATATTCATGTCAAGAGATGTATCTTTCCTGGGGAAGATAATGGCTGATCCATTAACGGAAAGACGGCCGTTTTTGCCGTCTCCGGCCTCTGCACGCAAGATCTTCACAGTTCCTTCAGATACTCTAGCCTCCACAGTGATATCTGACAACAGGAGTCCCGCTCTTCTGTAGGAGAAAAGACCGTCCTGCAGCCTGAACTCGCCCTTCAGGGCAGGATCGGCGATACTTCCTCCAAGAGAGATAGAGCATAAAAACTTTCCCGCCAATTCCGGTTCCATGAGATCAAGGGCTCTGGCGAGTCTCCCAATGTCAATTTCAGCGGATAAATCCCCGTTAATGATCCCGTCGGCAGGGATATTTAATGAAAAAGGATAGAGCCTCAGGTACAGAGGGATGTCGGCAGTTGCCATGACGGATTTCTCTTCAAGACCCTCAAGTCGCAATAACGCCTTGAGGCGATTTGCCTTTAATACCGCCCCGATATGAAGGCGTAATCCGGTCAGGGGGGGGTTGTCGGCTTTTTTCAGTGCGGGGTCAGGGGGAAGAATTCCGGAACCGGTTCTCCCATGATCAGATACACTTTCCGGACCTCCAATTCCAATCTCTGTATCCTCAAGGATGATTTCTTCGTTGTCAGCCCGCAGAATCATGGGATTAAATAGCCTTAATGGAACTGCTTCATAAAGTGCGTATGCCTTTGTGATGGCCAATCGCTTTGATGCCTCTCCATATTCAAACTCGATATCGGCAGATGAAAAGTCGAGCCTTCCCAGATGCAAATTCTTCAGGCGGCCTTCCGCCTTGATGGCATTCGCTACGAAGGCGTTTGAGATGCGTATCCTGCCGGTCATGGAGGAAAGGGAATAATCTTTCAGGGAAATATCTCTCCCTGTGAACGTAAGATCAATATCCTGTCCTTTGGCGCCCTTCTTGAGGAGGGCATCCATACTGAAGGCACCGTTAAACCCGATGGATCTGCCGAGACAAGAAGCGGCTGCCATCTCAGCGAGTATCTTCCCATTCAGGGTCATATCACTTGTGTCAATCGTTATGTCTCCGCCGGCAGTTATATCGCAGGCATTGAAAGCTATTTTTTTGAGCTTCAGGACGCCTTCTCCGACCTCCAGCGCGCTCCTTAAATCAACAGCCATGCCTCTCAGTTCACCGTTGATTCGCAGATTTCCAGCTAACGAGTCGGATATTCTCCTGAGAGATATGTTCGCATGGAGCCCGTCCAAGGCCAGTTCCACGTCCAAAATCGGTTGTGAAAGAGGCCCTGAAAGATGGCCTTTCATCCTGACGGAGCCGGATGAAAAGCTACTGATCTCTGGGAACATGAGGGAAGCATCAGGAATGTCAATAAGCCAACTCGCGGTGACGGATGCTTCCTTCAATGCAATGACGCCTGAGCCGGAGAGCCTCGCCTTACCGTCTTTTATCTCGGCGCTCAGTATCTTGAGATGTCTCTTGCGATCAAGTTCGAAGAAAGCCATGAAAAAGATATCCTCTGCAAGCATACCGGATAAAGGTCCGGGTATCTTTTCAGAAATAAATCGGCTGTCCAGGACGGCGCTCCCCTTGATTTGACCTGCAGCCGTCTCCTGCAAGATATCCCCCTTTATACTGAAAGCGGTCTTGAGGGATACAGGAAGAGTTGTTCCCAAGATACTTGACAGCTTGGCAGGATCTGAAGGGATCAGTGTTCCAAACGCTGAGTAGCTTCCCAGCGAAAGAGAGATGTTTCCTGAAAGATCAGCTTCTCCGTATGAACTCCTGATTACCAGTCTTGATACCCGAACTTCTTCTCCAGAAAAGTGTATATCTTCTGCTTCCCAGAGAAGGCTCGGCTCGGAAATGCCTTCCGGCCTTGTCAATACGAGATTCTTCAACTCCCCTGAACCGGAAAGCATAAGCTTTGACAGATCTAAGATAAATGATGCCTTAATGGAATCGCTGTTAAATGATTCTGAGGAGATACCCCTGATCTCAAGCTTGCCTTCTAAAGAAGGTTCCGGAAGGGGGCCTTCTATCCGGCCGGTAAGGGACAATGGCCCTTTTGAGGAAATACCGACCAGCGGCCCTGCACCGGCAATACTCAGTGAGTAGTCTCCCTTGAAATAAAGCCCCGTAACCAGGAGCCTTCCGGAAAGATCCAGTTGAAACAAATCTCCCTTGAGCAAAAGAGATTCGATATCCAGCTCATTTTTAGCCGGCAGATAATAGATGCTGAAGGCGGTGTAGGTTTTCAGCAGGCAATTGTCGAAGAAACTTTCAGAGCCTGTCGCGTATTGAGATTTACCGACCCGAGATTTCTCAACTATCTGGGTGCACTTCCTCTCTTCCCAGCGATCAGATAGAGATTTCATGGTCGCCGGAAGCCCTCTGGTCAGTATTTCACCCTCTCCTTTCAGAGAAAGACCATCTTTTCTATCAAAATCAAGGCCAAGGGAAAGGGATATTTCCTCTCCTGCCTCCAGCTCAAGCCTGCCTTTCCATTCTGAGACATTGCCTTCGCCGTGAAGGGAAAAACCAAGCGGCCCGCCCAGAGATGCCAGTTCGGATACGGCACCACCTGCCGGCTCACCTCCTTCAGCGCTAAGGGTAAAAGTATTGCCCTTATCCCGAATCGCGACCGAGGCGCTGAGATAGGTTCCACTAACCCCGGAGGTTTTAAGGAGTATCTGCGTTCCTTCCGGGACCTGAGTCGTGCTCATAAGAAGCTTGAATTCCTGAGCGCTGTTGAATATACCTTTTGCAAGACTGATTCTGTCAATACGTAAACCCTCAATTGACAGCCGCCCTAGAATTCCAAACCATCTTCCCGGAATAGAGGTTTCATTGACGGATTTTTTTTGTGCTGTGATACCTGCCGGTATCGCGACTCTTGCCGCACTCAGTTCTATTATATGTATTCGTCCCTGGAGTAGGTCAGAGGGGCGCCATCTGAGAAATATCTCCTCTGCGGTAAACAAATCATCTTGCCCACGGATTTTCATTGCAAGTTGATTTATCTGAAGTGAGAACGGTGGTATGCCCCCTATCCTTCCGACACTTACCTCTTCGATCCCGAACCCCTTGAGGATTGAGGCTCCTTGAATGGCGAGCCATCTCTTTCCGGTATCGGTCTGCAAAGCAAGTAAGGCTGCGAAGGAAAGCATCGCCGACCAAAGAACCAATACTACAGCCCCGCAACCTATCTGGAACAGGATGCGTCTGATGGTGCGGCTATGTTGAAAGGCTTTATTCAATTCGAATACCTTGCCGTTTTATATGAAAATGCCCCTTCGCTTTACTCCTCCCCCTCGACGGGGGAGGGAGGGGCGGGGGTGATTTTCATCCTTCTTTGTGCCCCAAAAGGGCATGGCGGTTTATATGAACATGCCCCTTCCCTTTATTCCTCCCCCTCGACGGGGGAGGGAAGGGTGGGGGTGATTTTCATATTTCGTTGTGCCCTGCCCGGGCATGGGTGTTAGTTGTTATGACCTAATAGGCCTGCCCGAGGCTGACATAGAACTGGAAACTGTCATCCATGTCAGGCCTTGGATTCAGTGGGAACCCTACGTCAGCTCTTAGAGGCCCTATTTGTGTAAAGTAACGCAACCCCAGCCCTGCCGCCCATCTTAACCTTTCTCCCTCAAGGGGATCGCTTGATGAGAAGGCTCCACCCCCGTCGGCAAAAACTGCCAACCCGATCTTTTCGGTTATCTTGCCTCTAAGCTCAAGAGAAAACTCGGCGATAGACCTTCCTCCTGTGGGGGTGCCGTCTGCGGACATGGGGGCCACCGACTGATAGGCGTATCCCCTTATCGACCCGCCTCCGCCTGCGTAAAACCTTTCGTCCGCAGGAATACTTAACCTCGATTGACCGATGACGCTTCCAACCGAGACCCTCGCTGCCAGGACGAGTATCGGAGATTTCATTAGCGCGAGGTAATGGGTGTAGGTGGCTGTTGATTTAAGAAAAGTACGTCCCTCAGTCCTCACATCATGCATGGGGGTCATCTGAAGTATGAGTTTCCCTCCCCTGGTGGGGTCAAAGATATCATCGCTTGTTTCCCTTGAGAGCGTAAAGGGTGCAGACAAGAGCTGATAATCTTCTCGATCGCTTTGCTGCTCGATGCTGGATACCTTGATTCCCAGACCGGCCGCAGCGATAACCCTGGGATATATCTCCCTCTCAACGAGAGCCAGGCTGCTCAAATAACGGGATATATACGCTTCAGGCCGATCTTCCGCCAGGCTTGTCACCAGCTTAAGCTTTTGTAATCTATGAAAAAATTGTGGTTTGACGAAACTGCCTTCTGCGGCTGCTCCATAATTGGAGGCCTTCATGCCGATGGAAAGCCTCTCGGCCTTACCTGCTATGTTGCGATGCTCCCAGGATGATTTGGCGCCGAGCTTTTCATCCGTCCTGTAGCTTACTCCGGCAGATACTGAGCGGTGCTTCCTCTCGGTAACCTCAACTTTGACTGCGAGCATATCGTCGTCGTCAACCTCTTGAGCTTCATGAATTCTGACAATGGAGAATAGCCCAGTCTCGAAGAGTCTCCTCTGGAACTTCTGTATAAGCTGTTCGTCAAAAACATCGCCCCGCTGCCAAGGGATAATTCCCCTTAGAAAGTCCTCATCAACCGTAATGAGTCCTTGGAAGGTGGTTTCACCTAATAACGCCTTCCTCCCCGTTTCAACAGTAAATACTATAGAAGCCGTCCGGTCGCTATGGTTGATCGTGACGGTACGCTCCCTTAGAGCGGCAAAAGGGAATCCCTGTTTCCTGAGGAGTGCGACTACCGTCCTCTCTGCTGAAATCACCTGTGAGGATTTTACTGCGTCCCCGGATCTGAGCGGCAATTCATCAGGTCTTGGAAGGAGATTGGCTGCCTGATCAAAGGATGCGTGAGGAGTTAGTCTTATTTCCTTTAACCGGTATAGCGGCCCTGTCTCAATGATGTACCGCAGCAGGACAGGGTCGAGCTTATCATCTATGGTGTAATCGGCCCTGGCGGCATAATATCCCTCAGCCCGGAGGACTTTAACGAACATGGAGACGTCTCTTTCGGCCATTGTTGTAAGGTGAAGCAGGGTAAAAGGAGGCATCCCTTCCTCAGGGGAAAAAGCCTCGGAAGCGGCCTTAAGTCTTTTGTAGAGGTTTTTTTCCTCTACGCCTCTCATCTCTGTCTTATAGTCGAGTCCCTCTCCGAAATAGGTGGAATATGTCCCCCCTTTCAAGACCCCGGAACATGAGGAAAGCAATAGCAAGAGAAGGGCGATTAAGACAAACCCCCTCACTGCGGCTGACTCCTTCCCATTTCCGGTTCCAGACTGCAGACCCGGTTTTTTTTCTTCAAGGCGACCTGACGAAGAGACCTGACTTGCGGGGGTGTTTGATTGGCGCATCAAGAAACTATATCTTGGGAGCTGGGAATTATCAAGCCGGTGGTCTTCCCAGCCTGGCCTTATTCAGAAATCTAAAGGGAATGGATAAGCGGAAGGCCTTTTCATTTTGCCGGGGATGTTGTATAGAAAAAACGGTTCGGTCAATGGGAAAAAGCTCTTCTTTGACCGGCTTCAAGAAAGGTGCTAACCATAGCATCATGAACATCGGGATTTCCTCTTTTTTGGAAAGAGGGATCGGAAGGAGGCGTTTTGATGGCGGAGAAAAGGAATTTTGCCAGGCGCAGGGTGGCCTTCGGTTTGAGCGCTCCCGGCTCGCGCGAGGTATTCCTGGTTGGGGATTTCAATGGTTGGGACAAGACAAAGCATCCCATGAAAAAGGATAACGAGGGCCTATGGGGCAAGACAGTCATGATTTTTCCCGGCAGATACGAATACAAATTTTTGGTGGATGGGGAGTGGCAGAGGGATCCTGTCAATCAGGAGGTTTGCGATAACGACTTCGGAACCCTGAACAGCGTGATCTTTGTCAAATAGGCTTTTTTTTTGGGGCCCGCATGCCTTAGATTTGAAAGTGGTAGTGCCCATTTCCTGTTTCGACGTTTATTAGGCTCTGTGGGTTTATAGGAAAATAGATCGTCATACCGGTGAAGGCCGTTATCAGGTCTTTTACACCTGGATTCCTGACCGGGTCCGGAATGACAGGGGCATTTTTATGCTTCGTTGTGCCCTGACAGGGCATTACCGTTACGCGGAGCTATGCATTGATTCTGCGTGAGCGAGTTGATATCTGATTGCTGGAGGACTAATTAGGTGGATAAGTTGAGCTTTGGTATGACTATGTTGATCGTGGGGATGGGAGGCACCCTGGCAACTCTGACCTTCATGAGCCTTGTAATGGTGTTACTTAAGAGGCTCTTTCCCTATAAAGGCGAAGAAGAGGGAAAATAGAAAGGAGGCAGTATGCAGGAAGCCATCATAAACGGACTGTCAGGCCTCGCGGCAGGCACCTTGAATCTCCAATGGTCCAATCTTGTCATGATCGGGATTGGATTGATGTTGCTTTATCTCGGAATAAAGAAGGGCTTTGAACCCCTGCTGCTTGTCCCGATAGGGTTCGGAGCTATACTCGTCAATATCCCCCTTGCCGGGCTGATGGATGAACACGGGTTCCTCCGGATCATATACGATGCCGGAGTTATCACAGAGCTTTTTCCGCTTTTGATATTCATAGGAATCGGGGCCATGACCGACTTCGGACCGGTTCTTGAAAACCCCTACACATTTCTCCTGGGGGCGGCAGGACAATTCGGGATATTTCTTACTCTGATTCTGGCTCTCCTCCTGGGATTTGAGGCCATGGACGCGGTTACAATAGGTATCATAGGAGCTTGTGACGGGCCTACCGTCATATATGTGGCGTCTCAGTACGCCCCCCATCTTCTTGGACCGGTGTCTGTCGCTGCCTATTCTTACATGTCTCTTGTGCCTCTCCTTCAGCCGCCCATAATGAAGGCCCTTACAACGGAAAAGGAACGTATCATCATCATGAAGGCAGGCAGGAAGTCGGTTTCCAGAACGACAAAGATACTTTTCCCTATTGTCATCACCATACTGGGCGGGCTTATAGCGCCAATGGGGCTTCCCCTTCTGGGAACCATCATGCTGGGAAACCTCATGAGGGAGTCGGGCGCGGTTGCAAGGCTTACAAAGGCGGCTGAAAATGAGATTGCAAGCGTAGTAACCCTGCTTCTCGGTATATCCATAGGCGCAACTATGAGCGGGCCAGTCTTTGTCCAATCCAAGACCCTTATAATCCTGGCCCTGGGTCTTCTGGCAATTTGCCTGGACACCGTCTGCGGGGTGCTTTTCGGAAAGCTCCTATGCGTCATAACCAAGGGAAAAGTAAATCCTCTGATAGGGGCCGCGGGTATCTCTGCCTTTCCAATGTCGGCAAGAGTGGTGCAGAAGGAAGGATTCAAGTACAATCGCAAGAACTACCTCCTTATGCACGCAATGGGTGCTAACGCGGGAGGGCAGATAGGATCGGTCATGGCGGCGGCAGTTATGCTCTCGGTTCTCAAAGCGATGGGAGTGATATAGGTGGCTGAGGCTCATACCAGGATTGGTACCATAGAAGGATTCAGGGCGGCTTATGATGCGGAGAGCGCTCCAGTTAAAATAAGAGGGCGCTCATTCAATTTCTTCGTGCCCAGAACCATAGAGCGGTTCATTAATCAAGAGGACGTCTTTCAGGGATTTCCTCTATGGGCCAAGGTCTGGGAGGCCTCCCTGGTGCTTGCGGACCACCTCGCATCCAGAGATCCGGTTGAGGGCCGCAGGATACTTGAAATAGGCGCGGGTATGGGAGTGGTAGGAATAGTAGCAGCCGCCTTCGGTCACCAGGTGACCATAACGGAATACAATGAGGACGCCCTCAATTTTGCCAGGGCAAACGTCCTGCTTAACAGAGAGGGCATGGCATTAAAACCGGCTGTTCTGCCTCTTGATTGGCACTCGCCTCAGATGGAAGGGAGCTTTGAAATCCTGGCCGGAAGCGAGGTTGTTTACAGCCAAAGGGACTTTGAACCGCTTAATCGCCTGTTTGAAAGATACCTGGTTCGAGGAGGGGAGATCATCCTCGCAGAGGGAATAAGGGGAACGACGATGGAGTTTTTGAAGAAAATGAGCCTTACTTATAAAATCTCAGCCAAAAGGAAGGTGCTCCGCTCAGTAGAAAAGGAAATCCCTTTGATCCTGGCCTCCATGAAACGGGCCTGACAAACCTTATCAGGCCATCTTCTCCACTACCCTTCCCATTATCAGGTCGCGGATTTGCGCGAGACGATCCTGATTTGCCGCTTCAAAACGCAGGACCAGCACGGGTTGAGTATTGGACGCTCTTACAAGGCCCCATCCGCCATCCATGATAACCCTGGCCCCGTCAACATCAATCACCTTGTAGTCCCGCTTGAAATCCTCTACCAGCTCCTTGACGACCTTAAACTTCTTCTCTTCAGGGCAATCCATCCTGATCTCAGGGGTGTTGATCATTCTGGGCACCCCTGCAAGAAGGGCGGAGACCGGACGGTCGGTGGATGAGAGTATCTCAAGAAGCCTCGCGCCTGCATAAACGGCATCATCGAAGCCGAAATATCTTTCAGCAAAAAAGATGTGGCCGCTCATCTCTCCCGCAAGGAGGGCTTTTTCCTCCTTCATCTTGGCCTTTATGAGCGAATGTCCCGCCTTCCACATTATGGCCCGTCCGCCGTTTTTTTCGATGTCGTCGTAAAGGGCCTGGGAGCACTTTACCTCTCCAATTATGGTGGCCCCGGGGTGGCGTGCAAGGAGGCTGCGGGAAAATATTATCATGAGTTGATCCCCCCAGATTATCTCTCCTTTTTCGTCAATAACTCCAATACGGTCGGCGTCTCCGTCAAAGGCGATACCCAGGTCGGCCGAACGCTTCACCACCTCCTGCCTCAAGGAATGGAGATTTTCAGGAATAGTGGGGTCAGGGTGATGATTGGGAAATGATCCGTCAGGGTCGCAAAAAAGGCCTGTGATATCACAACCGAGGTCCCGATAAGCCTTGAGGGCTACTTGGCCCCCGACGCCGTTTCCCGCGTCAATGACTGCGCTTATCTTTCTTTTACCCATGCTTGTGCGCCGCAAGAGTTCATCTATATATGAAGCAGTGACACTTGCCTTCGTCAAAGAGCCGCTTTGCTCATAGAACCTGCCTGATTCAAAGATGTCTTTTATCTTCTGAATTTCTTTTCCGTAGATGGATGCCGTCCCCAGACAGAGCTTAAAGCCGTTATACTCGGGAGGATTGTGGCTTCCCGTCACCTGAATGCCGCCAAGCACATCGAGGGTGTGGATGGAATAATAGAGTAGAGGTGTGGGGACTACTCCTATGTCGCAAACATCAATACCTGCGCCAAGTAGTCCCTCTGTCAGGGATGATGCAAGCCCGGGTGAACTCAAGCGACAATCTCGCCCGAGGCTTATCCTGGCTGCGCCCTTTGATACCAGATAAGTCCCTATGGCCCTGCCGAGTCTTAGAGAGGTAACGTCGTTCAGGTCTTCCGGAACAACTCCTCTTATGTCATATTCCCTGAAGATGTGGTCTTTCATAAAAGGTTCCCTTCTCCAGCGCCTTTGAGTAGCTCTACTATGCCTTTAATGTCCTGTGATCTCCTGATGTCTGCTACTAGAAGGGCATCTGCAGTATCTATTACAAGGCAGTCTTCAAGACCGAGGCATGCGACCTTTCTCTTTCCCCTCTGGGCGATAAAGCTCTTTTTGCAATCCACTAAAATGGGGTTTCCCTCCTTGAGGTTTCCCTCAAGATCATGTTCGGATGCCCTGAGTTCATAGAGCGATAGCCAGGAGCCTACATCACTCCATCCGAATCGTG
>MNYJ01000065.1 GCA_001874005.1 Desulfobacteraceae bacterium CG2_30_51_40
CCGAACGCCTTATCCATTTTCTCAAAAACCCTGCAAGGAATATGTTTGCCGGAAGGCTTGAAGGAGATCGGCTTAACATCCTTATGGCCTTAGTACTTGGAGAAGGGCAGGGGATAACGGATGAATTGAGGGATAGTTTCAGCAGGACCGGACTGAGCCATGTGCTTGCGGTTTCGGGGCTTCATGTCGGGATGGTAGCCTTTGCCGCCTTCTTTTTATTTAACTGGATCATGCTCAGGTCATACCGACTGGCCCTGGCCCTTGACGTAAGAAAGTGGGCCGCGGTCATGACATTCATTCCGGTGCTCCTCTACGCGTTTCTTTCGGGATTTCAGATATCTGCCCAAAGGGCGCTTATAATGGTGTCCGTCTTTCTCTTTTCCATTCTAATGGATCGAAGCCGTGAAATGTGGTCTTCGCTCGCACTTGCCGGGATAATTATCCTCGCGGTGGAACCTCTGGCCCTCTTCAGCATCTCTTTTCAGTTATCATTCGGAGCAGTGATAGGGATTCTCTGGCTTGGGCCTTTCATCATCGGCTTTTTCAACAGGAGAACTCTTCCCGGGATATTGCTATATCCCATAGGCATTATCTCAGCTACGGTATCGGCAACCATATTCCTGCTACCGGTGACGAGTTTTTATTTTAACCAGATATCAATGGTTTCCATACCGGCCAACCTCATCGTTGTGCCGATCCTGGGTCTATTGGTTCTCCCTATGGGGCTCCTGTCGGTCTTTCTTCTGCCGCTGAGCCATACCCTGTCAGACCTGGCCCTTTATGCCTCTGCACTGGGGACCGATGCCATGCTTTCCGTCATAGGATTCTTTTCCGGACTTCAATGGGCATCCATCTGGGTAGCAAAACCCAATATCGCAGAAATGGGAATCTTCATCGGCATCATCGCCGTGATTCCCATTATCAGGGAAAGGAGGTGGGCAAGGCCTGTAGCTTTCTTCCTGTTGGCTCTATGGGCCTGCGATACTGTTTACTGGATGTACCGTCTGAACCATGAAGAGGCTCTAAAGATAACCTATCTCGATGTAGCCCAGGGAAACGCAGCCCTTATAGAAATGCCCGGCGGGAAGAGGATGCTTGTTGACGGAGGCGGCTTCGCGAGAGATACATTCGACGTTGGACGCTTTGTGGTAGCCCCCTTTCTGTGGAGCAAAAAGATCAGGCAGGTTGACTATATTGTCTTAAGCCACCCGCAGGCAGACCACATGAACGGGCTCAGATTTATTGCAAAGGCGTTTTCTCCAAGGGAATTCTGGCACAGTGGGGCCCAAAGCGCATCCGCCTCCTTTGTAGAACTGATGGCGCTCCTGAAAGAAAAAGCAATAAAAGAGTCAAGACTGACGCAATTGAAGAAGCATGTGCAGATTGGAGAGGTTGGATTCGATGTTCTTCACCCGAATCCCGAAGTACCTCTGCCTTGTGGCTCTGACGATGAAGAAGATCTGAACAACTTTTCGCTGGTAGTAAAGGCCACCTTCGAGGACCACTCATTTCTCTTTCCCGGAGATATCGAGGAGCCTGCGGAAAGAACCCTTGCGACCGGGTTCTGCAAGTCGCTATATTCCGACGTGCTTCTTGTTCCCCATCACGGAAGCAAAACCTCAAGCACCGCGGCATTCCTCGATTGCGTAAGGCCCAGGCTCTGTATCATCTCATGCGGAAGGCAGGGGATGTTCGGGTTCCCTCACCAAGAGGCGCTTGACAGGCTCGAGGCGACCGGGGCAAAGATAATGAGGACAGACAGGGAAGGAGCAATAGAGATAAAGAGCGCCCATGGAGTGATCGAGATCAAGACCTTTTCAGGGAAAAGTTACACCTTAAAGCGATTTATATGAAAATGCCCCTTCTCTGTATCCCTCCCCCGCGCGGGGGGAGGGAAATCCTTGACCTCGCAAAGTGCAGAGCCGGAGGAGGATTTTCATTAGCGGGGGCGACAAAATATTGCTGTCATGAGCGTTTACCGTGAAAATGTCCCCATTTTTTCAGGGTGACCGATACAGGAGAAGATGAAACCATGAAACACGTGTGCCGGAGTTGCGGCTATCAGAGCCCTAAGTGGCTCGGACGCTGTCCTGAATGCGGGGAATGGAACACCATGACCGAGGAGCAGGAGCTTTCTCACAAGAAACGAAGTAGAGCCGGCTCTCTTCAGGACCCCAAGCCTATAGATCAGATAACCCTGGCCCCCGAGATGCGCCTGACTACCGGGATAAAGGAATTCGATCGAACCCTGGGAGGTGGCCTGGTTCCGGGCTCCCTGACCCTGATAGGAGGAGACCCGGGGATAGGAAAATCCACCCTGGTCATGCAGGTGCTCGATCGCCTCTCAATAAAGGGCGTCCGCTCCATTTATTTATCAGGAGAAGAGTCGGCTCAGCAGATAAGGCTCAGGGCTGACCGTCTTGGTGCTTCATCCCCTTTGCTCCATGTGATGACAGGGACCTGCGTTGAAGAGATTATGGATAAAGTCAGGCCCTTCAAACCGGGGTTGCTGGCCGTTGACTCGATACAGACCATGTTTACCGAGGATATCTCCTCAGCCCCCGGAAGCGTCGGTCAGGTGAGAGAGTCGGCAAGCCGTTTCATGGCCTACGCGAAACAGACAGGCGTGCCTGTTTTCCTGGTCGGCCATGTGACAAAAGACGGCGCCATAGCAGGCCCAAAGCTGCTGGAGCATCTCGTTGACACGGTTCTCTATTTTGAAGGAGATACTGCGCATATCTTCAGGATCCTCAGGGCCGTCAAGAACCGATACGGGTCCACAAACGAAATCGGGGTTTTTGAGATGAAGGACGCAGGCCTTGAGGAAGTAGGCAATCCCTCAAGGGTACTGCTTGGAGAAAGGCCCGAGGGCGCCTCAGGATCTGTCGTGACCCCATGCCTTGAAGGGACAAGGCCACTTCTTCTCGAGATACAGGCCTTGGTAGGATCAAGCGCTATAGGGATACCCAGGCGTACGGCCGTGGGAGTTGATCATAACCGCATATCTCTTCTTGTGGCGGTCCTGGGAAAAAGGCTTGAGATGCAGCTTGGGGATCAGGACATCTTTGTAAATGTGGCCGGAGGACTCAGGGTGGATGAACCTGCAGCGGATCTCGCGATTGTATCTGCGATGATCTCGAGCTTTTTAAACAGGCCGATTGAAAGGGATGCCGTCATATTCGGGGAAGTAGGACTCACCGGGGAGATAAGGGGCGTAAGCCAGCCTGATCTGCGGGTAAGGGAGGCGAAGAAGCTGGGGTTCAATCGCTGTATAATGCCAAAAAGCAATGCTGAAGGCCGAAGCGATTTTGTGAAAGGCATAAAAATAGAGGGCGCAGCCTCCCTTCAGGAACTCTTCAGGGCGCTCTTCTGACCGAAACCGCGTTCTTGCCCTTACCAGTCCATGGATTTGGACTAACCCCCATGCCAGGGCAGGGCACAACGAAATATGAAAATCACCCCCACCCCGCCCTCCCCCGTCGAGGGGGAGAGGTAAAGGAAAGGGGCATTTTCATATAAAGGATTAAAGGACCCAGGTCTCCATTTCAAGGAATCTTGAACCCGCAATATCTACTTTTGTTCTTCCATTTTGAGAAAAAATTGTTATTCTCTCTTTCCCATGAAGAATAATCCAAATATTCAAAAACAGACTCAAGACCCTACCGTAAGTGCCCTTCGTCCTTTCGGCACCAGTATCTTCACAGAGATGACCGCCCTTGCCGTTGAATTTGGGGCAGTGAATCTTTCCCAGGGATTCCCCGATTTCGAAGGCCCGCTCGAGGTAAGACAGAAGGCGGCGGAGGCCATAATCCGTGGTCCCAACCAATATCCGCCCTCCATGGGGATACCTGCCCTTAGGCAGGCGATTGCCCGAAAGATGATGCGCTTCTATGGTATAGAGGTATATCCGGAAACGGAAGTAACAGTAACCGCAGGGGCAACAGAGGGCCTTACCGCAACCCTTCTGGGCATCCTTGAACCAGGCGATGAGGTTATCCTCATTGAGCCTGCCTATGACTCCTATGCGCCTATCGCATCCCTTGCGGGGGCGGGGATTCGATTCGTGAGGCTCGCGCCGCCGGATTTCAACCTTCCTCTTCATGATCTTGAAGCGGCTTTCGGTCCGCGGACAAAGGCCATCATGATCAACACTCCACAGAATCCCTGCGGCAAGGTATTTACAGAGGAAGAGTTGACCATCATAGGCGATCTCTGCGTCAAGCACGACTGCTATGCCATAAGCGATGAGGTTTATGAGCACCTGGTTTATGGAGGGAATACCCACGTCACCCTTCTATCCATTCCTTCCCTTCGGCAGAGAGGATTTCTCGTTTCATCAACCGCAAAGACCTTCTCCATGACCGGATGGAAGCAGGGTTACGTAATCGCCGCGCCACCGCTATCAAAGGCCGTGCGCATGAGCCATCAGTTCATAACCTTCAGCGGCCAGCCTGCCCTGCAGGAAGCCATGGCCATGGCGATAGATTCCCCTGATTCTTACTACGGAGAACTCCTTGGATCCTATACGCGGAAGAGGGCTTATCTATGCGAGGGCTTAAAGGAGCTGGGTTTCCATGTCCTTGAACCTGATGGGGCTTACTATGTCTTGGCGGATATACGACCTCTGGGTTTTGAAGATGATTACGGCTTCTGCAGGATGCTTCCCAAAGAGGCGGGCGTAGCCGCCATCCCCTCTTCCTGCTTCTGGAAGGAGAGGAGTTGCGCCAGGGAACTTGTGCGGTTCTGTTTCTGTAAGAAAGACGAAACCCTTGAGGAAGGGGTAAGACGCCTCAGGAAGTGGCTTGCAAAATAAGGGGTTCTTGATAGATGAAGGTTGCAGGATTTCAAATTAATATCGTCTGGCACGATCGCATGGCCAATCACGATAAGATCCGTAGGTTCGCTGCCAAGGCCGCAGAAGAAGGGGCTGATGTCTTTATCCTCCCGGAGATGTGCTCAACAGGATTTTCTATGGACACTTCCGTCACGGCCGAGCCTATAGTGGGCCCTACCCCCACCCTTTTCAGAGATATAGCCAGGGAAACAGGCATGACCATCGTGGGCGGCTTTGCCCTTGCCAGAGCTAAGGGAAGACCCCAAAATGTGTCACTTGCCGTTGACAGGGAAGGGCACGACCTTGCCCTCTATGCAAAGATTCATCAGATCGCGATCCTTGATGAACACAACCACTATGATCCGGGATCAAAGCCTGTGGTATTCTCGCTTGACGGCACGGCGGCAGCCTGCTTTGTATGTTATGATCTCAGGTTCCCTGAGATATTCAGGGCAGTTGTGGATAAATGCGCTATGATAATGGTCATAGCCTCTTGGCCTGCAAGCCGGCAGTCTCACTGGGACGTACTTCTCAAGGCGCGTGCCATAGAAAGCCAGTGCTATGTGGTGGGTGTAAACAGGACAGGTCCCGGGGGCGGTCTTCAATTTACAGGCGGATCAGCCGTCATTGATCCTCTCGGAAACATCCTTGCCCATGGAGGGAAGCATGAAGGCCTTGTGATCGCTGATATTGACCCCGTAAAGGTTGCCGAGACAAGGTCAACAATGCCCTTTTTGAAGGATCGCATACCTGATCTGGCTTTAAGATCCTAAGGCTTCGGACTCAACGGCTTGGCTTTCGGCATACGATCTGAGCGGCTGCTCGCCAGGGGTCGCTTATGATCCCTTCAAAGTAGTGGATTATGTGCCAGTCTTCAAACCATCCTTTAAGTTCACCCGGATTCAGCAGGAAGTCCGGGTTGCGGGGCCGCCCAAACCTCCGCTGATCTATTGTATAGGTTTCATACATCAGGAGCCCCCCTCCAATAATTGCTCCCTTTATATGAGGTATCAAGGGCCTGTGAAGATACCTGAATACGATTATCCCTGCGTATCGCTCATGCCCAAGTGGATTGACTCCTTCCTTCTCAAAATCAACCTGCCTGACTTCTACTAATACACCCATATCCTCCGCCGTCTTTCGGACCTTGAGCAGGGCTTCCTCCGACCGGTCTGCAAGAAAGACCTTTACACCCCTCGCGGCAAGAAACAGTCCGTTTTGCCCTTCCCCGCAGGCCAGATCCAGGACGGGTTTGTCTGAAGGCAACGCCGAGAAAATATCAGCATGACCCAGGAGGAGCTTGGCGGGCCTAAAAGCGCCCGCCTCTTCCTCCCGGACCATTTTATTGCTTTGCTTATGCCCCTTCAACTCCCGCCAGACGCTTATAAGTGGCCACGCGCTCCTTCATTTGGGCCTCGGCCTTCGTGAAAAGCTCTTCAGCCTGGTCGGGAAATGTTCTGGTCAGGCTTGAATAGCGCACCTCACCCATCAGAAAATCCCTGAAATTGCCCGTGGGCTCCTTGGAATCGAGCTGCAACGGGTTTTTACCCTGCTCCTTGAGCCTGGGATCGTATCTGTAGAGTATCCAATAACCCGACTCGACCGCCTTCAGCTCCTCTTCCTGGCTCAGGCCCATGTTTATTCCGTGGTTGATGCAGGGGGAGTAAGCTATTATCAGCGACGGGCCCGGATAGCTTTCCGCCTCCAGCAGGGCTTTTAGGTACTGGTTCTTGTTGGCCCCCATGGCTACCGCTGCAACATAGATGTAACCATAGGTCATAGCGATCATGCCAAGGTCTTTCTTCCTTGTGGGTTTTCCGGCAGCCGCAAATTTGGCCACCGCCCCGGTCGGAGTTGACTTGGAAGACTGCCCGCCAGTGTTTGAATACACCTCGGTATCCAGGACCAGCACGTTTACGTCGCGGCCCATGGCGAGCACATGATCCAGACCCCCGTATCCTATGTCGTAGGCCCAGCCGTCCCCGCCTATTATCCAGATGGACTTCTTAGTAAGATAATCCCTCATGTCGAGTATCTCGAGGAAACAGGCAGGCACCTCCGCTTTGGAATCGTAGAACTTTGCCTCTATGAGACGCACAATGTCCCTGCCGATCTTTTTGGACTTATCGCCGTCGTCCATGTTCTCAAGCCATTCCTTGAGGGCGCCGTAAAGCTCACCCTTCTTTTCCACTTCCATGGCCTGCCTTACAAAATCCGCCAGTTTAGCCCGGCGCTGGCTAACGGCAAGCTCCATGCCGAATCCGTATTCGGCGTTATCCTCAAATAGTGAATTGGCCCAGGCAGGCCCGTGCCCGTCATGGTTGACCGTGTAAGGACAACTCGGAGCCGACCCTCCGTATATGGAGGAACAGCCTGTGGCATTGGCTACAAGCATCCTGTCTCCGAAAAGCTGAGTCACGACCTTGATATATGGCGTCTCGCCGCATCCGGCACAGGCCCCTGAAAACTCAAAGAGAGGCTGCCTGAACTGGCTTCCCTTGACTGTTGTAACAGGAATTGGATCTTCCACGTGGGGCAGATCCAGGCTAAAGAGATGATTGGGTACCTGCATATCCTTTTGTGTTCCAAGCGGCTTCATTATCAGAGCCTTATTCTTGGCCGGGCACACGTGGGCACAGTTTCCGCACCCTGTGCAATCAAGAGGGCTTACCTGGATACGATACCTGTATCCCTTGAGTTCCTTTCCTTTGGTCTCCACTGTAATAAACCCCTTCGGTGCTCCCTTGAGATCCTCTTGCTTTGCGAGAACCGGTCTTATTACCGCGTGGGGGCAAACAAATGAACACTGATTACACTGGATACAGTTTTCGGGCTGCCATTCCGGGATGTTAAGGGCAATCCCACGCTTTTCGTATTTGGTAGTCCCCGTCGGGAAGATGCCATCCGGAGGCATGGCGCTTACAGGCAATTTGTCTCCATGCTGAGCAAGCATGGGCCTCATTACCTCGCTTACAAACTCAGGCTCATCTCCTTCCGCATAGGCCTCGCGGCCGGCCTTTGCCCAGGAGGCAGGCACCTTTACCTTGACAATGGCGTCTACGGTCTTGTCCACCGCCTCCCAGTTCATTTTGACGACTTTTTCTCCCTTCTTGCCGTAAGTCTTCTTGATCGCATCCTTCATGTAGCCCACGGCCTTGTCCGGAGGAAGCACGTTGGAGATCTTAAAGAACGCGGCCTGCATGATCATGTTTATGCGGCCTCCGAGGCCAAGCGCAGTCGCAATCTTGACCGCGTCAATCACGTAGAAGTTGAGCTTTTTTTGCGCAATGGTGCGCTTCATGTTGTCCGGAAGCTCTTTGTCCATCTGCTTCAAGCTCCAAGACGCATTCAACAGGAAGGTGCCTCCGGCTTTTATCCCTTCCAGTATATCGTATTCGTTGACAAAGGCCGGGTTATGGCAGGCGATAAAATCGGCGTTTGTAAGAAGATAAGGGGACTGTATCGCCTCCGGAGAGAAGCGAAGATGGCTTACCGTGATGCCGCCCGATTTCTTCGCGTCATAGGCAAAGTATCCCTGGGCATACATATCGGTATTTTCGCCTATGATCTTTATGGTGTTCTTGTTAGCCCCTACTGTCCCATCGGCGCCCAGGCCCCAAAACTTGCACCTGACCGTGCCTTCAACGGCAGTGTCAATGGGCTCCGGAAGGGTAAGAGAACTGTGGCTTACATCGTCGTTTATCCCTATCGTAAAATGGTTTTTGGGCGTCATGCCCTTCATATTGTCAAATACGGCCTTCACCATGGTCGGCGTAAGATCCTTGCTTCCAAGACCGTAGCGTCCTCCGACTATCATGGGAAGCATGCCTTTTTCCTCAAAGACAGTGCATACATCCTGATAGAGGGGTTCCCCAAGGGCTCCCGGGGCCTTTATTCTGTCAAGGACAGCGATTCTTTCGGCGGTGGCCGGAATGACATTAAGGAAATGCTCCGCAGAGAACGGATGATATAATCTGACCTTCAAAAGACCCACACGTTCGCCCAGCTTGTTCAGATAGTTGACGGTCTCGTTGATAACCTCGCAGCTCGAGGCCATGGAGACTATCACCCGGTCGGGTTCCGGATCTCCGACATAATCGAAAAGATGGTAGGGCCTTCCGACAAGCTCGGATACCTTGTCCATCTCTTCCTGCACTATATGGGGAACCCTTGCATAGAAAGGCGATGAGGCCTCACGGTTCTGGAAGAAGATATCAGGATTCTGGGCCGTGCCCCTGAGCTGAGGATACTCGGGGTTCAGGGCCTTTTCCCTGAACTCCTCGATGGCGGCCCAATCAACCAGGGAGGCCATCTCCTCATAGTCTATCATCTCTATCTTCTGTATCTCCATGGAAGTGCGGAACCCGTCAAAAAAATGCACAAACGGAAGCCCCGCCCTTATGGAGGCAAGATGGGAAACAAGCGCAAGGTCCATGACCTCCTGGGGAGATGCGGAGGCAAGGAGAGAAAAACCCGTCTGCCTTACGGCGTTTATGTCTGAATGATCTCCGAATATTGATAAAGCGTGGGCCGCTATGGCTCGCGCCGAGACATGAAATACGCAGGGCAGAAGTTCACCTGCTATCTTGTACATATTCGGAATCATAAGGAGCAGCCCCTGGGAGGCCGTAAATGTGGTGGAAAGGGCTCCTGCAGACAGAGCACCGTGGACCGCGCCTGCGGCACCTGCCTCGGACTGCATCTCAACTACCTTCAATACCTGTCCGAATATGTTTTTCCTTCCGTGGGCCGCCCATTCATCACAATACTCACCCATGGTGCTCGACGGGGTAATGGGGTAAATGGCTGCTACGTCACTCAGGGCGTATGCCACGTGAGCTGCTGCCTCGTTGCCCTCAAGGGTTTTAAATGTTCCTTTCATGAAATCCTTCCTCTCTTTTTTGTCCGTGGGACGATTGATATTAGTTGAAGCGGAACTATCCGTTAGAAATAGATAAATAAGTTAACTGTTACCTTAAGTTATGTCAAGGGAACATTAAAGATGAGCAGCAACTGCAGGCTGGAATGATCTCACTAACGGCCATGCCCGGGTAGTGCACAACGAAGGATGAAAATGGTCAATAAGTTGGAAGCATTTTCATATAAAGCGCCATGCCCTAAAAGGGGCACAACGAAACATGAAAATCTCCACGTTTCCGATATTTCTCACCCTCGACGGGGGAGGGTGGGGGTGATTTTCATAAAAATTGTCAATCAGTAAATGACGGCGTGGTGTGGCTTAGTCTTAATTGCCCTGGAATCCCTCCAATGCTTCCCATACCTCCCTGGTTGCAAGAGCGCCCGGCGAGTCAGGATCATATTCTATAACTGTCTTTTCATGGATCATGGCCATGGTAAATACCGGATCGAAGGGTATGCGACCCACTACCGGCAGGCCGCTTTCTTTACAAAAGTCTTCGATCTCAGCACTTTGCCCAAGGTTAAGATCATGTTTGTTGATGGCTACCATGACAGGCACCCTGAAATGGCCGGCAAGGCTTACCACCCGCTGCATGTCGTGTATCCCCGCGACTGTGGGTTCCGTCACCACCAGAACTGCGCTTGCCCCCCCGATGGATGCTATCACGGGGCAGCCCACACCTGGAGGGCCGTCGGTTATGATCAAATCCCTGCCGGTTTTACCAGCAAGCTCTTTTGCCTCCTTCCGCACAAGGCTTACAAGTCTGCCTGAGTTTTCTTCGGCTATCCCGAGCCTTGCGTGGATCATTGGGCCCATCCTTGTCCTTGATTCATACCACTGGCCGCACGTCATTATCGGAAACTCAATTGCCTTCACAGGACAGAAATGAACGCATACCCCGCAACCCTCGCACTGAAGAGGATCAACTTCATAAGATTCGCTTATTGCGCTGAATCTGCACATATCCCGGCAGGTACCGCACCCAGTGCACAGATCATTCATGATAACGGCCTTACGACCTCCCTGGAAGTCCGTGCTCTTTATTATCTCCGGAGCCAGGATGAGATGTAGATCAGAGGCATCCACATCCGCGTCGCATAGAACAGCTCTTTTTGCAAGGCCCGCAAATGCCGCAACCAGGCTCGTCTTTCCAGTGCCGCCCTTTCCGCTTATAATGACTATCTCCTTCAAAGACTTACTATCTCCCCTACGTGAGTTTCTTGATCCGCTCATAAAGGCCCCTGAAGGCCTCCTTCCATTGCGGCATGGCGTGAATAAGAAGATCCCCCCGGGAATATGCCTCAGCTATATGCCGGTCATAGGGAATCTCCATAAGCACATCTATTTTCTCCCGTCGGGCATAATCAGTTACGGCCTGGTTTCCCATGTCTGCTCTGTTTATCACAAGCCCGAAAGGGATGCCGAGAATCCTTACCGCCCCCACCGCAAGCATGAGATCGTGAAGCCCGAATGGCGTCGGTTCTGTAACAAGCACCACAAAGTCAGCCCCCTTCATTGAAGTTACGACCGGGCAAGAGGTCCCCGGAGGGGCATCAATTATGGTAACGCCCGAAGGCTTTGTGTATTCACGAACCTTTCTTATCAAGGGCGGCGCCATTGCCTCGCCGATCCGGAGTTTTCCATGCACAAGCTCAATGCCGTAAGCACTGCCCTTCTCAATTATCCCCAGTTCCCGCCCTGTTTCCGTTATGGCCTTTTCCGGGCATACCGCCATGCAGCCGCCGCAGCTATGGCAGAGCTGCTCAAAGGTTAGAACCGTCTCTGCTATGACTACTATTGCCTTAAACTGGCATATCTCAGCGCAGGCGCCGCAGCGGTTGCACTTGGTCTCATCCACCACAGGAACCGGGGTATACACAGTTATCTTCTCG
>MNYJ01000125.1 GCA_001874005.1 Desulfobacteraceae bacterium CG2_30_51_40
TCAAACGGCTAAAACCAGGCATCAACTCAATCACAGGAGGATTTGATTTTCTTTATGACATAGATCTCCATTTTTTAAGCTTCCCGGCAGGCTTATCGCTCCCGCTCGCCCTGAAAACATCTTCCATCCGGTCAGGGATCAAACCCTCATCCATCTCAAAAAAGATATCTGCTTATATATGAACATCCCTCAGGTACTGCCGGGCTTGTCCAACCACAGGATAAGATCGTGGATCGCTGCGCTCTCACGATCTATCGTTATTCGTTCCCTTGTATCGCTGTTTTCGTTTCAACGCAGGAGGATATCGACTTTAGGGAAAAAAGCTACAAGGAGGACGATCTCTACACTCCGCTTGAGTATATTGCAGAGTCACTCTATTTTATTAATATTCCAAAGAGAACTGTCAAGCGGTGGTCTCCAGAAGGAGAACTCTTTTTTTCAGATTGGAGTTTCGATATCTGGTCAAAGGGAGGCAACTATGTCGCGTTGTTGCAGGATCACATTGGCCCAATCTTTGTCTATCGTGCAAAGGATTTTATTGAATCCGTTGATATTGATCCCCATTACATAATATACGGCAGAGAACCCGGTTCTGAAGATCCCGCTGCGGTGACAAAATTCATGGAGTGGAAAACAGATAACGTCCTTATCTATAGCTTGGCATGCTGCGGACATGAATCGGTTTACGAATATGACATCTTAAGTGGAAAATACAAGACACTGCGATCCGGTGAGATACATTATTCTGGTATTGCTTTGGGCACTTATCCTATACGCTGATGGCCGTTGCTACTGAGTTCTGGCCCGTTGTTCAACTCCCTGCAGGAGTACCCTGTCATGCCGTACAAGATCCTCCCTTCCTGTCAAAAAGCCATTCTTGGCTCCGTATTGCCCCTCCTTTTTGTGCTGGCCTTTTGCCTCCCCGCCCAGGCGGCCCCGACCAAGGGGATTCAAGTTGTCATTAAGGACCGTAAGGGGAATGACATCGGGCTGTACAAGGGAAGCTATGCTTTGTTGATTGGGGCTGCCCGGTATAGCGGGGGCTGGCCGAGCCTGACCAGCGTGACCCATGAGATGAAGACCGTGAAGGAGGCCCTGGAAAAGGCCGGTTTTGTGGTGGAGATGGCCCCGGACCCGGATGCGAAGTACCTGCGCAGCGCCATAGAGGGGTTTATCAACCGCTACGGGTATGATCCTGAAAACCGGCTGTTGTTCTTTTTTTCCGGTTTACCTTTTGCCGCGCCGCGGGCAAGGGCACCCGCCCCCGCAGGAAGGGCGATGCCGTTGCCCATGTCGCCCGCCCGAAAGGAGGGTCTGATGCTTGCCCTTCTTATGACCTCAAAAACTTATTCTTCTATGAATCTTCAGAGGTGATATGCTCCCAGGGATTGGAAAGAGACGCTCCGCTTTCCTTCATGTCTGCGATATTCCTTGTCACTACAATCAGGTTGTGGACTATTCCGGTCGCGGCTATGAGGGCATCAATCGCCGGCATTGATTTGCCTGCTCTTTGCGCTCTTCCTTGAATCTTCCCCCATTCAATCGCAACATTTAGATCAACCTCCAGTATTCTACCCAGGAACCGGCTTGCCAGGTCCTTTTCCACCCATCCATGAAGATGCCGCTTTCTGATCGTATCAGAAAGTTTTTCAATTCCATTATGAAGCTCTCCAATCGTCAGCACGCTGATGTAAAGATCATCCTCATCCCTGTCTCTGACCCATTCTACAACACTGATGGATGGTTTCTGCCGGATCATTTCGGAGATCACGCAGGTGTCCAAAAGGTATTTCACAACACATCCACTTCCCGGCTGGAGTTCTTGTCCCTGCTCAAGTCAAGGGGAGCCTCCGAAAGGGGAGAGCTTCTGAGGAAGGTCACAAGATCCGACTTGGTTTTTCTCAGGTTCTTATACTCCTCGACAGCCATAATCACGACGGATTCCTTTCCGTGTCTTGTAACAATCTGAGGGCCATCGCTACGGGCCTTTTCCACGAGCCTGCTAAACTTGTTTTTCGCTTCCTGCAGTTGCCATACGTTACCCATAGGTTGAACCTCCGGGTGAAAAGTTAGACTGTCTAGACAGTAATCTTTTTTTATCCTGAAGTCAAAAAGGGAATTAGGAAATGATGGAAATGAAAGGGCTGGGGTAATTGCTTGCCTCACTAAAAACTTTGAAACTGTGATATCATCCCTTTTCCCATCCGGGAGCCTGAGAGTAAATACACCACCTTCAGGCGGTGAACTATTTGTTAATCACAACGGCCTGAATTTATATGAAAATAGATAGTCATAGCGGCGTAGGCCGCTATCCAGTCCTTGCTCCGGCCTACGCAGGAATGACGACCTGGATTCCGGATCGAGTTCGGAATGACAGGCGGCATTTTCATGCTTCGTTGTGCCCCTTTCAGGGCATGACCGTTAGTGGAAAACTTGGACCCCATACTCTGGGAATCGTACATCCGTCGTGACAATGGGAATGCCTCTCAAAAGGGCTGTAGCAATAAGAAATCGGTCACAGGGATCCTTGTGGATAGGTGGGAGTTCTGTGGCTTTCACACAAATTTCGAGGTCCAATTCGAGAATCGAGAGATGATGGTTTTCCACAACCCCTGTGAGCCATTCTCCAGGCGGCATAGATAGTTTCAGCTTACCGGCCCTGTACTTGAGCCCAATTTCGAACCCGGAAATCGCTGACACCCAGACGACGGGGGAGGCATCGATCAAAGCCAGTGTCTCATTGCTGATTTTGCTTTGATCATGGGCCAGCCACAATATGGCGCACGTATCCAGGATCATCATTCAATTTCTCCCCATTCATCTTCGGACAAATCCTCAGTTGGATCATAATTGATGCCGATCTTTCTCAAAACAGGATGGTAATTGAGCCGGCTTGGCTTTCTATAGGGAATCAATTCGGCAACAGGCTTCCCGCTGCGGCATATTGTAAAGGATTTCCCCTCCCTTTCAATCTCTGCAAGGACTGCGGACAACTTTGTCTTGGCCTCGTGTACGTTCAGCATTTCCATTATGTAACCTCCATGCAAGCGGCTTGCTTAACCAACTTAGTTTAACCTCTTCCTGATAACAAATCAAGGACTCATGAAAAAGGAAAAGGAAACTGAGCCCAAATTCGAGTCATGAGTCCAACCCGAGCCAAGCTGCTATAAGGTCCTCTTCTAAATATTTTGCAGTTGCGGCGAAATCCTTACACGTTAACACCGATTTTCGCGAAGCTATAACCGTCATTGTAAGGGTTCACAGGTTCTGGGTTCAACGTTCAGGGTTAGGGACGCGGTCAAAAACGCAACATTGAACCTCTCAACCTTTGAAACCGTGAACGGTTACCAATCCGGAAACCAGTTGATTGCATGATCGCTTCAGTTGCCATTGAGTACGATATCCCGCTGCTTCATAATGACCGCGACTTCGACAATATTGCCAAGCACTCAAAGCTCAGAATCTATGATTGAAAATGCCAAATATACCGGATCAATGCTGCTGGGATTCGCTGGCCTGATAGACGGATTGAACGTAATGAGTCACTGGCGCTCTTTTATGTGAAAATACATCGTCATACCGGCGTAGGCCGGTATCCAGTCATTTATACCTGGATTCCGGATCAAGTCGGGAATGACGTGCAGCATTTTCATGTTTCGTTGTGCCCCAAAAGGACATGAGCGTTAGACCGGATGCGAGACTCCTTTCCTGAAGTGATCGTTGAATATGGACAGCATGTTGTTTCAGATGGCCGTGTATTCACTTCGGCTGGTATCCCCCGGCAGGAATCGACATGGCTCTAAAAGTAGTGGCTCGATATTACGGTGAGGATATTGCAGGAGCAGCGGCTGCCCATATGGGATATCCTTTTCCGATAAAAGTTGATTTTCGGCAGAGACTTCCTCGGTAGCGCCGGTTTTTTTACCGTTTAATGAACCCCGAGAGCAATTGCCCGAGTCCGGAAACAATACGACCCATCGTCTCCTCCTCCGGCATGGGGATCTTGAGATAGCTCTTTCCCGTGGTCTCATCCCTTCCCAGCATACCTTGAAAGGCCTTCTGAAGGGGTGGAGCGGCATTGCCGTACGAGGCGGATGGATTGCCGGCCGCAGAATGGTCTTCCTGCACCCCTGCAGGCATGGAAATAGATTTACTAAGGCTCATCAGAAACTGGGCGCCGCTTAACAGTAAGGTGTTGATGGCATCAGCCCCATTACCAGCGCCGGTTGCGGTCCCTGTTCCGGCATCGGCCTCATCTACTGGGCCGGGCCCAGAGATGGCTGGAACTCCGTCATCGGCTGCGCTTTCTCTAAGCTCGGCAGCCCGCTCATCTGCTGCGGCCTCTATTTGCTCCCGCCGCTCAGAGTCGGGGTCGGGCGCAGCCAGGGGCGCTACGGCTTCTTCCACGGACTCCATGAATTTACCCATTCCGGTCTCACCTACCATCACTGCGTTGGTCCCATCTTCGTCCAGGGCCCCGGTGAAGAGCGACTTCTTAAAGCGCAGCAAATCAAGGATGCGCTCCTCGATAGAGGCTCGGCTGATGAAGTTGACCACCCGCACAGTCCGGTCCTGACCCATCCTGTGGACTCGGCCGATCCGCTGCTCCAGGACGGCCGGGTTCCAGGGGATGTCCATGTTGATCACTACGGAGCCTTTCTGAAGGTTAAGTCCGACGCCTCCCGCGTCGGTTGAGAGAAACACCTTGCAGGCCGGATCTTCCTTGAACTTCTTCATCAATCCGCCTCGTTTTCTGGAGGGGACGCCGCCGTTTAGATGGACGTAACCGATGCCGTTTTTATCGAGCATTTTTTCAATCAGCTCGGTCATCCTAAGCCACTGGCTGAAGACCACCGCCTTTTCGCTTCCTTCGATTACCAGTTCACGGAGGATGACCTCAAGCTCATCAAGCTTCGGCCCATGCACTGTTTCATGGTCAACAAGATAGGTATTGTCCGCGGCCATGCGCATCATGGCCAGGGCAATCTGCATCCTCCGCTGGTCCGCCTCGCAAAGGAACCGGTAGCGCCGCCACTTGGCAACGAGCTTTGCCACGATCTCCTTGAATTCGTCATGCATTGCCTGTTGCTGAGGTGTCAGGGGCACCAGGAAATTCTGGTCAATGCGGGCCGGAAGCTCTTTGAGAACTTCGTCTTTTTTGCGCCGGATCATGACACTTTGGAGGGAGTGCCTTACCTTATCAAGGTCCCGGTAGCCTACAACCTTTCCTTCATCGCTCACTACCTGATGTGTGTGGACGAAGCGGTAGAGCGGTCCCAGATGGTGCCGGTCAACAAATTCCATGAGAGAATGCAATTCCTCGATACGGTTTTCGATGGGAGTGCCGGTCAGGACCAGGGCGAAGGGCGATTCCAGTTGCTTGACCGTCTTGGCGGTGCGTGTCTTCCAATTCTTGATCCTCTGTGCCTCGTCAAGGATGATAAGATCCGGCGCCCATTCCCGGATCCGGTCCATGTCTCTTGCCACCAGTTCATAGTTGATCAGTTTGTAAAAAGACTCGCTCCGGTAGCATTCCCGCCGCTGGTGATTCAGGCCTTCCACAACCACCGCCTTCCGTTCGCAGTACTTCTCGATTTCAGTCTTCCACTGGTACTTAAGTGAAGCGGGAGATATGACCAGGACCTTTCCGATTTTGAAGAGTTCAGCCATCAGTTCGGCTGCGGCGATAGCCTGGACGGTTTTTCCGAGTCCCATGTCATCTCCCAGCAGGCATCGGCCTGACCGGAGCGCGAAGAGCGCGCCTTCCCGCTGGTAGGGATAAAGGCTCGTCTTCAAAAGGCCCTCAAAGAGCGGACTTTTAATCCCGGCCGGAAGCCGCGCATCCACTACCGCCCGCCTGTGGGCTGCGTCCTGGCATTCGGCCACATAGGCCATAACGTCGTCATAGCAGCGCAGCTCGTGACCGTTACGGCCGGGCACTGCTTCCAGAAACTTGTGAAAATCCAGCAGACGATCCTCCCGCAATACGCCGCGATTGTCGAAGTAACGCTCTGCCAGGGCGTGGAGTTCTTTGGGGGCCCCCTGTCCGGCACGGAACCGGATCTCCCGCTTCAGGCCGTAGCTCAGCCAGACCTCCGACCACTGCGGGGCGTATCCCTTTTGCAGCAAATCCTTGGCCCCTGGCAATTGCGACAACCTGGCGAGGGTGAATTCTATGTGCTTGCAGGTGCCGAGGTTGTTGACGCGGTAATCGGGGCAGGAGCAGTAATTCATCCCCGGCTCTTCACCGCGTATGGCGATCTTATAAGTCTTACCCGATTCCGGATTGGTAAGGGAGTAATCCGAGAAAAAAGGACGTCCGCCTGTATTCTTCAGGATGAAATGCTGCTGCTCGCCAAACTGCCGGCGGAGGGCACGCTGCCATTCCTCCAGTGAAAAGTTATCAGGTTTGTGCGTGCGCGAGACCTTCTGTGGCTGAGTGGTTGCCTTTCCATTTTTAGGGGCCTTCGAGCGGTCAGCGGGCATCTCCCCGGCCGTCTTACTTTCCGGGAGCGATTCCGTCAAATATCCAAGTTTGACCTTGGCATTGGATTTCATGCAGCGTCCTCCATGATATTCGTAACTGCTCAGGTTGTCAGGTTCACGGTTAGTTGGCTTTCGTTTTTCATATTTCTTGAGATAGTTGATGAATCCAAGAATGGCAATCCTGGCTTCTTTGTTAAACGGTACACTTTCCGGGTCAATTCACGTGCCGGTCGTCAGGCCTCAATATCCTAAAACCGTTCAATCTTCATCGCTCTCTAACCTTGAACCCTTGAACTTTGAACCTGAGTAGTTGCGAAGATAGATAGTCATAGCGGCGTAGGCCGCTATCCAGTCCTTGTTCCGGCCTTCGCCGGAATGACGGCCTGGATTCTGGATCAAGTCCGGAATGACATCCGGCATTTTCATGCTTCGTTGTGCCCCGGCAGGTCATGGCGGTTAATACGGAAGCATAGGGGGTCACAATTCGGCAGAATTTCCGAAAAAATCCCTTCGGCCATGGATCACACCGAGGATCTCTATCCCTTCAGAGCCGATCTCATAAATCAAACGGTATGAGTATACGAAAATTTCCCGTATGTTCATGTCTTCAATTTCTGGGACTACCCGTCCTATTCGAGGAGAGCGAGAAAGAAGCTCTGCCTTGTCCACAATCGTTTCTAGGACTTTGCCGGCGTAGTACTTTGAATCGAGAGCAATGTATCTATGGATCTCTCTTAAATCCCGTTTTGCCGGGGCTGACCATTTTACCATGTCTCGATTTCTTTCCTTAGCTCTTCAGTAGAAACCGTATCCCCTCTTTCAGCAGCCTCTCTCCCTTTTCTGACCTTATCGATCACGTAGAGGCGGTACATGATATCATCGATCTCCGCAGCGTCATTCATCTTGGAAATAGCGTTGACTGCTTCCTGTTTCAAGGATTCCATTGTTCCCTCCTTTTTCTTCTCAATCGGAACGGAATTCAACATGGATTTACGGGAGGAACGGAATAAGGGCAAATCCTGTGCATCCATGTTAACAGTCTTTTAATTAGCATGCCTGTCTTTTGCGGGCAAGGGTCAGGTAAATCGGCTGGCCTCAGCCTTTGGGACGGCCTTTGAAGATTCATTGGGTCGGAACGTCGCTGTGCGGCTGCATATTTTTTCTAGATAAAAATGGAGTCTGCCTAATGGCATAACTCCATAGTTTTTGAGATGGTGGGCGGTACAGGATTTGAACCTGCGACTTCCACCGTGTGAGGATGGCACTCTCCCGCTGAGTTAACCGCCCGGTAAGTCTAAAACCTAACATAGCTTATTGAGCTTGTAAATAAAAAAATCAGGCAAGACCCACTATTTGGTTTATGGCAGAGACCTCCTCTTCGGTCAGATGCCTGAACTGCCCGATCTTGAGGTCGCCGAGGACAAGAGGGCCGAATCCAATCCTCACAAGATGGATCACATCATATCCAACTGCCTCAATCATTCGCCTGATCTGCCTGTTCCTGCCCTGGCTGATGGTGAGGCGCAGAATGCTGTGCCTTTCGTTTTTCGTTATTAGTGTGACCTTGGCCGGCCCGCTTGGTCCGTCTTCAAGAATGACGCCTTTTTCAAGGAGGTCCATGGCCTCCTGACTGATCATCCCGGCGACGGTTGCCTTGTAGGTGCGCCTGATCCCGAAGCTGGGATGGGTCAAACGCCTTGTCCATTCTCCATCGTTGGTGAGAAGCAGAAGGCCGAGGCTGTTGAAGTCAAGACGGCCCACAGGGTATATCCTCTCCTTAATGCCCGTGATAAGGTCGGTTACAAGGGCTCTGCCTTCCGGATCGCTCAATGAGCATATATAACCGAAGGGTTTATTGAGCATCAGATATATCTTCTCGGGAAGCCCAGGGATGGCCAGACCGTCAACCGTAATTGAGTCCCTGCCCCAGGAGGCCTTTGTCCCAGGTTCAGTTACGATGAGCCCGTTTACGGCTACCCTGCCTGCTAAGATCATCTCATCGGCCTTTCTCCTTGAGGTAACCCCGGCCATCGAAAGGATTCGATTGATTCTTAAGGTATCACTTCTTGAGGAGTCACCGCGGCCCTTGTCTTCTGATGATCTCTTTTTTTCCTTTCTGCTAGTTTCCCTCATCGAGTTCCTTTATCTCCTTAAGTTTCGGAAGCGAATCAAGGTCCTTGAGGTCGAATACCTCCAGGAATCTCTTTGTGGTCCCGTAAAGCAAAGGCCTTCCGGGAAGGTTCTTTCTGCCCATGATCCTGATGAGGTCCTTTTCCATAAGAAGCCTGAGGACTCCTCCTGAGTCAACTCCTCTAAGCCTTTCTATCTCCTGGCGCAGGACAGGCTGTTTGTATGCAACCATGGCAAGGGTTTCCATCGCGGCCCTGGAAAGCCTTGCAGGGGATGCCCTGAGCATCCGCAGTATGAAGGGAGCAAATTGTGATGCCGTGCAAAACTGAAAACCCCCGGCAACCTCTCTTAGTGAAAAGCTTCTACCGGCCGAATCATAATACTTTTTCAGCTCCTCTATTGCCTCCCGTATCTCCGCTTCGGAAAAACCGGTGATCCAGCCGGCCAGTTCTTTCGGCGACACCGATTTTTCCGATGAAAAGATAAGTGCCTCTATTATCAGTGGAAGAATGCCCCGGTCCATATCAAGCTCTACTTCCCTCGGGCACGGCCATGAGCTGGATCCTGTTTTCCGGCCCCGGCTGAAAGACGATCAAAAGCCCCCTGTTTACAAGTTCAAGAAGCGCAAGAAACGTGGCGATACACTCGGCAATGGTCTTGTTTTCTCCGAAGAGATCCTCGAAGAAAAGCGCGGTTTTCTCCCTGAGACGTTCCATGATGTACTCCATCCTCTCGGCAATTGACCAATCCTCGCTTCTGAAGGTAAGAGCCTCTGAAGGAAGGCTCCTTTCAATCAACCTCTTGAAGGCGTCCATAAGCTGAAAAATACTTACGGAAAGAGGCGCCTCGGCAGGTAACGCGATGTCCTCCGCTTCGGCCTGAAACCCTCTGGCAAAGATCTCACGCTCCAGCAAAGGACGCTTGTTAAGTTCCTCCGATACCCCCTTGAAGGCCATATATTCCAGAAGAGGTCTTGTTATTTCCATCCGCGGGTCTTCCTGATCGTCACCTTCTGAGTTATCAGGTAGAAGCATCCTGGATTTTATATGAACAAGGGTTGAGGCCATTACCAGAAAATCGCCGGCGACGTCCATGTTCATGGCCTTCATTATCTCCAGATACTCGAGATACTGGTCGGTGATACTGGCAATGGGTATGTCAAAGATGTCCACCTCGTTCTTGCGTATGAGGTGCAACAGCAAGTCGAGCGGGCCTTCAAATACATCCAGTTTTATCTCATACTCCATGCCGCGCAGGAGAAAAGAGCTAGATTTTTACGGCCTCCCTTACCCTTCGCATGGTTTCGGAGGCTATGAGTCTCGCCTTTTCGTTTCCCCTTTCAACTATGTTTCGAATGGTTTCCCGGTCGGCCTCAAGCTCCATTCTTTTTTCTCTGACAGGCCCGAGACCCTTGATGAGATTTGCCGCCATGCGCCTCTTGCACTCGACACAGCCCACTGAGGCCGACCGGCAGGCCGCGTCTATCTCCGCAACGTCGGCCGGATCGGTGTATATCTCGTGGAAGGAATATACGTTGCACACATCGGGGTTTCCGGGATCGCTCTTTCGCATCCTTTGAGGGTCGGTTATCATCTGGGAGACCTTGCTCCTTATCACCTCATCCGTGTCGGTCAGAAATATCGCATTGTCATAGCTCTTGCTCATCTTGCGGTTGTCTATTCCCAGGAGCTTCGAGGTCTCCTTTACAAGAAGGACGTCGGGCTCAGGAAAGGTAGGCCCATAGAGGAAATTGAATCTTCTTGCAATTTCTCTTGTAAGCTCCACATGCGGGGCCTGATCTTCTCCCACCGGGACACCGTTTGCCATATACATAAGTATATCTGCCGCCTGCAAAACAGGATAGCCCAAAAATCCATATGTGTGGATGTCTTTTTGGGTGATTTCTTTGAGCTGTTCTTTATAAGTGGGATTTCTTTCAAGCCATGCAAGAGGAGTTATCATTGAGAAGATAAGGTGCAGTTCGGCATGTTCTTTTATTGAGGATTGCACGAATATGGTAGCTACCTCAGGGTCTATCCCGACCGATATCCAGTCCATGACAATTCCGTACGAGCTGTTGCCTATGATCTCAGGCTTTGCGTAATCGCTTGTGAGAGCGTGCCAGTCTGCAATAAAATAAAAACATTCATAATCTTTTTGAAGCATCTTCCAGTTGAGGAGCGCACCATGGAGGTGACCCAGGTGCATCCTCCCTGTGGGTCTCATGCCGCTTACAATCCTTTTTTTGGTCATCTATTTTTTCCCTTCCATAAAATCCTCTATTCAAAGAGTTTGATCCAGGTAGCGAAGCTCCCTTTTTACAATAGCCAGTTCTTCCTCCCTGGTCTTCACCTCGTCATTGAGCCTTGCCTCAAGGATGCGGTCAAGCACCCTTTTGAAGACAGGCCCCGGCTTGATTCCCATCTCCACAAGGTCCTTTCCCCTCAGGATACACCTGGTGCCCTTCAGTTTGGTGAAGAAAAGAGAGATCAGCCTTCGAACCTTTTCATTTTCCGAAAGCGCCATGACATGGAGTATAGTCTCTGTAAAATACTGCGCAAGAAGGTTATGAAGGGCATAATTAGTGTCTGCAAAGCGCATGAGCGAATGAAGAAGATCATTTACCGCTAAATGCTCTTCTATGAGCTTTGCCTTTTCAGTTTCCGTCATGGCAAATCGCTGCCCGATATGCCTCAATGTGTAGGAATCAATTCCGGATATGAGCGCGTGCCAGTATAATATCCATAGCTCCGCCTTCTCCTTTAGATAGAGAAGCTGATACCAGGCTATAACGTTCCTTGTGTTTCCGAAGAGCGCGCGCATTGAATCATCGAGTCGAATACCTTCCGAGACAAACCGCAGCAGATCAAAATCAGACATCCTCTCTATGGCCTTCAAGGGTTCTTCCTCTTTGAGGACCAGCCTGAGTTCAAGGAAGAGCCTGTGTGCCGCGATCTCTTTGAAACTGTTTATCTTCACCGCGTTCTTAATGAGGGCGGCCGTGAGTTTTCCTATCTTGAATCCGAAGCGCTGTTCAAACCTTATGGCCCTGAGCGCCCTTGTGGGATCCTCAACAAAGCTGAGGTTATGGAGCACCCGTATCCATTTTTCCTTTATGTCTGCCTGACCGCCGAAGTAGTCAATGAGAGTGCCGAAGTGCTTCTTGTTTATCTTGATGGCGAGCGTGTTTATTGTGAAATCGCGTCTGTAGAGATCAAGCTTTAGAGAACTTGTCTCGATGATAGGTGGGGCGCCCGGAGATTCATAATACTCCATCCTCGCCGTTGCCACATCCACCTTGAAGCCGTCTGGAAAGATCAGGACGGCGGTCGCAAATTTCTTGTGGCTTCTTACCCTTATGTTTGAATGGCCCGCGAACTCATGGGCAAAGGCTATGCCGTCTCCCTCTATTACTACATCAACGTCGAAGTTTTCCCGGCGAAGAAACAGATCCCTTACAAACCCGCCCACTACATAGGCATTGAATCCCATGACATCGGCTACCTGGCCGAGTTTGTCCAGGATGGAGAGTATCCTTTCCGGAACCCTCTCCCTCATGATGGCGGTCATGTTTTTCTTTCGGAGCATATAAGATCGAGTTCTGGCCGGCGTTGTGTCTTCCTGAGACACCTGCTCGCCGACGAGGATATTGAGGATATCCGTTCTGGTTATGACACCCAGAAGCTGACCTCCCTGCATTACCGGAAGTGCCCTAAGCTTTTTTCTTATGATGAGATCCTTGACTTCAGCCATTGGGGCATCCGGTGATATAGCAGAAAATTCTATATTCATGTATTCATCAACCTTCAGGTTTTCCAATCTGAAATACATTGCCTTTTCAACAATCTGCCTTGTCACATACCCCATGAGCCTGTCATGAGCATCAAGAACCAGCAGCACATTTATGTTATACCTGGTAAGGAGGCTTGCCGCAGTCTTAATGTCTTCTCCTGCATGGATGTGTATTACGGGGGAAGACATCATATCCCTGGCCGTTTTGACTGGCCTTACCCGTTCAGCCAACAGTTCTCTAATTCTTCTTTCCACCTGTATGATGGTTTGATCCTTGATGGTAGCCGATGCCGCCTGAGGATGCCCTCCGCCACCAAAGGCAGCAGCTATCTCCGCGGCATCCACCTCCGGGACCCTGCTGCGGGCAACCATGTAAATCCTTTCCTCCATCTGGGCCAGGCCGAAGAGGACGTTCAAGTTTTCCATATCCATAAACTTGTGGACGACCACGGCAAAGTCGCCGACGTATTCATCCCTTGTGACCTTTGCTATAACCGCTTCGATACCTTCCAGATTCACAAAGACGGCGGAGTTCATCAGGTCATAGAGGAGCGTTATCTGCTGGGAGGTCAGCTCTCTGGTTAGAAGATCGGCTATAACATTATGGTTTGCGCCCAGGGTTGTAAGCCAGCCGGCGGCGGCGTAATCTTCACCGGTGGTGGAGGCGAAGGTGAATGAACCGGTATCTTCATGTATTCCAAGACACATTATCGTTGCCTCATCCTGGGTCAAGGCAAGGCCCCTATCCCTGATAAGCCCTGTCAGGATGGTGGTTGCAGCCCCGGTTCTTCTCACTACTGAAAGGTCTGCTTTGACGTCGTCTTCGGAATCGGGATGATGGTCATAGACGTGAATCTCTATGCCTTTTTTCTCAGCAAGGGATGCAAGTGCGCCTATGCGGCCTTTTTGCCTTGTATCCACAAGGATAAGCCTTTTTACATGGGCCGGATCTATTTGTTTGAATTTCTTGAAACTGAAAAGATACGAGGTGCTCTGGAGAAAGAAGTCCCTAAGGTTTTTTTCCTGTGATCCGGGAAATACCATTGCCGCCTCAGGATAGAGTTTGCCTGCAGCGATCACGGATGCCAGGGCGTCAAAATCTGCGTTGATATGTGTGGTTATGACATCTTCGTAAATGCCTTGCCCGACTTCAGTATTACCTTCTCTTTCCCGGTTATCCATCTTTTTTTTGTGAAAATGCCTCTTTCCTTTACCCTTCCCCCCTGGACGGTTAAGGGAGGCGTGAATGAAAGCCTCCCTGAAAAAAAAGGCCGGGCGTTTCTGCTGCACCGGCCGGACAAGAGAGTCTTTCTGCTTGGGGGTATCTTAGATTCCCCTCAGCTTCTCGCTATTCTCTTGCTTTTTCTTGCATGCTATGCAGAGGGTTGTGACCGGACGCGCGCTCAGCCTCTCAAAGGATATCTCCTCCCCGCACTCTTCGCAGATGCCGAAGGTGCCTTCCTCAATTCGCGCAAGGGCCTCCTGTATCTTTGCGATAAGCTTTCTTTCCCTATCCCTTATGCGAAGCGTGAAATTTCTGTCTGACTCCATGGTGGCCCTGTCGTTGGGATCAGGAAAGTTATCATTGAGGTCTGTCATCCCGCTGACTGTTCTGTTGACCTCCTGAAGAAGATCGCCTGCACGTTTAGAAAGAAGGTTCCTGAAATATTCCTTTTTTTCTTTTGTTAGCATGATATAAAGGGTCCTCCCCTGCTTTTCAACGGTCTTATTTATTTCTCAACTTATCCCAAATCCGCTTGGGCTTCTTTTCTTTCCCGTTTCCATTGTTTTGAAGGCCTTCCGTTTCAGCGAATGCTTCGAGTATCTCCCTCTGTTCCTTGGTGAGTCTCTGAGGTATCTTGATCTGTACCTTTACATAGAGTGATCCCCTGCTGTTCTTATCCCTCAGGCTGGGCATCCCAAGCTTTGGTATCTCAATGACGTCCCCCGGTTGGGTTCCGGAGGGGATATCAATCTTGTAGGGCTTATCATCACCCAATACCGGAATACTGATGGAATCCCCCAGGGCAGCCTGGACGAATGATACAGGAATCTGACACACGAGGTCATCGTTTTCCCTCATGAATAAATCATGTTCCCTGACCCTTATTACCACATAAAGATCGCCCGGGGGGCCTCCATTTTCACCGGCTTCACCCTCTCCCCGGAGTCTCAACTGCGACCCGGTTTCCACTCCGGGCGGGATGCTTACGGTTATCTTCCTTTCCGTCCGCAGCTTTCCGTGGCCCTTGCAAGCCTTGCAGGGGTTGAGCACTATCTGGCCCGAACCCTGGCATGTCGGGCAGGTGGAGCTTATCTGAAAGAACCCTTGAGTCCTTATTATCTGGCCTCGCCCGTGGCAGGTGCCGCATACCTCTGCTTTTGCCCCCGCTGCCATCCCCGTGCCCTTACAGACATCGCAGTTGGTCAATCTGGGGAAGGCTATTTGGGCCTCCTTGCCTGTGAATGCCTCCTCAAGAGTTATCTCAAGGTCGTATCTTAGGCTGTTTCCCTGTCTTGACCTGGGCCTGCCTCCCCTTCTTGAGCCGAAGCCGAAAAAGTCCTCGAATATGTCTCCAAAGCTGGAAAAGATGTCTTCAAAGCCCCGGAACCCTGTAAATCCGGTTCCCTGGAGCCCTTCATGACCGTATCTGTCATAGATCTGGCGCTTTTCACGATCCCTCAGCACTTCATAGGCCTCTGCGGCTTCCTTGAATCTTTCCTCAGCCTCCTTGTTTCCGGGATTCTTGTCGGGATGATACTTGAGGGCCAGCTTTCGATAGGCCTTTTTCATCTCCTCTTCACCCGCGTTTCTGGGGACCGCCAGGATATCGTAGTAGTCTCTCTTTTGCATCTTAAGCCTTAATCATCAGTCCTCAGAATTATCCGGTTGCTCAAGCTCAAGCTCAACCTCCGGAGGCTCCGCCAGGTTGGGGATAAGCGTCTTTGTAACGGTTTTAGGGTCCGGGGATACCATCCCGCCCGCGATCTCCCTCAGGGCGGTAACTATGTCTTTGTTCTTGCAGACTACCATGGGTTCAGCCCCTTTTCGCAACTGTCGGACCCTTCTTGCGGCCAGATGAATTATCGCGAAACGATTGTCAATTCTATTAAGACAGTCCTCCACCGTTATACGGGCCATAGACTTCTCCTCTTTAACACAGTGATCCTTATGATATTTGCATCTCTGAATAAACTTTGATTAATACCTTGTCTTGTGCTATTTGTAAAGCAAAAAATCGGCCATTCATGGGGGTTTTATAAACGGATTTATGCTTTCCAGGGTAATGAGCAGCGCCTTGATAGGCATTGACGCCTACCTTGTTGATGTAGAAGTTGATATAGCCCACGGGCTTCCCAGCCTTTCAACCGTAGGTCTGGCCGAAGGGGCTGTAAGGGAAAGCAAGGAGCGCGTCAAGGCTGCGATAAAAAATTCCGGATACGATTTTCCCTCCGACCGCATAACAATAAATCTTGCTCCGGCGGATGTCAAAAAGGAAGGATCCGGCTTTGATCTTCCTATTGCAATAGGAATTCTGGCAGCCATGGGATTTCTGGCCCCTGAGTCATGCGCAGGATATCTCTTTATGGGTGAACTGGCCCTGGATGGGCTTTTGAGACCTGTCAAGGGAGTGCTTCCCATAGCCGTAGGGGCGCGGGATAAGGACTTGAAGGGTATCTTTCTTCCCGAGGAAAACGCGCCGGAAGCGGCCGTGGTGGAGGGGGTTAACGTTTATCCCGTCAGGAGCCTCTCAGAGGTGGTGGAGGCACTTCTGGGGATTTCCGTTCCGAATCTTTATTTTCATACTCCTTATCAAGAAGATGAGGGCGATGATCGTGGTCTTGATCTCAAGGAAGTAATGGGGCAGGAAAATGCCAAGAGGGCGCTTGAGGTCTGCGCTGCAGGGGGGCACAACCTTATAATGGTAGGGCCTCCAGGCTCCGGAAAGACGATGATGGCGCGCAGGCTCGTAACTGTTCTTCCCCCTCTGACGTTTGATGAATCCATCGAGACCTCAAAGGTTTACAGCGTAATGGGATTGATGCCAAAGGGGGCCGGCCTTATAACCATAAGGCCTTTTCGCTCTCCCCATCATACCATATCCAATGCCGGACTCATAGGAGGAGGGAGCAATCCCAAACCCGGGGAGGTGAGCCTTGCCCATAACGGAATCCTCTTTCTCGATGAACTGCCTGAGTTTCAGAGAAACGTCCTGGAGGTACTCAGACAGCCTCTTGAGAGCGGCGAGGTAAATATCTCAAGGGCATCCGTCAGAGTGACATATCCGGCTAGATTCGTGCTGGTAGCCGCAATGAACCCGTGTCCCTGCGGCTACCGAGGAGATGAGACCCGTGAGTGTTTGTGTTCTCACGCTGAAATCGAGAGATACAGGTCCAGGATTTCAGGGCCTTTGATGGACAGGATAGATATTCACCTTGAGGTGCCGGCGGTCAAGTACCGGGACCTGACGGTTTCAAGGCACGGGGCATCCTCCGGAGATATACGAGGCCGTGTTCTTGCGGCGAGAAAGATACAGGAGGCAAGGTTCAAGGGATCAGGCACCCATACCAACGGCGGCATGAGGAACAGGGAGATCAAGCGATTCTGCGAGATAGACAGGGACTCAAGCCTGCTTCTCGAAAAGGCCATGGAGAGGTTCGGCCTGAGCGCAAGGGCTTACTCCCGCATACTGAAAGTTTCAAGGACCATTGCCGATTTGGACGGATCTGCCTCCATTGCCGTACCCCATATTGCGGAGGCGATACAATACAGGGCCCTAGACCGGAAGGCTTATCCGTGAAACGGATACTTATAGTGCTTGTTGTTGTCCTGGTCTCGACCGCCATCCTGGCAATGGCGGGCCTTGGTTATCTCTGGTATATGTGGTCGAGTAATCTTCCATATATCGGATCACTCAAAGATTACAGACCTCCGATCATTACTGAGTTCTATAGTGCTGATGGGGAAACTATAGGAAGGCTTTGGGAGGAAAAACGCATAGTAATACCGCTTATAAAGGTCCCGGCCGTGGTTCGTAATGCCTTTATCGCATCAGAGGACAGGCGTTTTATGGAACACCGGGGTCTTGATTTTTTGGGGATTGCAAGGGCCTTTGTTAGAAACCTCTCGGCCGGAAAGATCGAACAGGGAGGAAGCACCATAACTCAGCAGGTGACAAAGTCCCTGCTGCTAAAAAGTGCAGAGAGGACTTACAAGAGGAAGGTAAGGGAGGCTACCCTTTCCATCCAGTTGGAGAAGGCGTTTTCCAAGGAAGAAATCCTTTTCCTTTACCTAAATCAGATCTATCTGGGCCACGGTGCTTACGGAGTCGAGGCGGCGGCAAGAACCTATTTCGGGAAATCCATATCGGAGGTCTCCATTGCCGAGGCCGCTCTTCTTGCCGGACTTCCTCAGGCGCCCGGCCGTTATTCCCCCATATCGAACTTTGAGACGGCAAAGGCCCGTCAGCGCTATGTACTCGAACGTATGACAGAGGACGGCTATATAAGCGCGGTTGAGGCGCAGAAGGCAGTCGGAGAGCAGCTCGTATTCAAGACAGACCATGAAAACACCTTTCAGAAGGCAGGGTATTTCAGCGAACATGTGCGCAGATATCTTATTGAGAAATATGGCCAGGCAACCGTCCATTCAGGTGGACTCAAGGTCTATACGACCCTTGATCTGAAGATGCAGACCGCGGCCGGCGAAGCCCTGAACAAGGGGCTGTCCGAACTCGACATGCGGGAGGGTTACAGGGGGCCTCTAAGGCAGCTAAACGATGATCAGGTAAGGGAGTTTCTTTCGAGCCGTCCCGGCCCAGTTGCCGGCCCTTCATCAGGGGATGTAATTGAGGCGGTTGTAGAACGGATTGACAATGCCGGGGCCGGAATCAGGGTCAAGTTTCCAGGCGGGGGGGGTGGAATTATCCCCTTTTCCGCTATCAAGTGGGCAAGACTCCCTGATCCTGACACTCCCCATTACGCTGCCAGGGCGCCGGTTCCTTCTGTGATTTTCAAGAAAGGAGACGTGATCCTTGTAAGGGTAGAGGAGGGAGGGGAAAGTCCGGATAAGAGGATGCTCAGTCTTCAACAGAAGCCTCTCGTTCAGGGTGCTATCCTTTGCATGGAGCCGGCAACAGGTGAGGTCAGAGCGATGATGGGAGGGAGGGATTTTTCAGAAAGCCAGTTCAACAGGGCCCTTCAGTCAAGAAGACAACCCGGCTCGGCCTTTAAGCCCATCATCTACTCGGCTGCACTCGATCGAGGAATGACACCTGCCTCGCTTATTCTTGACGCCCCGTACATCGGGAAACCCCAGGCAGACGATGAGCCCTGGAAGCCTAAGAATTATAAGGATAAGTTTGCAGGCCCCACTCTTCTTCGAAACGCGCTGGCCCAGTCAAAAAACGTAGTAACCGTTAAGATACTAAAGGAGATAGGCGTTGACTACGTGATATCATACGCCAGGAGACTCGGGATTTCAACAGAGATAGCCCCGGAGCTTTCACTGGCTTTGGGATCTTCCGGGCTTTCCCTGATGGAGCTTACAACTGCCTATTCAGCCTTCGCAAATAGCGGTCTTCTGGCTAGCCCCATATTTGTCAGAAGGGTGCTGGACAGAGACGGCAAGGTTCTGGAGGAAAACTCCCCCCAGTTGACTGAGGCAATCCCCTCTCAAACGGCCTTTCTAATAACGGATATACTCAAGGCCGCGGTGCAGGAGGGGACAGGATGGAGGGTTAAGGCCCTCAGGAGGCCGGCAGCGGGGAAGACCGGCACAACAAATGATCTTAGGGACGCCTGGTTTATAGGCTACACCCCCGACCTGCTCGCGGGTGTCTGGGTGGGCTATGACGACCGAAGATCCATGGGGATTACGGAGACGGGCTCAAGGGCTGCAAGCCCTATCTGGCTCTATTTTATGTCCGAGGCCGTAAAGGATATGGCTGCCAAGGATTTTGCGGCTCCGGACGGAATCGTCTTTGCAAGAATTGATGCTGAAAACGGGCTTCTGGCCGGACCGCATACAAAAAAGAGTATCTTTCAGCCTTTTAAGGCAGACACCGAGCCGAAGGGATACTCTCCCTCACCCGCCTCACCCAGAACAATGGACTTCCAGCAGTATGATATGGATATGGGAGATTGAAAGAGGGCATGACCGTTAGAACCAATTGCAAAACTTTGACCACTCGTCATTTCGGCGAAAGCCGGAATCCGTGCGCCTGATTCAAGGATAGACTGGATTTCCCGATCAAGCCGGTGAATGACGAAACTGTGAAGTCTGTAGTTGCCTCATTATTATTGAAATATTCTCCAAGGAGGTTTTTTTTCTGATGTCTCTTACTCTTTACAATACGGCCGCTAGGGCTTTGGAGCCCTTTACCCCACTTGAGAAGGGCAGGGTGGGTATCTATGTGTGCGGGGTCACTGTTTATGATCTGTGTCACATAGGTCACGCCCGTTCCGCCATAGTCTTTGATGTCCTGGTCAGGTATCTGCGGGCCCTTGGAAATGATGTGACCTACGTGCGGAATTTTACAGACGTTGATGACAAGATAATTGCAAGGGCGAAAGACCTTGGGGAATCTCCGGAGGACCTTGCCGGGCGCTATATCGAGGCCTTCTACACGGATATGGATCAGCTCGACATCATGCGGGCGGACAGGGAGCCCAGGGCGACCGAACACATTGAGGCAATGATTGATATGATCCGGATCCTCATAGAGAAGGGAAACGCTTACAGGGCGGGAGATGATGTATATTTCGCGGTTGAGAGTCTTCCGGGCTATGGGGCTCTTTCTGGCAGGAAACTGGAGGATATGAAGGCCGGAAGCCGTATTGCGATAGGGGAGCAAAAAAGACATCCGATGGATTTTGCCCTGTGGAAGGCGGCAAAAGAGGGTGAACCTCAATGGGACAGCCCCTGGGGAAAAGGCAGACCCGGCTGGCACATGGAATGCTCCGTCATGAGCACCCACTACCTAGGCACTACCTTTGACATCCATGGCGGGGGTGAAGATCTCCTCTTTCCCCACCATGAAAACGAAAGGGCTCAGGCCGTGGCCGCACTGGGAGGAGAATTTGCGCGATACTGGATTCACAACGGATTCGTAACCGTGAACTCGGAGAAGATGAGCAAGTCCCTGGGAAATTTTCTTACCATAAGGGACGCTCTCAAATTATATCATCCACAGGTTCTCAGGATGTTTCTGATTTCCCAGCACTACAGAAGCCCTCTTGACTTCACAAGAAGCGCTGTTGAGGCACACCGGTCAGGTCTGACAAGACTCTACAGGGCTCTTGAAAGGATGGATGCGATTCTCGGCCCCTGGAACTATGATCAAGGTCTTTCAAAACAGTTGAAAGGAGATGCCCTCCCCCTGCCAGAAGAGTTCAGACAGGCAATGGATGATGATCTGAATACCGCAAGGGCGGTGGCGTTTCTCTTTGAAAAGCTCAAGGAGATAAACAGGATCATTGGGCAGGAGGCTTCTCTGAGCGAAAGCGATAGATCTCTTCTCGCTGAAGGAAGGGAGGAACTAATTGTCTGCGCATCGGTGCTGGGACTTCTAAAGGAAAGCCCGGCAGCCTTTTTTGAGGGCGTGGCCAAGGATACGGTTACATTGGATAACGCGGAAGTGGAGAGGCTTGTGGCGGATAGGACGGAAGCGAGGAAGAAAAAGGAGTGGAAGAGGGCCGACGAGATCCGCGACATCCTGAAAAAAATGGGGGTGGTTCTGGAAGACGGACCAAAGGGCACTACCTGGCACAGAGATGTTTAGGATCAGGAGCGATTTTGCGCCCTGCGGCGACCAGCCCCAGGCCATAGATGCCTTAAGCGAAGGAATAGCCCGCGGCCTATCCCAGCAGATTCTGCTTGGAGTTACCGGCTCCGGCAAGACATTCACTATGGCCCACGTCATTGAAAGGACGCAGCGTCCGACCCTTGTCATTGCGCCCAACAAGACCCTGGCGGCACAGCTCTACGGGGAATTCAAGAGGCTTTTTCCGGACAATGCCGTTGAATACTTTGTAAGCTACTACGACTACTATCAGCCTGAGGCATATATCCCTCAAAGCGATACCTATATCCAGAAAGACTCAAGCATAAACGATCAGATTGACAAGATGAGACATGCCGCAACGCGCTCTCTTCTTGACAGAGATGACGCGATTATCGTGGCAAGCGTCTCCTGCATCTATGGCCTCGGGTCCCCGGAGGCATATCACGGGATGATCCTTTACGTGGAGAAAGGCACGACGCTCAGCAGAGAAGACGCGATAGCCAAGCTCGTTGAAATTCATTACGAAAGAGGTGATATGGATTTCTTCAGGGGAAGGTTCAGAGCGAGGGGTGATATACTGGATATCTATCCGGCTCACGAAGAGGACCGTGGAGTGAGGATATGCTTCTTCGGAGACCTTGTGGAAGCCATCAGGGAGATTGATCCTCTGACAGGCAAGACCTTGAGGGAGCTTAACCGTGTTACAATCTACCCGGCCACCCACTATGTCACAACAGTGGAGATAAGGGAAAGGGCCATAGGGGAGATAAAGGAGGAACTCAAAGAGCAGGTGGAGCATTTCAGGGGAATCGGCAAGCTTCTGGAGGCCCAGCGTGTGGAAGAAAGAACCCTGTTTGATCTTGAGATGATGATCGAGATGGGTTATTGCCACGGGATAGAAAACTATTCAAGACATCTGACAGGAAGGCACCAGGGAGAGCCTCCTCCCACGCTTCTGGACTATTTTCCCGGAAATTTTCTTCTGATCATAGATGAAAGCCATATCACTATTCCCCAGCTCCACGGCATGTACAGGGGCGACAGATCAAGGAAGGACACCCTGGTCCAATACGGGTTCCGTCTTCCTTCGGCACTGGATAACAGACCCCTTACCTTCGAAGAGTTTCAGGAAAGGGTAGGGCAGAGCATTTATGTTTCCGCAACCCCGGGCCCTTACGAGCTAAGTGTGGCTCAGGCGGTTGTAGAGCAGATAATAAGGCCCACGGGGCTTGCGGATCCAGAGATAGAGGTAAAGGATGCAAAAAATCAGGTGGATGATCTGCTGGGTGAGATAAGAAAGACTGTGACCAAAGGCGAAAGGGTTCTGGTCACAACCCTCACAAAAAAGATGGCGGAGGATCTTTGCGAGTACTACGCTGACCTCGGGGTAAAGATACAGTACCTCCACTCGGACATAAAGACCATCGAGCGGGTGGATATACTCCGTGATCTTCGCCTGGGTGTCTTCGATGTTCTTGTCGGCATAAACCTCTTGAGAGAAGGCCTTGACCTGCCTGAGGTGTCGCTGGTAGCGATCCTCGATGCGGATAAGGAGGGATTCCTGCGATCCGAGAGGTCTCTGATACAGACCGCTGGAAGGGCGGCCAGGAACATAAACGGGAAAGTTATTCTCTACGCCGACCAGATAACCGATTCCATGCGAAGGGCAATGGAGGAAAGCTCAAGGCGCAGAGGACTTCAACTGGATTATAATGAGATCAACAATATCACCCCTGTATCCATAACGAGGGCGATCGAGGACATAATGGCATCCCCGTACGAGGCTGATTATGTTACGATACCCAAGGTGGCAGAACCTGAATCAGCCTATATGACTACGGAGCAGAAGGAGGCCATCATAAAAACCCTAACGGAAAAAATGAAGAAGGCGGCAAGAAACCTTGAGTTCGAGGATGCCGCTGCCCTCAGGGACAGGATCAGAGCGATAGAAAAGGAAATGATTACGGCATCTCTCGACTGATTCTTTGTATGAAAATGCTCCTCGCCTTTACTCCTCCCCCTTGACGTGGGAGGGCAGGGGGTGATTTTCATCCTTCGTTGCGCCCCATTTGGGCATGGGGGTTATTCTCTAAGGGCCTTGACGGTGGCCTCAAGGGAGGCCATGTCCTCCACATTCAACCTCGGAATATCCGCGCAGATATCCTTTAACATGTTGGAGAGCACCTTCTTAGGCCCGAACTCTATGAAAAGATCGGTTCCGCAAGAGGCAGCTTTTTCGATGGACCCGCGCCAGTCAACTAACCGGAATATCTGCCTATATAGTTCATCTTTTATCTGATGAGGTTCAACGACTATGTCCGCGCTCCCGTTGGCGATGATGGGTCTTACCGCCTTCTTGAAATCAGCCCTGTCGAGGGATTTCTTGAGTTTGTCTGCCGCAGGCTTCATCATGGGGGTATGGAAAGGGCCTTCCACCTTTAGCACCGTGGTGGTCTTGCCGAGTTTTTTCAGCTCCTGCGCTATTTCGGTGAGCCCTGTGTTCAGTCCGCCAATCACGAGCTGTCTTCTGGTATTCTTAAGGGTTATGTAAAGACCGTGTTTTTCGCAGAGTGCCGAGACCATCTCAAAGTCAAGATCGCCCCTTCTGTCCACAACAGCCAACAGGCCCGCATCAGGGAAGTTCCTGCCTACTTCGGTCATGCGGGTGGCCCTTTCCCGGACAAGTGAAAGGCACGGACCGTAATCCATGACGCCGGCTGCGACCAGTGCCGTGTATTCACCGAGGCTATGGCCTGCCGTAAGTTTGAAGTCAAATGGGATTTCTTCAGACCGGCATGTATCCAGGAAAGCACGGAAGCATGCATAGCCGGTCGTAAATACGGCAGGCTGAGTGTATATGGTCTTGTTGATATCACGGCCCTGGGTGATTTTACCACCGGCTTCTGAGGGCTTGCTGAAACAAAGCTCTTTGAGGTCATAGCCAAGGACATCGGATGCCTCTTCAAAGACCCTCCTGGCTGAGGCAAAGTTATCGTAGATGTCCTTTCCCATGCCTGGATATTGTGATCCCTGACCTGAAAATATAAGTGCTATGGATCTATACTTCATTAGAACAATCTCCTGGTTAAGATTTTGTAAGCCTTTTTCGGAGGTTAAAGGCCCTTTTATTTAACAGGATGAAATGGAAATGCACTGAGCTGTAACACTAATTTAAATACGCGTTGCATCAAACCTCCAGCTTTCCATGCCGGCCGGAACCCACTGGCCTCCGTAAGGATTGACGCTGTAATAGGTAACGGTAGATCCTCCGCTTAGAACATTGGCTGATCGCTTAAGGATAACTACCTCGAACTTCGCCCCTAGGTTGGGCTGGCCCATGAAATTGGGGACAGCCAATTCAAAGCGCCATACCCCCTGTGGGAACTCGTAAGTTTGAGGTATGAACCGCCCCTGGACTGACCCGTTCGGCGTGGTGAGAGTCGCGCTGTCTGCCTGCTGGGATACTCGCCATGTCTCTTCCTTCATGTGGCCCTCCTTAACATAAGCGTTGGGCACAGAGGTTACGGTCAGCACCGCGGTTACATGCCAGGTGCCGTCAATGGATGGGGGTTGGGCGTAAGCTGAGGCGACGAGGGACAAGACTGTTGTAAGAAGAAGTGCCATTCCTATTTTCATGCCGGTTAGCTCCTTTCCTAGCAAAAGGGTATGAACAGGACGCAGTTTATCCTGCAAATAGCAGCCTGTATTATACATGGTTTGGCTGCCAAGTAAATAGTTGCCATCCATAAATGGCTATTTTCATCTTTCGTTGGGCCCAAATCTGACACACTGCATGATGTAAAAAAATCCGGGGTAGGTGCGGCTTAAGCCGCACGGTAACCTTGCGCCCTTCGCGTGAAGGCGCACCTACAGAACCTGATTTCTGGTCTTCAAGTCCTGATCTGCGCAAAGCCATCTCCCCAATTATTGAGCTGATACAGAGAGGCTATGTTGACATCAACCCGCGGGATGCGGCTCGCCTTTCTATCAAGGGTGGGGACATTGTGCTCATTTTCCGTATCGAAGGGGTACTATGGAGGCCCCCGCGCGCCTGACGAGATCCGTGCGACCGGGCGTTCTTTTCATGCCCATACACTTCGGTGAGAATCCGGCAAATATGCTTACCAGTTCGGCGTGTGATCCCATCGCCAAGATTCCCGAGTTCAAGGTAAGCGCCGTAAGGATCGAAAAGCTTGCCGCATAAAAAAGTCGTCAAATCTGGGTGCCTTCGCTCGCAAGATGGGCGAGGGCATGTTTAGCCGTTGTGGTGGCTTTTCAGAGCGGCACTATCCTCAATGCCAAGCAGGTGACAGGCAACTCCCGTATCCACGAGGAAGAGCTTGGGGGTTTTGACCAGGCGTTTCCCGAAGTTGCCAGACCAGGCAGGAAGTGTTTGGATAAGAAAAATGGCCTTAAACAGATTAAGATATCGGCTCAGGGAGCTGTTGGGGCTGAACGAGAGTGGTCTTTCCTTTAATATAGCTGTTTGCGGTCCCTTTGGATGAACTCGAGAAGTTCCTTTGAAAAATCGGCGTAGAGAATAATGTTTTCGAAGTCAGGGTCGCAGTCGGTCTTCTGCATGAGAAGCCCGTCGCTGTCAAACCAGCGAGGCAGAGCCCCTCCATAGAAATATCCCTTTTCCCGCAGCAGTTCCGCCGCTCCTCCGACCCAGGGTTCGGCCAGGTTGAGCCAGACCTGAAAAACTATTACATTCTTAGCGCGGGCATTGCTTTCCAGTTCGGAGATGCGGGCTGCGAAGTCCGATCCCGCATGCTCGACAGCTATACGGGCCACCCTTGCAAAATCAAAAATCTGGAGTTCGGCCCGGGTCTGGGAAGAGGAAGGCAATTCTACCTCTGAAATATCTATCGTGCGGTCATAATCAAGGCGGGAATAGGTGCGCCCAAGGATTTCTTCATAAACCGGCGGGAGGAAAATCTGGTGAGGTTTGGTGACATAGCATCTGAATGCGTCAAGCACTGCTACCCTGCCTTGAGCGCTTTTCTCCGTCGTATATGCTTCGGCAGGCATTAGAGCAACCTCTATGGCTGTCTCTTTATGCATTGATGGCGGGATCGTCTTCTGCATGAAGACGTGATTGCAGACTGCTTCTCCGAAGAGTTCCTCTATCTGAGGATTTTTAGGAACGAACTCGTTGAAGAGATAGAATAAGGTAGCTTTACTCGCGCCGGAGTTGCGATAATCCTTCAAAACCAGACCGACTCCTACCTCGTAGAGCCCCCTGTAGGGCGAGGAGCGATACAGGGGGCTTACCCCGATGACCTGTCCGTCAGGGGTGCGCGCCACGATTGAAATGTAACTGCCTTCTCTGTTTGCGGCTATGATTGCCTCGCGGTCGTAAAAAAGCCTGATCGGATAACCTTCACCGTAAACTGATCTGAAGAGGCGGACAATGCCTTCGGCATCTTCCGGCCGGAACGTATCAATATAAAAAGCGCTTTGGTTCTGCGGAATCATTTTCTCCTCTTCGTTCACTGAGGTGTCCTCCGGTAAAGTCGGTCAAGAGGTGGTAGAACCGTCAAAGCGGCTTAAAGACGGGCGCTTGAAGGCTCGCTCCTTTTCAAACCGGCTTGTTGTAAGGGCTGCAGAGTTGGATGCCCGGCTTTATGCGTTCATGCCGTATTCCCCGTTAAGAGGGATTACATACTTCTTCCATACCTGCCTGTACTGAGTTTCATCTCCGTCGGGCCGAATCAGCATTATCTTTCGACAGAAGTCCCGCTGCTCGTTTCTGGTGTTAGGCAGGCTGTAGATCTGGAGCGCGAAACGGGCGAAGTCCCGCACCATGAAGTCGAATATCTGGTTGAGGACGCCCTGGTCGAGATTTATCAATTGGACCTGCTCCAGGATTAGTTGACCGTAAACAACTATTGAAAACATCTCGCCCAGCGGGAGTGAGAAGACCGGGTCAAGGTCCTGAGACTTTTCAGGCCCGGCTTTTTCGAGAAGTTCACGGAAGATCTCCATCTGGCGCATGAAGAGCTCAACATTGGGCAGATCCCGGAACGAATTGAACACCGGCCTGTAGTCGTGAAACCGTATCTCCCCCAGACCACGGGTCGGTCCCTGGTTGAACAGAAACAGATCATCTTTGATGGAGAAATCAGGGGCCACGGCAGGATATTCCGCGGGATTGAAGAAATAGTTTTTCATGAACTTCCGGATGAGCTGGACGTTTACGTGAACCGTGCCTTCCAGCTTGGAAGGGCCACGGACGTCTGCTGCCGCCATGTGAAAATAGGTGTCTTTTTCAAATCCCTTCGCAGCTATGACATCCCAGAGCAGGTTGATCACCTCTTCGGATTGGAGCGTCACCTTCATCTTGCTGGTGGGATTATAGAGAAGGTAGCGGCGGTCTTTCGGGCTGGCCTGTCTGAAATAATCGGTGGCCCGGCGGTGATAGAGTTTCATTGCTATGAGCCTCAGCCAGGCGTCCATGAAGTTTCTTTTCACGTGCGGCATGTCTGTAACCCTCAGGCCGTAAAGCGTTCGGTTGGCGGCGTGGGTTATGGCCTCATAGAAGCAGTGCTCGGCCATTCCTATGGAGGCAGGCCCGATATTGAATTTTCCTACGTTCACTGTATTGAGGGCCGAATCCCAGGCATGGGGGCCGCGGGAAAGGATATCTTCTTCGGTGATGGGATAGTCGTGCAGCGCAAAGTGTGATACATATTCCTGATGGGAGATTACGTTTTTCTTGAGTTCATAGGCCTTGTGGCGGTAATTGGTCACAAAGAAAACAAAATCCTCTGTCCCGTCCTTGACCTTTCCGAGTGTGGAGACCATTTCGGCTTCGTTTCCGTTTCCGATGTAGTATTTCTCTCCATTGGCTGACCACTGTCCTTCACCTTTGGGTGTAAGGGTTGTTTCGGTTGCATAAATATCAGCTCCGTGTGCCCGCTCGGAGAGGCCAAAGGCAAAAATAGCCCCTTCCCTGAGAAGCCGGGCCGCCTTTTCCTTTGCCTTTTCGTTTGGGCTCATCCATATGGGGCCAAGGCCCAGGATTGTAACCTGGAAACAGTACCAATAGCCCAGCCCGTAGAAGGCGAGAAGCTCGCTGTACTCATTATTGCGTGCCGTGTCCCACCGGGCGTCTGGATCTCCGCCCGCGTAAGCGCCGGGGGTCAAAAGCTTTGCGAAGATCTGCTCTCTGCCTATAAAATCAACAAACTCACGGTACCAGATCTTCTTGTTGTAGTCGTCCAGCAGGCGGGTTTTGCCCATATTCTCAAAGAAGGAGATGGTCTTTTCCATTATGGCCCTTGATCCCTCATCGGCCATAAGGCTCTTGTACTTCTTGGGTTGAGCTAAAAAATTCATCCGCTTAACGCTCCTTTCTTATTGTGTATGAACTCAATAATTGGGTGTAGTTGCGGCTTCAGCCGCATGGGAACCGTGCACTCCCTGCGCCTGAAGGCGCACCTACAGAAGCTGATCCCTGGTCTGCGCAAAGCGATCCCCCAAATAATGAGTTGATACCTTATTATTTTCAGCTTTATTGTATAACAGGTTAAATAGAGG